>JBFGJV010000258.1:0-3942 GCA_041577015.1 Myxococcota bacterium
CATCATGGCCAAGTGGTGCCTGGCTCACCACACCGAGAGCTTCCTCTACACCCGCTTCCCGGAGATCTGCGAGATCCTGGCCGCCTACGACGTCTCCTTCTCCATCGGAGACGGGCTGCGTCCCGGCTCCATCGAGGACGCCAACGACGAGGCCCAGTTCGCCGAGCTCCGCACCCAGGGCGAGCTCACCCGGCGCGCCTGGGAGTTCGACGTCCAGGTCATGAACGAGGGCCCCGGGCACGTTCCCATGCACCGGGTGCAGGAGAACGTCCAGAAGCAGCTGGACTGGTGCGGCGAGGCGCCCTTCTACACGCTCGGCCCCCTGGCCACGGACGTGGCTCCCGGCTACGACCACATCACCTCCGCCATCGGCGCGGCGATGATCGGCTGGTTCGGGACGGCCATGCTCTGCTACGTGACGCCCAAGGAGCACCTGGGCCTGCCGGACAAGGAGGACGTCCGCCAGGGCGTCGTCGCCTACAAGATCGCCGCCCACGCCGCCGACCTGGCCAAGGGGCACCCCGGCGCCCAGCTGCGCGACAACGCCCTCTCCAAGGCACGCTTCGAGTTCCGCTGGGAGGACCAGTTCAACCTGGCGCTCGATCCCGAGACGGCGCGCTCCATGCACGACGAGACGCTCCCGGCCGAGGCCCACAAGCTGGCCCACTTCTGCTCCATGTGCGGACCCCGCTTCTGCTCGATGGAGATCACCCAGCAGATCCGCGACTACGCCCGGGAGCAGGGCATGGCGGAGAAGAGCGCCGAGTTCCGGGCTGGGGGCGGCGAGCTCTACCGCAAGGTCTGAGCTCCGTCTGGCCGCACCCTCAACCCCCCCCGGCGGTCCTCCGATGCAACGGACGTGGAGGACACCGGCCAGCCGACTCCCCGGAGCCCCGTGTCGGGCGCGCCCGGGCGCTTCTCGCCCCTCGGTGAGGTGCTGGGACCCGTCGGCGAGCTCTTCTCGCGCAGCGGCATGCTGGGCGTGGTGCTCATCGATGCCTCGCCCCTCGCGGTGGTGGAACGCGACTTCGGCGACGAAGCCGTCTCCCGCTGCATGACGGGGCTGGCCGAGCTGGCCCGGGACGTGGTGCACGAGCACCTGGGCGCCGAGGAGCTGATCGCCTTAGGGGAGACCGGGCGCCACGAGATCCTGATCCTGCTGCTGCGTCAGCCGGGCGAGGGCGCCTTCTATCGTGCCGAGCTGCCACGCTTCCGGCGCGAGCTCCAGCGGGCCCTGGACCGGCGCGGCCAGCGGGCCGTGTATCCCTACCTGCGCAAGGCTCCGATCTTCGGCTCCGGCTACGCGGCGAGCATGCGCAACCCGCATCTGGGCGCGGCCTCCCAGATCCGGAGCGTCCTGCGCGAGGCGCGCGAGGACGCTCGCCTGGTGGCGCACGTCGCCGCCACGCAGCAGCGCAAGGAGTTCGTGGGACTGGTCCTGGCGGGCGAGGTGACGTCGGTCTACGAGCCGATCGTCGAGGTGACGACGAAGACCGTGTTCGGCTACGAGGCGCTGGCGCGCGGTCCGGCGGGGAGCCCCTTCCACTCCCCGGCCGTGCTGTTCGAGACCGCCACCCGGGAGAACCTGGTGTTCGAGCTCGACTGCCTGTGCCGTCAGAGCGGCCTGGCGGGGGCAGAGGATCTTCCGGAGGGCACCAAGCTGTTCCTGAACGTGCGCCCCACCACGATGCACGATCCGAACTTCCGGCCGGAGGCCCTGATCCGGACGCTCGAGCGCAGCGGGCTGCAGCCGGGCGACCTCGTGTTCGAGATCTCCGAGCAGGAGTCGATCCACAGCTTCGATCTGTTCCGCGAGGTGCGTGACGAGTACGGCAAGCTCGGCTTCCAGTTCGCCTTGGACGACACCGGCGCCGGCTACGCCGGCCTGCAGGCGGTGATGGAGCTGGCGCCGGAGTTCATCAAGGTGGATCGCGCCTTCGTGAGCGACATCGACCGCGACCCCGCCCGCCAGACCCTGCTCAGCGCCCTCCATGCCGTGGCCGGCCGCATCGGCGCGCGCATCATCGCGGAGGGCCTGGACCGCCTCGAGGAGCTCGAGACGCTGGGGCACCTCGAGATCCCGTTCGGGCAGGGCTGGCTCTTCGGCAAGCCGACGCCGCTCGCCCCCAGCCGCTGACGCCCGCGCGCCGGCTCAGATCGCGTCCTGCCCCGGCTCGAAGAGCGGGCGCATGGCGAGGCGGACGGCGTCGTCCCGCAGGACGGCCTCCGCCGGGGCCTCGGGCTTCTGCCCGGCGGCCTCCAGGATGGCGGGAAGCAGCGTGGCGTCGCTCGAGCTGTTCAGGAAGAGGCCGGGGCGCGCCAGCACGAAGTGGACCGCGCGTCGGAGCGCCTCGGGCTCGCGGAGCGGCTCGTACCAGCTGAAGCGGCGCGCGGCCTCCCCGGTCCAGCGGCGGCGTGCCACGGCCTTGATGGTCTGGACCGCCACGCCGCGCTCCCGGCAGGTGGACACCAGTCCCTCGAAGTCGGCGCGGTAGAGCGGCTGCGCCAGCATCGGGTGGTTGCAGGGCAGCAGCACCGAGTCGAAGGGGAAGCGCTCGAGACTGCGCCGATGCATGGCCGCGACGCGGCTCCCGTGTCCGGTCACGCCGAGGAACCGGACCAGCCCCTGCTCGCGCGCCTCCACCAGGGCCTCCAGCGCGCCCCCCGGGCCCAGGGCTCGCTCCCAGTCCGCCTCGTCCACCAGGTTGTGGAGCTGGAGGAGGTCCACCGACTCCACGCCCAGACGCTCGAGGGAGCGGTGCAGGCTCTCGCGCGCCCCCTGGCGGGTGCGCTCGCCGGTCTTGGTGGCCAGGAAGAAGCCGTCCCGGTGCCGGCGCATCCAGGGGGCGATGCGGAGCTCGGAGTCCCCGTAGCTCGCCGCGGTGTCGATGTGATTGACGCCGTGCTCGAGCAGGAGCTCGAGCAGGCGGTCGGCGCGGTCCTGGCGCATGACCGCCAGCGCCGCCGCCCCGAAGACGACCCTCGAGCTCCGGTGACCGGTCCGTCCGAAAGCGTCGCGCTCGACCACGAATCCTCCGCGAAGGGGGTCATTGTGACACGTCCCGGCGGCTCAAGTCAGCGCCCGGACAGGCCGAAACGGGACGGTCGTGGAGAAGCTGCACCTGGACAAGCTCCTCGCGCACGGGGTGAAGAGCGGGGCCTCGGACCTCCACTTCCGGGCGGGGGATCCGCCCGCCTACCGCATCGACGGCGTGCTCCGCAACGTCAAGCATCCGCCGCTCAGCGTCGAGAACACCCGCGACATCGCCCTGATCCTGCTCGGCGATCCCTCGGCGGTGGATCGGATCGACGAGCTCCAGGAGCACGACGCCTCGTACTCCATCGCGGGCGTCGCCCGCTTCCGGGTCAACGTCTACCGCCAGCGGGGAAGCCTGTGCTGCATCCTGCGCGTGATCTCGGGCCAGATTCCGTCGCTGGAGGCGCTCAAGATCCCGGCCCAGGTGAGGAAGCTGGCCGAGGAGGAGCGTGGCCTCGTTCTCGTCACCGGCGCGACCGGATCCGGCAAGAGTTCGACGCTCGCGGCCATGATCGACCACATCAACCAGACGCGCTCCGCACACATCCTCACCATCGAGGACCCCATCGAGTTCCTGCACGCGAACCAGCGCTCGTCCTTCAGTCAGCGCGAGGTGGGGCCCGACACCCGGACCTTTACCCTGGCCCTGCGCGCGGCGCTGCGCCAGGACCCCGACGTGATCCTGGTCGGCGAGATGCGCGACGCGGAGACCATCGACATCGCCCTGAAGGCCGCCGAGACTGGTCACGTGGTGTTCTCCACCGTGCACACCACCGACGCCTCGAAGACGGTCGGACGCCTGATCGGCGTCTTTCCCGCGGACGACCAGCACCAGGTGCGGCTGCGTCTGGCGGACAACCTGAAGGGCGTCGTGAGCCAGCGGCTGCTGCAGCGGGTCGACGGCA
>JBFGJV010000259.1:0-3927 GCA_041577015.1 Myxococcota bacterium
CCCGCGCTGGCCCAGGCCACGAAGATGGGGCACGTGTTCCTGCTGGATCGGGAGACCGGCGAGCCGCTCTTCCCGGTGGAGGAGCGGCCGGTGCCCCTGAGCGACGTTGCGGGCGAGCGCAGCGCGCCGACGCAGCCCTTCCCGACCCATCCGGCGCCGCTCCACCCCGCGACGCTGAGCCCCGAGGACGCCTGGGGCTTCACGCCCTTCGACCGGCGTGCGTGCCGCCGACGGATCGCGGAACTGCGCTCGGAGGGAATCTTCACGCCGCCCTCGCTCGAGGGCTCGATCCAGTATCCGGGGCCGGCGGGCGGCGCCAACTGGGGCAGCGTCGCCATCGACCCCGAGCGCGGGCGCCTGTACGTGAACCAGTCGCGCGTCGCCGCCGTGGTCCAGCTCGTGCCGCGCGAGGCGTACGAGAAGCTCGACGAGGACGCCGTGGTCTACCCCGAGGAGCTCTACCCGATGCACGGCACGCCCTATGGGTTGCGGCGCGGCCCGCTGCTCTCGCCCTTCGGCGCGCCGTGCACGCCACCGCCCTGGGGCACGCTGACGGCCGTGGACCTCGCCTCGGGCGCGGTGTTGTGGGAATCGCCGCTGGGAACCGCCCGTGACCAGGCACCCTTTCCGATCTGGTGGCTCCTGGGCAGGAAGGGCTCTCCGAACCTGGGCGGCTCCATCGTCACCGCCGGCGGACTCGTCTTCGTCGGCGCTACCACGGACAAGTACCTGCGCGCCTTCGACGCCGATACCGGCGACGAGATCTGGAGTGCGCGTCTCCCCTACACGGCGAACGCCACACCGATGACCTACCGGCTCCGGCCCGAGGCGCGGCAGTACGTGGTGGTGGCCGCGGGCGGCCACGGCTGGTCCGAGCCCGGCGACGCCCTGATGGCCTTCGCGCTGCCCTGAGCTCAGTCCACCCGGCGCGCGATGCCGCGCAGGGCCAGCTCGACCATGGGGCCCACCATCCTGGGGCTCAGGCGGCCCCCCGTGAAGAAGAGCCTCACCGCCATCGGCCCGACGATCAGGTCGGCGGCCAGGTCCAGCTCGAGGTCTTCCGGAAGCTCGCCGCGCTCCACCGCGCGCTCGAGTACCTGCACCAGCGGTCGCCGGCGCTCTCGCACCACGGGATCGAAGAGCTGCGAGAGCTCGGGGTTGTGGGCGCGCTCGCCCACCAGGCTGGGGAGCACGGCCGCCAGCGGTGTGGCCTCGAAACGCTGGAGATAGCTGCGCAGCATCTTGTTCAGGTCGTCCACCAGGTTGCCGGTGTCCACCTCTTCGAGACCCGGGAGCCGGCGAAACGCCTCCACCACCAGCGGGAGCTTCGACGGCCAGCGGCGGTAGATGGTGGCCTTGCCCACGCCGGCGCGCTGGGCCACGCCCTCAACGGTGAGGGCCGAGTAGCCCACCTCCGCCAGCAGCTCGAGGGTGGCGTCCAGGATCGCCTGGTGCGCCTCCTCGCTACGGGGCCGGCCGGCCGTCTGGCTGTTGGCAGCGTTCGCGCGCCTCACGGGTCCTCGGTCGACGGATGGAATTACGATACTATACGTTCCGTTCTGAATCATCCGACGGAGGACGTCCATGGCGCGGCTCCCGGCGCGCTGGGATCTCGAGGTGGACGTGGTGTGCGCGGGCTCGGGGCTCGGCGCGATCTGCGCGGCCCTGGTCACCCACGACCGCGGGCGGCAGGCCGTCGTGCTGGAGAAGGCCCCCAAGCTGGGCGGCGTGTGCGCCTACGGCGGCGGCGAGGTCTTCGTCCCCAACAATCACAAGATGCGCGCGCTCGGCATCGCCGACTCGGACGAGGCGGGTCGCGCGTACTTCGCGTTCCTGGCGGCGGGTTTCGCGGACCCGGCGCTCCAGGCGAAGCTCCTCGCCACGCTGAAGCCGGCGGTGGAGTACTTCGAGAAGGAGGCGGGCGTGCCCTGGCTCGCCGTGCGCGACCTGCCCGACTACTACTACCCCGACGCGCCCGGGGCCGCGGCGGAGGGCCGCTATCTGTGCGTCGAGCTCTTCGACGGCGCCCAGCTCGGACCCTGGCAGTCGAAGACCTTCCTCACCCCGCACTTCCCCCTCGGCGTGCGCCACGACGAGCTCTACGCCTGGGGCGGACTCGCCAAGGTGACCGAGTGGAACTACGAGCTGCTGGGCCAGCGCATCGCCAGCGACCAGCGCGCCTGGGGCCAGGGCATGATGGGCTGGTTCCTGAAGGCGGCCCTGGTGGACCGCGACATCCCGGCGCACGCGGAGACGCCCGTGCGGGAGCTCGTCTTCCAGGACGGGACGGTGGTGGGAGTGCGCGCCGAGAAGGACGGGCGCGACCTCTTCGTGCGCGCGCGCCGCGGTGTGGTGCTGGCCATCGGTGGCTACGACCACCACCGCGAGCTGGCCCGTCAGTACGAGCAGGCGCCCGACTGGAACTCCGCCTGCCCGCCCTACGTGGAGGGCGATCACTTCGCCCTGGCCGGCGAGGTGGGGGCGGCGGTGGCCTGCGTGCCGCCCACCAACCTGGCGATGTTCTACGGCTATCACATCCCCGGCGAGGAGCACGAGGGGAAGCCCCTGTACCGCTCCTCCTGGGAGTGCGGCTGCCCCCACGCCATCTGGGTGAACCGGGCCGGCCAGCGCTTCTGCGACGAGAGCTTCTACAAGGACTACCAGCCGCGCGTGAGGACCTGGGACGGCCAGCACCAGTCCCACCCCAATCACCCGCCCTTTTTGATCTTCGATCAGGGCTACCGCGATCGCTATCCGCTCGGCTCGTTCATGCCGGGCCAGGAGCTGCCGGAGGAGTTCGTGATGCGCGCCGACACGCCGCGGGCGCTGGCCGAGAAGCTCGGCATCGACGCGGACGGCCTGGAGGCCACCCTCGCGCGCTGGAACGAGCACGCGCGCCGGGGCGAGGATCCCGACTTCGGCAAGGGCTCGCACCCCTGGTCGGTGCGGCTCACCGGCGATCCCAGCTATCCGAACCCCTGCGTGGGGCCGGTGGAGCGGCCGCCCTTCTACGGCCTGCGCCTGGTGCCGGTGGGCGTCGGCATCAACAGCCACGGTCTGCGCACGAACGCCGACGCGCAGGTGGTCCACGTGCGCGGCCACCCGATCCCGGGTCTCTATGCCGTGGGCAACTCGGCGGCACTGCTGGATCTGGGCGGCGGCTACCAGAGCGGCACCTCGAACGCGCGCGCCATCGCCTGGGGCTACGTGGCCGGGAGCCACGCGGCCGAGCAAGGCTGACACGCCGTGCCGGAGGTCGCGTACACCACGACGAGTGGGCTCCCCGGCGAGCTGGTGTGGGACTTCGTCCAGGACATGGACAACTGGGCCACCTTCGTGGCCGGCTACCAGGAGCACGCCAAGGAGAGCGAGACCGAGTCGGTCTGGACGCTCAAGGGCGATGTGGGCGTGCTGACGCGCACCGTGAAGTTCCGGGTTCGGGTGACCGAGTGGCGGGGGCCGGAGCGGGTCACCTTCACCCTCGACGGGCTCAACGAGCCGCTCTCGGGCGAGGGCTCGTTCCACATGGGAGCAGGCGAGGAGGCCGCCCTCGAGCCCGCGCCCGCTCGGCGGCGCAACGTCTTCCAGCGGGTGCTCGAGGCGCTGGCGCGCTTCTTCCTGCGCCGGGGTCGTGGCGCTCCGCGGCGTGCGGAGTCGACCTCCGCCCCGGCTGGAGGCCTGGCGCGGCTCACCTTTCGCCTGCGCCTGGAGCCCGCCGGCCCCATGGCGCCCATGCTGAACGCCATGCTCGAGCCGCCCATGCGCGCCGCCGCCGAGGACCTCGCCAACCGCATCCTCGCCGAGCTCGAGGCCCGGCACGAGCGCCGCTGAGCACCGTGGAGAAGCTCCTCTACACGCTGTGGAAGCCGCCCGCCGCGGGCGACGCCGAGTTCCGGGACGCCCTCTGCGGGAGCGCCGCCAAGCGCC
>JBFGJV010000260.1:0-3913 GCA_041577015.1 Myxococcota bacterium
CGGGCGCGCTTCGAGACCCCGGAGGCCTTCTTCGCGCGCTTCTTCGTGGCGAACTACTGCCCGCTGCTCTTCCTCGAGGCGAGCGGACGCAACCGCACCCCCGACAAGCTCCCCGCCGCCGAGCGGCGCGCGCTCTTCGCAGCCTGCGACCCGGCGCTGCGCGCCACGGTGGAGATCCTGGCCCCGCGCCTCGTCGTCGGCGTGGGCCGCTTCGCGGAGGAGCGTGCACGGGAGGCGCTTCACGGCCTCCCGGTCCGGGTCGGTCGCATCCCCCACCCGAGCCCGGCCAGCCCGGCGGCGAACCGCGGCTGGGAGGCCGCCGCCGAGGGCGCGCTCGCCGAGCTGGGCGTCGCCCTCGGGACCCGACGGCGCGGGCGACGGGCTCAGATGCGACGCTCGCGACCCTCCCAGTAGGGATCGCGCAGCTTGCGCTTGTAGAGCTTCCCGTTGGGGTCGCGCGGCATCTCCTCGGTGAAGTCGATGGAGCGCGGCGTCTTGTACTTGGCCAGCTTGTCGGCGCAGAAGCCGAGCAGCTCGTCCGCCAGCGCCGGCCCCGCGGCGGCGCCGGGCGCCGGCTCCACCACCGCCTTCACCTGCTCGCCCCAGTCCGCGTGCGGGATGCCGAAGACCGCCACGTCGCCCACCTTGGGGTGCGTGAGCAGCACGCTCTCGATCTCCGCCGGGTAGATGTTGACGCCCCCGGAGATGATCATGTCGGACTTGCGATCGCACAGGAAGAGGTAGCCGTCCTCGTCCAGGTAGCCCACGTCGCCCACGGTGAAGAAGCCCTCGCGGCGGCTCTTCTTGGTCTTCTCGGCGTCCTTGTAGTACTCGAAGTCGGCCTGACCGAGCTTCATGTAGACGGTGCCCGGCGTGCCGGGCGGGCACGGCTTGTCCTCCTCGTCGAGGATGCGGATCTCGGCGCTGGGCCAGGCGCGGCCCACGGTGCCGGGCTTGCGTAGCCACTCCTCGGGGGTGACGAGGGTGCCGCCGCCCTCGGTGGCGGCGTAGTACTCGTAGATCACCGGTCCCCACCACTCGAGCATGCGGCGCTTGATCTCCACCGGGCAGGGCGCCGCGGCGTGGATCGCGTGGGTCCAGGAGGAGACGTCGTGGCGCGCCTTCACGTCGTCCGGGAGCGCCAGGAGGCGGTGGAACTGCGTGGGCACCATGTGCGTCGTGGTGACGCGGTAGCGCGCCACCCGCTCCAGGCAGTCCTCCGGCGACCAGCGGTCCATCAGCACCAGCGCGTGCCCGTGGTGGAGCGAGGAGGAGGCGAACATGAGCACCGCCGTGTGGTAGAGCGGCGAGCCCACCAGGTGCACGTTGCCCTTCTCGGCCTCGATCCCGAACATGGCCAGGAGCCCGGTGTAGAGCGTCGCCACCGTGTCGGGATCGAGCGGGGCGAGGCCGCGGCGCACGCCCTTCGGGCGCCCCGTGGTGCCCGAGGTGTAGTTCATCACCTGTCCCGCGGCGCGATCCTCGGGGAGGGCGTCGGGCTGGTTGCGCGTGAGCTCCCCGAGCGGGCGGAAGCCCTCCAGCTCGCCCACGGCGAAGCGGCCCTCCGCGGGCAGGCCCGCCTCGTCGGCGGCGGCGCGCGCGGCGGCGCCGAAGCGCGCGTTCGCCACGAAGGCCTTGGCCTCGCAGTCCCCGAGGATGTAGGCGACCTCGGGCGCCGTCAGGTGCCAGTTGATGGGCGTGATGTACCAGCCGGCCTGGGCCGCAGCCAGGTAGAGCGCGATGGCCGGCGTTCCGTTCGGGAGCAGCGTGGCGACGCAGTCGCCCTTCTCGAGCCCCAGCGCGCGCAGCCCGTGCACGAGCCGGTTGCACTCGGCCAGGAGCTCTCCACGCGTCCACGCTCGCCCGTCCGGATCCACGAGCGCGAGCGTCGCGGGATCCGCCTCCGCGTACTTCCAGAATCCGGTCATCTGACTACGCTCGCCGGCCGCCTCGGGCCTTGCCCTCGGCTGGCTCCGTGAACTTCGCTCGGCTTCGCCTCGCTGCGCGCAACGCTTGCGGGCTGCGCGCCGCCCAAGGCGGCTTGCATCTCGGCCATACGTCTCACTCCTCCTCCTGGGCGGTGCGTTTCGCCCAGGGATAGTCGGGCTTGCCGCTCGGCGAGCGCTCCAGGTGAATCACGAAGCGCACCGCGCGCGGCACCTTGTAGCCGGCCAGGTGCTTGCGGCAGTGGGCCACGAGCTCGTCCTCGGCCAGGCGGCGCTCCGGTCGCGGCTGCACCAGGGCCGCCACCTTCTCGCCCCAGCGCGCGTCGGGGACGCCCACCACCACGGCGTCGAAGACGTCCGGGTGCGACTTCAGCACGCCCTCCACCTCCTCGGGGAAGATCTTCTCGCCTCCGGAGTTGATGCACTGGGAGCCGCGGCCGAAGACGGTGATGGTGCCGTCCGCCTCGGGGCGGGCCATGTCGCCGGGCAGCACGTAGCGCACGCCGTCCACCTCGGCGAAGGTGCGCGCGGTCTTCTCCGGGTCGTTGTAGTAGCCGAGCGGCACGCGGCCGCGCAGCGCCAGGCGACCCAGGGCGCCCGAGCCGGGCTCGACGGGACGGAGCTCGTCGTCCAGCACCACGGTGTCCTCGTTCATGCGGAAGCGCATGCCGCCGTCGGGGGTGCGGCCGCCGGCCTCCATGCCCTGCGCTCCCGTCTCCGAGGCGCCGAAGTTGTCCAGCAGGCCGAGCTTCGGAAGCTGGCGCTTCAGCTGCTCGCGCACCGGCGGCGAGAGGATCGCGCCGGCGGAGGAGAGCACCATCAGCGAGGAGGCGTCGCACCTGAAGTCCGGATCCTCCAGGGCCTCGGCCAGCGGGCGCGCCATGGCGTCGCCGACGATGGAGAGGCTGATCACGCGCTCGGCCTCCACCGTGCGCCAGATCTCGCGCGGGTCGAAGCGCGGTGCCAGCACGGCGGCGTAGCCCTGGAGCATCGCGATCCAGCTGCCGAGCTGCGCCGCCCCGTGGATCAGCGGCGCCGCCGACATCATCGCCATCGGCGCCTTCTCGCGCGCGCGCTCCGCCACCTGCTCGGGCCACTCGGCGGGCGTTCCGCCCGGGTTCGCGCCGAAGAGGCCGCTGAAGAAGAGGTCCTCCTGGCGCCACATCACGCCCTTGGGCATGCCCGTCGTGCCGCCGGTGTAGATCACGTAGAGGTCGTCGCCCGAGCGCAGGATGGTCGGGCGCTCCGGCGAGGCCTCGGCGAGCGCGGCCTCGTAGTCCTCGGATCCACTGGCGGCGAGGTCCGCCTCGCTGGCGTCGCCCACGGAGAGCCGGACGCGGAGATCCGGGAGCGCGTCCTTCACCGCCGCCACGCGGGGGGCGAAGGCGCCCTGGTGCACGAGCGCCACGGCGTCCGCGTCGGCGAGCAGGTAGCGGAGCTCCTCCTCCACGTAGCGGAAGTTCACGTTCACCGGGACGGCGCGGAGCTTGAGGCAGCCGAGCATGGTCTCCACGTACTCGGCGCAGTTCGGGAGGTAGAGGCCCACGTGCCGCCCCGGCCCCACGCCCCGCGCCGCCAGCGCGTGCGCGCAGCGGTTGGCGCGCGCGTCGAGCTCGGCGAAGGTCAGCCGCTGCGCCCCGCACACCAGGGCCGTGCGCTCGGGCACGGCGTCCGCCACCGATTCGAAGAGATCCGCGAGGTTCCACTCCATGGGGCGCTTCCTAGGAGGGCCGGTCGGCGACGATCCACATCGCGAAGAACTGCGAGCCGCCGCCGTAGGCGTGCCCGAGGGCCACGCGCGCGCCCTCCACCTGGTGCTCGCCCGCCTGCCCGCGCACCTGCATGGCGGCCTCCGCGAAGCGCAGCATCCCGGAGGCGCCGATGGGATTGGAGGAGAGCACGCCCCCGGACGGGTTGATGGGGAGCTCGCCGTCCAGGGCGGTCGTCCCGTCGTAGACCGGCTTCCA
>JBFGJV010000261.1:0-3856 GCA_041577015.1 Myxococcota bacterium
CGGCGACGCGCCGGTGCCCCCGTCGTGCCCGCTGATCAGCACGTGGTCCGCCTTGCCCTTGGAGACGCCCGCCGCCACCGTGCCGACGCCCGTCTCCGCCACCAGCTTGACGCTCACCCCGGCGTGGCGGTTGGCGTTCTTCAGGTCGTGGATCAGCTGGGCCAGGTCCTCGATCGAGTAGATGTCGTGATGGGGAGGCGGCGAGATCAGGCCCACCCCCGGCGTCGAGTGCCGGATGCGCGCGATGACGTCGTCCACCTTGTGGCCCGGGAGCTGACCGCCCTCCCCGGGCTTGGCGCCCTGGGCGATCTTGATCTGCATCTCGTCGGAGTTGACCAGGTACCAGCTCGTCACGCCGAAGCGCCCGGATGCCACCTGCTTGATCGCGCTGCGGCGCAGGTCGCCGTTCGGCTCCGGCGTGAAGCGGTCCGAGTCCTCCCCGCCCTCGCCCGTGTTGCTCTTGCCGCCCAGCCGGTTCATGGCCACGGCCAGGGTCTCGTGGGCCTCCTTGGAGATGGACCCGAAGGACATGGCTCCGGTGCGGAAGCGCTTCACGATCTCGCTGGCCGGCTCCACCTCCTCCAGGGGGATCGGCTCCGGCGCGAAGCGGAAGCGCAGCAGCCCGCGCAACGTGCACAGCCGCTCGGCCTCGTCGTTGGAGGCCTTGGAGAACTCCCGGAAGGTCTTGAAGCTGTGCTGGCGCACCGCGTGCTGAAGCTTCGCCACCGAGTCGGGGTTGAAGGTGTGCCGCTCTCCGCGCCGACGCCACTGGTAGAGCCCGCCCGGGTCGAGCTCCGGGTAGAACTCGTCCTGGGGATCGAAGGCGCGCCGGTGCCGGATCGCGGACTCCTTGGCGATCACGTCGAGGCCCACGCCGCTCACGCGCGAGGGCGTGCGCGTGAAGCAACGCTCCACCAGCTCCTTGTCGAGGCCCACCGCCTCGAAGATCTGCGCACCCCGGTAGCTCTGGAGCGTGGAGATTCCCATCTTGGCGAAGATCTTGAGCAGGCCCTTGTCGATGGCCTTCTCGTAGTTCTCCACCGCCTTCGAGACCGAAAGATCCTCGGACAGGTAGCTCCCGTCCTCCACCAGCTCCCCGATGGTCTCGAAGGCCAGGTAGGGATTGACGGCGCCGGCGCCGTACCCGATCAGCAGCGCGAAGTGACCCACCTCGCGCGCCTCGCCGGTCTCCAGAACGAGCCCGCAGCGGGTGCGCGACTCCTGGCGCACCAGGTGGTGGTGCACCGCGCCCGTGGCGAGCAGGGCGGGAATCGGCGCCAGGTCCGGGCTCACGCCGCGGTCGCTCAGGATCAGCAGGTTGACGCCGTCGGCGACCGCCTGCTCTGCCTGCCGGCAGAGCTCCGTCAGGGCGGCGTCCAGGCCCTCGCCGCCGTCCGCCGCCTTGAACAGGATCGGAAGCGTGCGGCTCTGGAAGCCCGGGAGCCGGATGCCGCGGATCCGCTCGAGCTGGTCGTTGGTGAGGATGGGCCGCTCGAGCACCAGCATGCGCGCGTGGTCGGGGGTCTCCTCGCAGAGGTTCCGCTCCCCGCCCAGCGTCGAGTAGGTGGACATCACCAGGCGCTCGCGGATCGAGTCGATCGCGGGGTTCGTGACCTGGGCGAAGAGCTGCTTGAAGTAGTGGTAGAGCAGCCGCGGCCGGTCCGAGAGGCAGGCGAGCGCGGCGTCTTCGCCCATGGAGCCCAAGGCCTCGACGCCGGTGCTGAGCATGGGCGGCAGCAGGATGCGCAGGTCCTCCAGGCTGTAGCCGAAGGTCTGCTGGAGCGTGAAGCGGGTCTCGGGATTGGGATGGTGCACCACCTCGGCCGGCGGCAGGTCGTCCAGCGCCACGGTGTTCGATTCGACCCACTGGCGGTACGGACGACGGCGGATCAGCTGGCTCTTGACCTCCTCGTCCTCGACGATGCGGCCCTCCTCGGTGTCCACGAAGAACATGCGCCCGGGCTGGAGCCGCCCCTTGCGCAGCACGCGCTCGGGCTCCACCTCCAGCACGCCCACCTCGGAGGCCATCACCACCAGGCCGTCCTTGGTGACCACGTAGCGCGACGGCCGCAGACCGTTGCGATCGAGCACGGCGCCGATCTTGCGTCCGTCCGTGAAGGCGATGGAGGCCGGGCCGTCCCAGGGCTCCATCAGGAAGGAGTGATACTCGTAGAAGGCGCGCCGGACCTCGTCCATGCGCTCGTCGCCCTCCCAGGCCTCGGGGATCATCATCAGGATGGCGTGGGGAAGCGAGCGTCCGGCCAGGAACAGGAACTCCAGGCCGTTGTCGAAGATGGCCGAGTCGCTGGCGCCCTCGGTCAGGATCGGGAAGAGCTTGGGCAGGTCCGAGCCGAAGAGCTCCGAACGCAGCGTCCCCTCGCGCGCGTGCATCCAGTTGACGTTGCCGCGCAGCGTGTTGATCTCGCCGTTGTGCGCCATGTAGCGGAATGGCTGCGCCAGCTCCCAGGTGGGGAAGGTGTTCGTGCTGTAGCGCTGGTGCACGAGCGCGAGCGCGCTCTCGAAGGAGGCGTCGGCCAGGTCGGCGTAGAAGCCCTCGATCTGGTGGGCCAGCAGCAGACCCTTGTAGACGATGGTGCGGCTGGAGAGGCTCGGCACGTGGAACGGCGTGCCGCGCTCGCCGACGCGATTCTCCACCACGCGGCGAATCACGTACAGCGTGCGCTCGAAGGCGTCGCCCTCCACGCCGTCGGCAGCAGCCACCAGGATCTGCCGGATCACCGGCAGCGCCTCCCGGGCGATGCGACCGATGCGCGTGGGGTCCACCGGGACGTCGCGCCAGCCCAGCACCCGCTGCCCCTGCTCCCCCACGACACGCTCGAAGGTGGCCTCCTGCCACTGGCGCTCGTTCGCATCGGAGGAGAGGAACACCATGCCCGCCGCGTAGCGGCCGGGCGCCGGCAGGTCGATGCCCAGACGCCGGGCCTCGCCGCGCAGGAAGGCGTCGGGCGTCTGGAGCAGCAGCCCCGCACCATCCCCGGTCTCCGGGTCCGAGCCCGCCGCACCCCGGTGCGTCAGGTTCACCAGCACCTCGACGCCGTGGCGCACGATCTGGTGGCTGGGCTCCCCCTTCACGTGGGCCACGAAGCCGACGCCGCATGCGTCGTGCTCGAACGCCGGGTCGTAGAGCCCCTGCTTGCGGGGAAGCGCGCTGCTTCGCGGCATGCTGGGAGACCTCCTGGGCACGACTCCCTCAGGCGGAGCCGACCCGCTTCACGCGGGACGCCGGTGCGCGCCGCGTGCGGCGCGGGGCCGGAGCGTCGCTGGCGTCGAGCGCGATGCGCGCCCGCTCGGTGTGCGTCGAGAGCACGATCATGGTCTCGGTGGCCGTCACGCCCTCGATGGAGCGAATGCGGTCGATGAAGCGCTCCAGGCTGGCCGTGTTCTCGGTCTTGAGCTTGAGCATCAGCGTGTGGCCGCCGGTCACGTGGTGGCACTCGAGCACCTCGTCCGCGCGATCCATCTCGCGCTCGAAGGCGGAGACGGCGCTCGGGTGGCGGATGGAGACGCCGATGAAGGCCGTCACGTCCTTGCCCAGGGCCCGGGCATCCAGCAGCGCCACGTAGCCGCGGATCACCCCCGCCGCCTCGAGCTTGTGGATGCGGTCCATGACCGAGGGCGCCGTGAGCCCCACCTGCTCCCCGATGGCGTTCAGCGGGCGCTTGCAGTTGTCCTGGAGCAGCTCCAGGATCCGGCGGTCGGTGGCGTCGAGCCCCGAGCTCTGGCCAAATTTCATTAGGCGTGTCCCTCGAGCTACCTAATGTTTACGGCATCAAGAGCCCGGGCGTCAATCCGGGGACGTTCCTTGCCTTCCCGGGGACCTCGAGAGGCTCAGATC
>JBFGJV010000262.1:0-3849 GCA_041577015.1 Myxococcota bacterium
ACCCACTGGGTCGCCACCTGCTCGAGCAGCTCCGTGAGCCAGGGATCGAGCGCCACCTCGGAGGGCACGCGCATCAGCTCGTAGCCCTCCTCCCGGAGCTCCTCGGCGAAGCGCGCCACCGCGCCCTCCGGGATGCCGGCGGCCTGGAGCGTGCGCGCCAGCAGGCCCAGGGTGGACTCGAACTCCTCGGCGAGGACGAGGTTCGCGCCGGCGGACTGGAGCTCGTCCACGTCCAGCACGTAGCGGGTGCGGGCCAGGATCGTGGCCTCGGGATTCAGCTGCCGCAGCATGCGGACGACCCGGAGCGTGGTCACGGAATCCGTGAGCGCCACCACGGCGAGCTGGGCGCGCTGCACGCCCAGGCGCTCCAGGATCGGGCGCCGCGTCGCGTCGCCGTAGATCACCGGCTCGCCGCGCCCCAGCGCCTCCCGCACCGAGATGGCGTTGGCGTCCGCGCCGACGTAGGGCTTGCCGAGGGCGGAGAGCACGCGCGCCAGCTGGCGGTTGGCCAGGCCGAAGCCGATCAGCACCACGTGGTGGGCGAGCGCAGGTCGCACCTCCGGAGCCGGGCTCGCCAACCGATCCGCCCCGCTCGAGATCCAGGCACCCACGCGGGGCGCCCACGCCACCAGGAAGGGCGTCGCCAGCAGCGTCACCACCGAGCCGGCCACGAAGGTCTGCTGGAGCGGCTCGCTGAGCAGCCCGGCCGTGGCCGCGGCGGCGGCCAGCACGAAGGAGAACTCCCCGGTCTGGGCCAGGGAGAGCCCGGTGACGACGCCGATGCGCAGGCCCTCCCGGAGGCCGAGCGCGACGATGGCCGCCACCACCGCGGCCTTGAGCAGGATCACCCCGGTCACGTAGGCCAGCACCTCGTGGGCGTGGCGCGCGGCGGCGAGCGGATCGAAGAGCATGCCCACCGCCGTGAAGAACAGACCCAGCAGGACGCCCCGCAGCGGCAGCACCTCGGCGAAGAGCTGGTGGGCGTAGGGGGACGCGCTCACCACGAGACCGCCCAGGAAGGCGCCCACCGCCAGGGTGAGTCCGATGCGCTCGGCCGCCACTGCGGAGCCCACGACGATCAGGAAGGCCAGCAGGCTGAAGAGGTCACGCGATCCCAGCCGCGCGGCGCGATCCAGCAGCGGCGGCAGCACGAAGCGCGCCACCACGAAGAAGGCCGCCAGCCCCATTCCCGAGCGCGCCAGGGACAACCCGGCCATGCGCGCACCGCTCGGATCCTCGGCGGCGAGCACCGGCACCAGCAGCAGGAACGGGACGATGCAGAGGTCCTGGAACAGCAGGATGCCCACGGCGATCTGGCCCTGGGGAGCGTCCACCTCGCCGCGGTCCGCCAGCAGCCGCATCACCAGCGCGGTGCTCGACATGGCGACGAGGGCGCCCATCAGCAGCGCGGCGCGATTGGAGAGCCCGAGGGCGCGCCCGGCCAGCCACACCAGCATCACCGTGGCCAGCACCTGGAGCCCACCCGCCACCAGCGCATGGCGCCACAGCCTGCGCAGACGCTCCAGCGGGAGCTCGAGGCCGATCTCGAACAGCAGGAACACGACGCCCAGCTCGGCCAGGCTTCGCACGCGCTCCGGATCGTCCACCAGCTCGAGGCCGCCCGGACCGACCAGCGCTCCCATCACCAGGAACCCGGCGATCGCCGGGAGCCGCAGGCGCTCGAAGAGCGCCACGCCCACCGCCGCCATCGCGATCAGCAGCAGGAACTCGCCGAGGATGTCCGGCGCCGACACGGGGCGTTACGACGAGCGGCGTCGCTCGAGGGCGTCGAGCCAGCGATCGATGGCCTGCTTGGCGGAGGCCGTCATGCCGCCGCTCTGGTACTGCTCAAGGACGATCCGCTCGAGGCGCGAGACGATCCCGTCGAAGCTCTGCGGCGCGACGCGCACCGCGAGATCGGTGGCTCCGGGGCGCGCGGCGGCGCCGAACAGATCGATCCAGCCTTCGCTCCGACGTCCGGCGCGCAGCAGGCGGTAGAAGCGTCGCCCGGGCGGATCCCCGCCGAGCAGGAGGTCGAGCAGCCCGACGACGAGCGACACCGGGCTCAGCACCAGGTCGCGCAGGCCGTCCAGGGCGAGCTTGCCCTGGAAGACCAGCAGGTCACGCAGGAAGACCCAGCGGTCGCTGGCGTTTCGTGCAGTCGGCACGGTTCCCCTCCCGACGCGCGGGCGGGCGCTCCGAGGCGTCCGCCGGCTCGTGGTACGCTACCCGACCATGAGCTTCGATGGCTCCTCGGGCGACTGGAACGAGGAGGCCGCGCTGGTGGCGCGGCTCCGGGCCGGCGAGGAGAAGGCCTACGAGGAGCTCGTCCGGCGCCACGGCGGGCGCATGCTCGCGGTGGCGCGCCGCTTCCTCCCCGAGGAGGAGGACGCCCGCGACGCGGTGCAGGACGCCTTCCTCTCCGCGTTCCGGGCCATCGACCGCTTCCAGGGCCAGTCCCGGCTCTCCACCTGGCTGCACCGCATCGTGGTGAACGCGGCGCTGCTCAAGCTGCGGGCGCGGCGTCGGCACCCCGAGGAGCCCATCGAGGCCTTCCTGCCCGAGTTCGAGCCGGACGGCCACCAGGCGGAACCCGCCGTGCCCTGGCGGGCCGATGTGCTGGAGCGGCTCGAGCGCGAGGAGCTGCGCCGGATCGTCCGTGCGGCCATCGAGCGGCTGCCCGACTCGCACCGCCTCGTCCTGCTGCTGCGCGACATCGAGGGGCTCGACACCGCCGAGACCGCCGCGGCGCTGGAGATCACGGCCGCGAACGCGAAGGTCCGCGTGCACCGGGCGCGCCAGGCACTGCGTGCGCTGCTCGACCCGCATTTCCGCAAGGAGGCGAAGGCCACGTGACCTGCCAGGAGTTCATCGACTTCCTCATGGCCTTCCTGGACGGGGAGCTGCGCGGCGAGCGCCGCCAGGTCTTCGAGACGCACCTTCACGCGTGCCCACCCTGCCTCTCCTACATGGAGACGTACAAGCGCACCATCGAGCTGGAGCAGACGCTCTGCGAGCATCCCGACGATCCGGTTCCGGAGGACGTCCCGGAGGAGCTCGTGACGGCGATCGTCGCCGCGCGCCAGGCGGAGCGCGGCTAGCGTAGCAAGCCGACAGCAGCGCTGAGCCGGGAGACAGAACGAGTTGAGCGAGCCGCACGCAGCCGCCGAGCCCGTCCGAACCGAGTCTCCCCACGGCGGCTCGCCCATCGCTCCCGTCGTCCGTCCGCTCTCTCCGCACGATGCGGACCGCCAGCAGCCCGTCCTGGTCGGCTCGCTGTTCTGGACGCTGGAGCGCGGCGAGCAGTGGGTGCTAGGCGTGGAGAGCGCCTTCCTGTTCCGGGACTGCTGGCGGCATGCGATCGCGCGCGAGGCGTGGATGCGCGAGGAGCCGGCGACCCGTGGACAAATGGTGACGGACGCGCTGCGGACGGTGGGACGACGCTGGATCAGCGGCGAGCCCTTCCTGCTCGACCTGTACGTGGCGGAGCGCGACGGCGCCGAGCTGGCCATCAGCTCCGACGAGGTGGGGGGCAACCTGTACCTGGCACGGGTGGACGCCCCGCTCGTGTGCCGCAAGTCGGTCTACTTCGGCAGCCAGGTGGACGTCATGCTGCGCGTGACGAGTCCCCTCTTCAGGGATTCGCAGCTGGGACGCGGCCGTTCCTGGAGGGAGCGCCTCAAGCTGGCGGCCTACGGTCCCGGCTGGATCCTCCAGCACTTCGTCCCGCGACCTGGCGATCGCCGCGACGTGGTGATGCAGATCGACGGCGACGCCTACGTGCGCCGGCTCGAGCCGGACGAGACCCTGCGCATGGACCCCCGCCATGCCTACGCCTGGGACGAGACC
>JBFGJV010000263.1:0-3769 GCA_041577015.1 Myxococcota bacterium
GCGCGGCCCCGCTTCGACTTCCTGCCCGGCCAGTTCAACATGGTCGCGGTGCCCGGCGTGGGAGAGGTGGCCATCTCCATCTCCTCGGACCCGGACGACGAGCTGCTGGAGCACACCATCCGCATCGTGGGCCGGGTCACGCGCGTGATCGACGGGCTCGGCGTGGGGGACGTGCTGGGCCTGCGCGGTCCCTTCGGCAACGGTTGGCCGCTCTTCGAAGCGCGCTGGAAGGACGTGCTCGTGGTCACCGGGGGCCTGGGCTGTGCACCGGTGACCGGCGCCATCGAGTACATGTTCCGCCGCCGGGTCAACTACGGGCGCATCGGGATCCTGCACGGCGTGAAGAAGCCCACCGACCTGATTCATCGCGAGCACTTCGACGCCTGGCGCCGCGAGCCGGACACCCAGGTGCTGCTCACCACGGACCAGCCCGACCGCACCTGGCACGACCGCACCGGGGTGGTCACCGAGCTCTTCGAGGAGGTGGAGCTCGACCCCGGCCGGACACTCGTCTTCATGTGCGGCCCCGAGGTGATGATGCGCTATGCCGTGCGCATCCTCGGCCGGCGCGGCATTCCCCACCAGCGCATCTACGTCTCCATGGAGCGCAACATGAAGTGCGCGGTGGGCCTGTGCGGGCACTGCCAGTTCGGGCCGGAGTTCGTGTGCAAGGACGGCCCGATCTTTCCCTACCAGCGCATCGCGCGCTTCTTCGGAGTGCGGAGCCTGTGAACGAGCGCCCCCGCCTGGCGGTCTTCAAGTTCGCCTCCTGCGACGGCTGCCAGCTCTCGATCCTGAACCTGGAGGACGAGCTGCTCACGCTGGCCGAGCGCTTCGAGATCGCCTTCTTCCTGGAGGCTTCCAGCCGCGCGCAGGAGGGGCCCTACGACGTGTCCCTGGTGGAGGGCAGCGTCACCACGGCCCGCGACGCCGAGCGCATCCGGCAGATCCGCGAGCAGTCGAAGACGCTGATCACGATCGGGGCGTGCGCCACCGCCGGCGGCATCCAGGCGTTGCGCAACCTCGCGAACGTCGAGGACTGGAAGGCCCAGGTCTATCCCCATCCCGAGTGGATCGAGACGCTCGCCACCTCGACGCCCATCTCCGACCACGTGCGCGTGGACCACGAGATCCACGGCTGCCCGGTGAACAAGGAGCAGGTGCTGCGCGTGCTGCTGCGCGCCGCTCTCGGCACGCCGCCCGACCTGCCGGAGGCGAGCGTGTGCCTGGAGTGCAAGCGCCAGGGCCACGTCTGCGTGGTGGTGGCCAAGGGCCTGCCCTGCCTGGGGCCGGTCACGCGAGCCGGCTGCGGCGCGCTCTGCCCGGGCCTCGGGCGCGAGTGCTACGGCTGCTTCGGACCGGCCGCGGACCCGAACCCCGACTCCCTGGCCCGCGGGCTCGGAGCGCTGGGGCACGCGCCGCGCGACACCGCGCGGCGGCTGCGCGGGGTGACGGGCTGGCAGCCGGCCTTCCGCGAGGCCGCCGAGCGCCTGGAGGAGAGCGATGGCTGAGCGTCGCACCATCCACGTGGGCGCCATCGCCCGGGTCGAGGGCGAGGGCGCGCTGCACATCACGGTGGAGAACGGGCGCGTCGAGGATCTTCGCCTGGAGATCTACGAGCCCCCGCGCTTCTTCGAGTCCTTCCTGCGCGGGCGCGCGGCCGCCGAGGTTCCGGACCTGGTGGCGCGCATCTGCGGGATCTGCCCCGTGGCGTACCAGATGAGCTCCGTGCACGCCCTGGAGGCGGTGTTCGGGGTCGAGACCCATGCGTCGATCCGGGCGCTGCGGCGTCTCTACTACGCGGGCGAGTGGATGGAGAGCCACCTGCTCCACATGACCTTCCTGGCCGCCCCCGACTACCTGGGCCTGGAAGACGGCATCGAGGTGGCGCGTCGCCATCGCCCGGCGGTGGAGCGCGCGCTGCGCCTGCGCAAGCTCGGCAACCGCATCTTGATCCTGCTGGGCGGCCGCTCGGTGAATCCAGTGGGCGTTCGCATCGGCGGCTTCCATCACATCCCCACGCGCGGCGAGCTCGAGGACCTGGGCGAGGAGCTGCGGCGCGCCCGCGGCGAGGCGGAGAGCCTGCTGCGCTGGTTCGCCTCGCTGCCGGTGCCGTCGAGACCCCGCCCGGTGGAGCTGGTGGCGCTGCGGCACCCGGACGAGTACCCCATGAACGAGGGCCGCCTGGTCTCCAACCGGGGCCTGGACGTCCCGGTGGCGGAGTTCGACGCGGCCTTCGAGGAGTTCCAGGTGGAGCACTCGACGGCGCTCCACTGTGGCGTGCGCGGGCGCGGCGCCTACCAGACCGGTCCCCTGGCGCGCGTCCTGCTGAACACCGATCGCCTCTCGCCGGCCGCGGCGGCGGCGCGCGAGAGCCTGGCCGACCGCTTCGAGCAGCCGGATCCGGCCTCCTCGGTCTTCGCGCGCGGCATCGAGGTGCTCCAGGCGATGGACGAGGCGCTGGCCGTGATCGACCAGTTCGAGCCGCCGCCCTCCCCCGCTCCCGACGTGACGCCCCGCGCCGGAGAAGCCCTGTGGGCCACCGAGGCCCCGCGTGGCGTGCTCGTGGTGGGCGTGGAGACCGACGCCGCGGGCCACGTGGCGGCGATCCGCATCGTCCCGCCTACCTCGCAGAACCAGTCCCAGATCGAGGCCGACCTGCGGGAGCTGGCCCCGCAGGCGCTGGCGCGCGGCCGGGAGGAGGCGCGACGCCTGTGCGAGGCCGCCATCCGGGACTACGACCCGTGCATCTCGTGCGCCACCCACTTCCTGCGCCTGGAGGTGGAGGAGCGGGGAGAGCCGTGCGCGTCGTCGTGATCGGCGTGGGCACGGCCCACGGTGACGACGGCATCGGTGCGGCGGTGGCGGAGCGACTGGCTCGCGAAGGGGTCCCGGCGCACGTGCGCGTGCTCGCTGTCGCGCGCCCGGTGCCCGACGTGCTGGACGCCCTGGAGGGTGCCGAGGCGGCGGTCCTGGTGGACGCGACGCAGTCCGGCCGCACGCCGGGCACCGTGTGGCAGCCCGATCCCGCAGCGCCGCGTCCCGACCGCGTCGCCTCGAGCCACGCTCTCGGGGTGGCGGAGGCGCTCGCACTCGCCCAGGCGCTCGGCCGGACGCCGCGGCGCCTGGCGCTGGTGGGGATCGAGGCGGAGCGACACGGCGGAGACACGCCCTCGGCCGCGGCGCAGCACGCCCTCCCCGAGGCCGTGGCGGCGGTGAGGCGCGTGCTGGAGGGGTGGAGCGCCGCCGAAGGGGAACACGCCCGTGCATGAGGCGAAGCTCTGCCTCTCGCTGCTGGATCTGGCGCAGGAGCATCTGGCTCGCGACGGCGCCGCTCGCATCCTGGCCGTGCGTCTCGAGGTGGGCCGCTTCTCGGGCGTGGTGCCGGAGGCCCTCGCGGCCGCCTTCCCGGTCTGCGCGCGAGGCACGGCGGCGGAGGGCGCCGAGCTCCGCATCGAGCGCACGGCGGGGCGTGACCTCGTGCTGCGCGACATGGAGGTGCGCTGATGTGCGGGACCTGCGGCTGCGGCCGACCCGAGGCGGCGACGATCCACCACCACGAGCCCGAGCACTCCGAGCGCCGCCTCGCCGTGGAGCGCTCCCTGCTGGAGGAGAACGAGAAGCGCGCCGAGCGCCTGCGCGTCCGGCTGCGCGACGCCGGCATCGAGGGCGTCGCCCTGCTGGGCGGCCCCGGCTCCGGCAAGACCACGCTGCTGGAGGCGACCCTGGATCGCCTCGGCGCCGCCGCCGCCGCCCAGGCGGTGGTGGA
>JBFGJV010000264.1:0-3744 GCA_041577015.1 Myxococcota bacterium
GGCCTGATGTACACCCGCGAGGCCCTCGACATCACGGACGTCGTGATCGATCGTTTCAACAAGAAGAACTGACGTGGCCCGCCTGCATCCCACCGCCGTCGTCGCGCCGGGAGCGAAGCTCGCGGAGGACGTGGAGGTGGGACCCTTCGCGGTGGTGGGCCCGAACGTCGAGCTGGCCGCCCGGGTCTCGGTGGGGGCGCACGCGTTCGTCTCCGGTCACACCAGCGTGGGGCCGCGCACGCGCGTGTTTCCGTTCGCGGCGGTGGGAGGCGAGCCCCAGGACAAGACCTTTTCGGGCGAGACCACGCGCCTGGCGATCGGCGCGGACAACGTGATCCGCGAGCACGTGACGATCCACGTGGGGACGCCCAAGGGCGGGGGCTGCACGCGCATCGGCGACGACAACCTGATCATGAACGGGGCGCACGTGGCCCACGACTGCCAGATCGGCTCCCACTGCATCGTGGCGAGCTTCTGCGGCATCGCCGGACACGTGACGATTCAGGACTTCGCCGTGCTGGGGGCCTACACCGGCGTGCATCAGTTCTCCCGCGTGGGCGAATCGGTGATGACGGCGGCCAACGCGATGCTCTCCCACGATGCGCCGCCTTTCGCCATGGTGGCAGGCGACCGGGCGCGGCTGGTGGGCGTGAACATCGTGGGCGTGCGTCGGCGCGGTTTTCCGGACGAGGTCCAGCGCGCGATCAAGCACGCCTTCCACGTGCTGTTCGGCTCCAAGCTGCGTCTGGAGGAAGCGCTGCGCCGGCTGCGCACGGAAAGCGTGCCGCCCGAGGTGGAACGCCTGCTCGCCTTCGTGGAGAGCTCCGAGCGGGGCGTCTGCCGCGGCCGGTGAGCGCCTCCGCCAGCCAGACCTGGGGTCTCATCGCCGGCTGGGGTGGGCTGCCGCGCGATCTGGCGCGTGCCGCGCGCCGGCGCGGCCACCGCGTGGTGGCCGTGGCCTTCCGCGGTCTGACCTACGAGCGACTCGGGGACGAAGTGGACGCGATCTGCTGGCTGCGCCTGGGCGAGCTGGAGGCCCTGATCGCAGGGCTGCGCCAGGCCGGCGCCGGCGATGCCGTGATGGCCGGCATGGTGCCCAAGACGATGCTCTTCGAGCACCCGGAGATCCTGCGGCCGGACGCGCGTGCCGTGGCGCTGATCGGGGGCCTCGGGGAGCGGGGCGACGACGCCATCCTGAAGGCCATCGCCGAGACGCTCGAGGCCGAGGGGATCCGCGTGCGCGGGCAGGGTGAGCTGGTTCCCGAGCTGCTGGCGCCCGAGGGCACGCTCACCGAGACCCAACCCAGCGCGGAGCAGCTGGCCGACGTGCGCTACGCCTGGCCCATCGCCAAGGCGATCGGCTCCCTCGACGTGGGGCAGACGCTCGTGGTGCGCGACCGCGCGGTGCTGGCCGTGGAGGCCATCGAGGGCACGGACGCGGCGATCCGCCGCGGCGGCGCCCTGGGGCGGGCGGGTGCCTGCGTGGTCAAGCTGGCCAAGCCCACCCAGGACCCGCGCTTCGACCTTCCGGCCGTGGGCCCTCAGACCGTGGCGGCGATGGCCGAGGTGAAGGCTGGCGTGCTGGCGGTGGAGGCGGGGCGCACCCTGCTGCTGGAGCGCGCACGGCTGCTCCAGGAGGCGGACGCCCACGGCATCTGCGTGCTGGGCTGGAAGGGGGACGCCGCTGCGCCTTCCGGGTCCGGGCTGCTGCCGTGAGCACGGTGCGCGTCATGGTGGTGGGGGCGGGCCACATGGGCCGCCTGCATGCGGAGAAGCTCGCCTGGCTGCGCGATCACGCGGGCACGGTGGAGCTGGTCGGCGTGGCCGACGTGGACGCGGACCGCGCCCGGGAGGTCGCCGGGGCGCTCCGCACGCGCGCCGTGGACGACTTCCGGCTGCTGCTCGGCGAGGCGGACGCCGCCCTGGTGGCGGTTCCCACCGTGCGCCACTTCGAGGTGGTGGGTGAGGCGCTCAAGGCGGGGCTCCACGTGCTGGTGGAGAAGCCCATCGCGGCCACGCTCGCGGAGGCCGAGGCCATCCTCGAGGTGGCGCGCTCGGACCGGCGCGTGCTCAAGGTCGGCCATCTGGAGTGGTTCAACTCCGCCATGCGCGCCGTGGAGACGCGCATCCGGCGCCCGCGCTTCGTGGAGGCCCACCGGCTCGGCCCCTTCCCGGGCCGCGCCACCGACGTGGACGTGGTGCGCGACCTGATGATCCACGACCTGGACATCGTGCAGCGCCTGGTGGGCGCGGAGCCGGAACGGGTGGAGGCGGTGGGCGTCCCGGTGCTCTCGGAGCGCGTGGACATCGCGAACGCGCGACTGGCCTTTCCGTGCGGGTGCGTCGCCAACTTCACCGCGAGTCGCGTCTCGCCCACGCCGCTGCGCAAGATCCGCTTCTTCCAGGCGGACGGCTATTTCTCCATCGACTTCCTGGCCCAGTCCGCCGTGGTGTTCCGTCGCAGCGCGCCGCCCGAAGGCGGGGAGCCGCGCATCGAGATGGAGAAGCTCGAGATCGATCGCGACGACGCGCTGCTGGCCCAGCTCCGCGACTTCCTGGAGGAGATCGCCCACGGCCCCACCGACTGGGAGGACGGAGAGGCGGGGCTGCGGGCGCTGCGTACGGCGCTGCGCGTGGTGGACGCGCTTCCGCCCCTCGACGAGCTGTGATGAGCCGCGTGCTGCTCTCGGCGGCCGACGCCTCGGGCGACCTGCACGCGGCCGAGCTGGTGGAGGCGCTGCGCGCGCGGCGCCCGGAGGCGAGCCTGTTCGGCGTGGGCGGTGACCACATGGCCCGCGCCGGGGTCGAGCTGCTCGCGCACCAGCGCGAGCTGGCCGTGGGGGGCTTCGTGGAGGTGCTCTCCAGCGTGGGACGCGTTTTGGCCGCCTGGCGGCGCGTGGGCCGCGCGGCGCGCGAGAGGCCGCCGGACCTGGCGATCCTGGTGGACTCGCCGGACTTCAACCTGCCCCTGGCCCGGCGCCTGCGCCGCCGCGGGGTCCCGGTGCTCTACTACGTGAGTCCGCAGGTGTGGGCCTGGCGACGCGGCCGCGCGCGCAAGCTCGCCCGCCGTGTCGACCGCCTCGCCGTGATCTTCCCCTTCGAGAGCGCGTGCTACGCGGGCACCGGCCTGGACGTGGAGTTCGTGGGCCACCCGCTGGTGCAGCGTCTGGAGGAGGTGCGCCGCAAGCACGACCGGTCGGGCGCACGCGCCGCGCTCGAGCTGCCCCCCGAGGCGCCCGTGGTGCTGCTCCTGCCCGGAAGCCGGCGCAACGAGCTTCGCTACGGCCTGCCCGTGATGCTCGAGACCGCACGCCAGCTGCGCGAGCGGGTGCCGGACGTGGTGTTCGTGCTCGCCCTGGCGCCGACCCTCGAGCGGGAGGAGGTGGAGTCGCGCCTCGCCGAGGCGGAGGTCCCGGCGGGACTGCGACCCCGGCTCGTCCAGGGACGCACGTGGGAGGCCGCGCGCGCCGCGGACGTGGCGCTCGCCAAGCCGGGCACGATCACCGTGGAGCTGGCTCTGCTCGGCTGCCCCCTGGTGGTGGTGGGCCGGGCGAACCCGGTGAGCGTCGCGATCGCCCGGCGCATCGTGCGCGTGCCCTCCTTCACGATGCCGAACCTGATCGCGGGCGCGCCGGTGGTGCCCGAGTTTCTGCAGGAAGCCGTCGTGCCCGAGCGGGTGGCGGCGGCGCTGGTGGAGCTCCTCTCCGGCCCCGCCCGCGAGCTCCAGCTCGCGCGACTGGCCGA
>JBFGJV010000265.1:0-3720 GCA_041577015.1 Myxococcota bacterium
CGTGACCCGGCCCACGATGCGGATGGTGTGCTCCAGCAGCTCGTCGTCCGGGTCCGAGGAGATGGAGATGGCCACCTCTCCCACGCCGGGCACCGCGACCATGTTGAACTGGCCGGGCAGGAAGTCGAAGCGGGGCCGCGCGCGGGCATCGAGCAGGCGCATGCGATAGGCGTGGACGTCCGGTCCGAAAGATCGCTTCTCCACCACCTCGGCCGGCTCCGGGACCAGGTAGCCCAGCTCGGAGGCGGCGCTCACGCGGTCTCTCCCTTCGTGCTCCGGATCGCCGCCACCTCCTCGGTGAGGTCGATGCCCACCGGACACCAGGTGATGCAGCGGCCGCACCCCACGCAGCCGGAGCTGCCGAACTGGTCGATCCAGCTCGCCACCTTGTGCACGAGCCACTGGCGATAGCGCTCGCGGATGCGCGGACGGAAGTTGAGCCCTTGCACCTGGGCGTGCTCGCGGTTGAAGCAGGAGTCCCACTCCCGCACGCGCCGTGCGCCGCGGCCGTCCACCGCGGGCTCGTCGCGCTCGTCGTGGCAGAAGCAGGTGGGACAGACCAGGGTGCAGTTGCCGCAGGAGAGGCAGCGCGCGGCCACGTCGTCCCAGCGCGGGTGGTTCAGGTTGTCGTACAGGAGCCCCGGCAGGTCGTGCGTCTCCAGGCGGCGCTGCAGGCCCGCGGCGCCGCCCCGGAGCGCGGCGCGCTCCGCGGCCAGCGGGTCGCGCTCCGCCTCGGTCAGGCCGCGCTGCTGGAGCAGCTCGCGCCCCGCCGGGCTGCCGGCGCGCACCACGAGGCCCTGCTCGAGCTCGGTCAGGGCGAGGTCGTAGCCCTGGGTCGCCTCCGGTCCGGTTCCCATGGAGGTGCAGAAGCACGTGGAGACGGACCGCGTGCAGCTCACGGCCACCAGCAGGAGCCCTCGTCGCCGCGCGGCGTAGTGGGGATCCGGGAAGCGGTCGTGCAGGAAGATGCGGTCCTGGGCAGCGAGGCCCGCGAGGTCGCAGGCCCGCACGCCGAGCAGCGCCAGCCGCTCGGGCTCCGGGATCGTGGCCTCCGCCTGGAAGGGACGCCCCGGTCCGGCGGTCTGGATCTGGAGCAGCGTCTCGCGCGGCGCGAAGACGTGGGGTTTGATGCCACCGGGCCCGTGCACCACGCCGAAGAGTCGCTCGTCTCCGGCGGGCTCCAGGCGGTAGCGGCCCGGCTCCTGCACGTCGCGCCAGCCCGCCGGGAGGTCCGCAGCCTTCCGGATGCGGTCGAAGACGACCGCTCCCTCGCGGCGCACGGGTCCCTTCACCTGGTACCCGGCTCCCTCGAGCACGTCGAGGAGCCGCTGGAACTCGCTTCGCGGCAGCCACCGGGGCGGGGGACCGCCCTCGCCCGGCTCGGTCGCCTCTCGTGTCATCACGCCCCAGCTCGATCGTAGCTCGATCCGGGACAGCCCCGGCGCGTCGGGACTCCGACGCGAAGGCAGCCTAGCATCTCCCGGTGCATCGCCTGGTGGAGAGTAGCCAGCCATGACCACGGCCTCGCCGGAGTCGCTGCGGGCCCTGGAGCTCGCCCCGCGCATGGCACCCAGCGATGCGCTGTTCTGGTACGCGGAGAGCGCGCTTCCTACGCTGCGCCCCATCATCGGCGGGCTCTTCGTGCTGGACCGTGTGCCCGACCCGGAGCGGGCGGACCAGGGCTGGGACGTGGCTCTCGCGCTGCTGCCGCGTCTGCGTCAGCGCGTGGTGGAGGCGCCGCTCCATCTGGGGCCGCCGGAATGGGTGGAGGATGCCCACTTCGACCGCGCCTATCACGTGCGAAGGATCTCGCTCCCCGCGCCCGGCACCCACCGCCAGCTGCTCGACCTGATCTCGGCGGTACTGGCCACGCCGCTCGATCACGAGCGCCCGCTCTGGGAGGCGTACGCGATCGAGGGCCTGGAGGGCGGGCGGGCGGCGCTCTTCCTGAAGCTGCACCACGCCCTGGTGGACGGCGTCGGGGCCCTGGCGATCTTGAAGGCGCTGACCCGCAGCCACCGCGACGCGCCGCACCCCACAGTGGCGCCGCGCAGACCCGCTCGCCGGCGCGCCGACCGCGGCATTCTGGCGCGCACGCTCGACCTCGCCTGGGACAACGCGCGCGCGTCCTCGGGCCTGGCCTGGCGCGCCGCCACGGCGCCGCTTCGGATCGCCCGGCGCCCGGTGGAGTCGGCGGAGTGGGCCTGGCGCACGGCCCGGGGCGTGCGCGGGGTGCTGGCGGAGCTCGGCACGCCCAAGATCGAGGACCCGCTCGCGCGCGGAGGCTCGGGACTCTCGCGCCGGCTCGACACGCTCGAGCTGCCGCTGGAGCGGCTGCGCAAGATCAAGGCGCCCCTGGGTGCCACGCTCAACGACCTGGTGCTCACGGCCCTGGCCGGGACGCTCGGCGCCTACTACCGCGAGCGCAGGGTGCGCGTGTCCGAGCTCAGCTGCATGGTGCCCATGAACCTGCGCGGCCGCGACGAGCGGGACACGCTCGGCAACCGCGTGGGCACGTTCCAGATCATGCTCCCGCTGCGGGAGAGCCGACCGGAGCGGCGGCTGGCGCGCATCGCGCGGCAGACGGGCGACGCCAAGCGCGACCGCCGGGGCGCCGCGGCGCCCTTCCTGGCCCAGCCGCTCGGTCTGCTGCCCGGACTGGCGTTTCGCTGGCTGGCACGCGAGGCGCTCTCGCGCGTGAACGTCTGCTGCACCAACGTTCCGGGGCCCGCGGAGCGGCGCTACCTGGCCGGCGCCACCGTGGACGGGCTCTTCCCCTTCGTGAGCGTCGTCGAGGGCATGCCCCTGGCCGTGGCGCTGCTCTCCTACGCAGGACGCCTGGAGATCGGGATCGACACCGACCCCGAGGCGATCCCGGATGCGCACCGGATCGCCGAGCTCTTCGAGCAGTCCCTGGACGAGCTCGAGGCGCTGGCGCAGGCGGGCGGGCGTCAGCGCCGGGAGCCCTAGGAGCCGAGCGGACAGGCCCCCCGTCGCTCTCTACCCTCAGATGAGCATGGAGGTGTTCGGCGCCGCCGCCCGTCGCTGGTTCCAGGCGAACTTCGACGCGCCCACTCCCGTCCAGCACAGGGGCTGGGCGCACATCGCCGCCGGCGAGCACGCGCTGCTGATCGCCCCCACCGGCAGCGGCAAGACCCTGGCCGCCTTCCTGTACTGGATCGACCGCCTGGGCTGCCGCCCGACGGACGCCGCGTCGGGTGTGCGCGTGCTCTACGTCTCGCCGCTCAAGGCGCTGGTCTACGACATCGAGCGCAACCTGCGCGCACCCCTGGTGGGCGTGCAGCGGGCGGCGGAGCAGCTGGCGGCGTCGCCCGCGTTCCGTGCCCCGCGCGTGGCGGTTCGCACCGGCGACACCCCGCAGAGCGCCCGGCGCGCCCAGGCCCGCGACCCCGCCGAGATCCTGGTGACCACGCCCGAGTCGCTCTACCTGATCCTGGGCTCGGAGCAGCGCGCCACGCTGGCCACGGTGGAGGCCGTGATCGTGGACGAGATCCACGCGCTCGCCCCCACCAAGCGCGGCGCGCACCTGGCGCTCTCGCTCGAGCGCGTCTGTGCGGGCGTGCGCGAGCGCGATCCCCAGCGCATCGGGCTCTCCGCCACCGCGCGACCGCTCGAGGAGGTGGCCCGCTTCCTGGGCGGAGACCGGCCCGTCTCCGTCGTGGACGCCAGCGCACCGCCGCGCGTGGCGCTCACCCTCTC
>JBFGJV010000266.1:0-3716 GCA_041577015.1 Myxococcota bacterium
CGGGGAGCTGGCCGAGCACCCGGAGCGTGTGAACGAGAGCTGCTACGGCGAGGGGTGGATGATCGCGATCACGATGTCGAACGCGAGCGAGGTGGACGCGCTGCTGGACGCCGCCGCCTACCGCCGTCACGTGGACGAGCGAGAGAAGGAGTGAGCGGGGGCGGGCGTGCGCTTCATTCCCCACACCGACGAGGACGTCCGGCGCATGCTGCGCACGATCGGGGCGCCGGACGTGGAGGCGCTCTTCGCCAGCGTGCCGGAGAAGCTGCGCCTGCGTCGCCCCCTGGACGTGGGCGACGCCCTGAGCGAGCAGGAGCTCTCGGCGGAGCTGGCGCGCCTGGCGGCTCGCAACGCGAGCCTCGCCAGCCACGACTGGTTCCTGGGCGCCGGCATCTATCCCCACTTCGTGCCGGCCGCCGTGGACGCCCTGGCCTCCCGGGCAGAGTTCTACACCGCGTACACGCCCTACCAGGCGGAGATCAGCCAGGGGACCCTCCAGGCGATCTTCGAGTGGCAGACGATGATGTGCGGCCTCACGGGGCTCGAGGTCTCCAACGCCTCGCTCTACGACGGGGCCTCCGCCAGCGCCGAGGCCGCGCTCATGGCCATGCGTGTGACGCGCCGCAGCCGCGTGGTGGTGGCGGACGGCCTTCACCCGCACTACGAGGAGGTGCTGCGCACCTACCTGGGCGGGCTCGGCGCGGAGCTCGTGCGCGGCGAACGGGCGGCCGACGGTCGGGCGGCGCCCGTGGACGCACTTCTCGACGACGACACCGCCTGCGTGCTGGTCCAGCAGCCGGCCTTCCTGGGCGGCGTGCAGGAGCTCCGCCCGCTGGCGGAGGCGGCCCACGCCCGGGGCGCGCTGCTGGTGGTCGTGGTGACCGAGGCGCTCTCGCTGGGTCTGCTGCGGGCACCCGGTGAGCAGGGCGCCGACATCGTGTGTGGTGAGGCCCAGAGCTTCGGCGTGCCCATGAGCTTCGGCGGACCGGCGCTGGGCTTCCTGGCCGGACGACGCGCCCACGTCCGGCAGCTGCCGGGCCGCCTGGTGGGCCGCACGCTGGACACCCGAGGCAAGGCGGGCTTCGTGCTCACGCTCTCCACCCGCGAGCAGCACATCCGCCGCGAGCGGGCCACGTCGAACATCTGCACCAACCAGGGGCTCTGCCTGCTCATGGCCACGGTGTACCTGGCTCTGCTGGGGCCCCGCGGCCTGGGCCGCCTGGCGCGCCTGAACCTCGCCAAGGCGGAGTACGCCAAGGCAAGGCTGCGGGACGCGGGGCTGGCCCTGCCCTTCCCGGCCCCCACCTTCAACGAGTTCGTGGTTCGCGTTCCGGACTCGGGCGAGGCGGCCCTGGCCCGGGCGCGCGACGCGGGGATCGTGGGCGGGCTCGACCTGGCGGCCTTCGAGCCCGAGCTCGGTCCCGCGGTGCTGGTGTGCGCCACCGAGCTGGCGCGGCGCGAGGCCATCGATCGCCTGGCCGCCTCGCTGGCGGGAAGGAGCGTGCGGTGAGCGAGCAGGGACGGTCGCCCGCTCCCGAGCCGCGCGGGCTGGCCTGGGAGGAGCCGCTCCTCTTCGAGCGCAGCCGAACCGGGCGCGTCGGCTTCGCGGCCCCCGCCCCGGACGTCCCCGAGGCGGACGCGGAGGCACTGCTGGGCGCCGACGCCGTGCGCGCCTCGATCCCGGACCTGCCCGAGCTCTCCGAGGTGGAGGTGGTGCGCCACTTCACCCGGCTCTCCACCTGGAACGCCGCAGTGGACCTCGGCCTCTACCCGCTCGGCTCGTGCACGATGAAGTACAACCCGAAGCAAAACGAGCTGGGGGCCCGACTGCCGGGATTCGCGGGCGGCCACCCGCTCCAGCCGATGGTGCTGGCGCAGGGGCTCCTCGAGCTCCACTGGGAGCTGGAGCGGCACCTGGCCGAGGTGAGCGGGATGGACCGCGTGAGCCTCCAGCCCGCCGCCGGAGCCCAGGGCGAGCTGGCGGGCATCATGATGATCCGCGCGTACCACGAGCTTCGTGGCGAGCGGCGCACCAAGGTCCTGATCCCCGACACGGCCCACGGCACCAACCCGGCCAGCGCGGCGCTCAACGCCTACGACGTCGTGGCGGTGCCCTCGGGGCCCGACGGGGTGCTGCACCCGGAGGCCGTGGCCGCGGTCATGGACCGCGAGGTCGCGGCGCTCATGATCACGAACCCGAACACGCTGGGGCTCTTCGAGGAGCACGTGGCGCGTATCTGCGAGATCGTGCACGCCGAGGGGGGGCTCGTGTACGGCGACGGAGCCAACCTGAACGCGTTGCTGGGCATCGCGCGTCCCGGCGACCTCGGCATCGACGTGATGCACTTCAACCTGCACAAGACCTTCTCCACCCCCCACGGCGGAGGGGGGCCCGGCTCGGGGCCGGTGGGGGTGAAGAACGTGCTCGCGCCCCATCTCCCGGTCCCGGTGGTGCGCCGGCTCGAGGGCGACGAGGGCCCCGGCTTCACGCTGGACTACGACTTTCCCCACTCCATCGGCCGGCTGCACGCGCACCTGGGCAACGTGGGCATGTTCGTGCGCGCCTGGGCGTGGATGCGCTCGCTCGGCTCCGAGGGCTTGCGGCGCTGCTCGGAGATGGCCGTGCTGAACGCCAACTACCTGCTGGCCCGACTGCGCCAGGCGTACCCGCCGGCGTACGACCGGCCCGTCATGCACGAGTGCGTGCTGTCGGACCGCGCCCTGGAGGGCACGGGCGTCACCACGATGGACGTGGCCAAGCGCCTGATCGACCATGGCTTCCATCCGCCGACCATCTACTTTCCGTTGATCGTGGCCGGCGCGATCATGATCGAACCCACCGAGAGCGAATCCCTGGAGGGCCTGGACCGCTTCGTGGAGGCGATGCTCGCCATCGCCCGCGAGGCGCGCGAAGACCCGGAGCGCGTGCGCAGCGCGCCCCACCGCACCCGGCACGCGCGCCTGGACGAGACCCGGGCCGCCCGTCAGCCGGTGCTCCGATGGCAGCCCGAACCCGCTTCCCGACCCTGATCCTCGCCCTCTGCGTCGCGGGCTGCGTCCAGGACGACGGCGGTCGCTGGAATCCCCTGTCGTCGTTCGACAAGAGCGAGGAGGACGAGCGCGAGCTGGGCTTCCAGTTCGACCGCGAGGCGCAGGGTCGTCTGCCCTGGATCGACGACGTGCCCGTGCTCGAGTTCGTGCACACCCTCGGCCAGGCGGTGCTGCGGGAGGTGGGCCCCCAGCCCTTCGTGTACCGCTTCCGCGTGATCCGCGACGCCTCGCTCAACGCCTTTGCGGTTCCCGGAGGCTTCGTCTACCTGCACACCGGAACGATCCTCGCCGCCGGCTCGGTGGAAGAGCTGGCGGCCGTGGTGGGACACGAGATCGCGCACGTGAAGGCGCGTCACTGGGCGCGCATGGTGGAGCAGTCCGCCATCCCGAACCTGCTGACCAGCGCCGCCGGGGTGCTGGGCGCGATCGCCACCCGGGAGCCCGGCCTCGCCGTGACCGCCCAGGCCGTGAACGTGGCCCTCCAGCTGCGCTACAGCCGCGAGTTCGAGGGCGAGGCGGACCGCCTGGGCGCCACCTTCGTCTCGCGCGCCGGCTACGACCCGGAAGGCCTGGTGCGCTTCTTCGAACGGCTGGTGATCCAGCGCCGCAACGCGCCGACCCTGCCGCCCTACCTCTACTCGCACCCGGAGGTGGAGGAGCGCATC
>JBFGJV010000267.1:0-3691 GCA_041577015.1 Myxococcota bacterium
CTGGAGCCTGATCACCTCCCAGCTCAACCACGAGCGCATCACGCTGGCCTGCCCGGGGACGGCGCGGCGCCTCTTCGAGGAGGTGCGGGAGTGGGCGGCGAAGACCCGGAAGCTGGAGGAGCCCTGGGTGCAGCTCTCGCTGGCCCGGGTCTACGCCAAGCTCGAGGCGCTCGAGGTGCTGAACTGGCACTCCGCCTGGTCGGTGGGCGCGGGCGTCCCGGACATGGCAGAGGCGTCCGCCATCAAGGTGCTGGGGACGGAGTTCTTCGTGGAGGCCTACCGGCTGCTGCTGGAGATCACCGGCGCCGCGGGCCTGGTGCCCGAGGGCCAGCCCGGGACGCTGTTCGGCGGACAGCTCGAGCGGGCCTACCGGGCGGCGGTGACCCTCACCTTCGGCGGAGGGGTGAACGAGGTGCAGCGCGACATCATCGCGGCGGCAGGCCTCCGGCTGCCGAGGAGGCGGGGATGAGCCTCCAGAAGCAGGACAAGCAGGCCTTCGAGGCGCGGCTCCGCCAGTGGGTGGGGATGGAGACCGGTCCCGCGGAGGTGGGGCCCGATCCCGTGAACGAGGCCATGATCCGCCACTGGTGCGAGGCCATGGGGGACCGCAATCCCGTCTACGCCGACCCGGACGCGGCGGCGAAGTCGGTGCACGGGGGGCTCGTCGCGCCGCCGACGATGCTGCAGGCCTGGATCATGCACGGGCTCGAGATGGCCCAGAGCGACGGGGAGGCCTCGAACGAGCAGCTCCGCCTCCACCAGTTCCTGACCGAGCACGGCTACGCGTCGGTGGTGGCCACGGACTGCGAGCAGGAGTACCGGCGCTACCTGCGTCCGGGCGACCGCATCTCCGCCACCACGGTGATCGAGTCCATCTCCGAGGAGAAGGCCACCGCCCTCGGCATCGGGTACTTCGTCGACACGCGCACCGTCTTCCGCGACCAGCACGGCGAAGAGGTGGGCGCCATGAAGTTCCGGGTGCTCAAGTTCAAGCCCGCCCAGGAGCCGAGGCCAGCCGCGGAGGCGGCGGCGCCCGCGAAGCCGCGCCGCCTGGCCGCTCCGCGCGGGCACGACAACGCCTGGTGGTGGGAGGGGATCGACCGGGGCGAGATCCTGATCCAGCGCTGCACCGGGTGCCGGACGCTGCGCCACCCGCCGCGGCCCATGTGCGGGCGCTGTCAGTCCCTGGAGTGGGACGCGGTGCCCACCACCGGCCGCGGGAGCGTCTACAGCTACACGGTGGTCCATCACCCGCAGTTCCCGGGCTACGTGTATCCGATCGTGGTAGCGCTCGTGGAGCTCGAGGAGGGCACGCGCATCGTGGCCAACGTCGAGGGCTGCGAGCCGGAGAAGCTGCACGTGGGCATGCCCGTGGAGGGGCGCGTGGAGGAGGTGGACGAGGGGCTCAAGCTCCCCGTCTTCCGTCCCGCGGCGTAAGGAGCGGCCGGTGGATTTCGCCTTCCGGGAGGAGCAGGAGCTGGTGCGCGACCTGGCGCGCCAGATCCTGGCGCGCGAGGTGACGCCCGAGCGGCTGAAGGCGGTGGAGGCCGGCGCGGACGGCTTCGACGCGGAGCTCTGGGGGAAGCTCGCCGAGGCGAACCTGCTGGGCATCGCCGTGCCCGAGGCGCAGGGGGGCATGGGGCTCGGCCTGCTGGAGCTCTGCGTGCTGCTCGAGGAGGTGGGACGCGCGGTGGCGCCCGTGCCCGCGGGCGCGGCGCTGGTGCTGGGAGCGCTCCCGATCCTCGAGGCGGGGAGCGCGGCGCAGCGCGAGCGCTGGCTCACCCCGCTCGCCCGGGGCGAGGCGATCCTGAGCGCGGCCCTGGTAGACGCAAGCTCCGACGATCCCGCGCGGCCGGGGACGCGCGCCCGGCGGGACGGCGACGGGTGGAGCCTCGACGGAGTGAAGCGTCTGGTGCCGGCCGCGCACCTGGCCACGCGCGTCCTGGTGCCGGCCGCCAGCGACGATGGCGTCGCGATCTTCCTGGTGGATCCGGGGGCCGCCGGCGTCGGGACCGAGCGGCGGCGCATCTCCCCGGGCGAGGTGCTGGCGGACCACACCCTGGAGGGCGCGCGCGGCGAGCGCCTGGGGCAGGGCCCCGGCGCTGCCCTCGCGGCGCGCCTCTTCGACCTGGACCAGGTGGCACTCTGCGCCACGCAGCTCGGCGTCTCCGGGCGCGCGCTCGAGATCACCGCCGGGCACCTGCGCGAGCGCGAGCAGTTTGGGGTCCCGCTCGGGACCTTCCAGGCGGTGCAGCACCGCTCCGCCGACGCGTGGATCGACCTCGCGGCCATGCGTTGGACCACGTGGCGCGCCGCCTGGAGCCTGGCCGAGGGGCGCGAGGCCACGCGGGAGACCACGGTGGCCAAGTTCTGGGCCGCGGAGGGTGGGGCGCGCATCGCCGACTCGACCCAGCACCTGCACGGGGGCCTCGGCGTGGACATGGACTACCCGATCCACCGCTTCTTCCTGTGGTCGAAGGCGCTCGAGCTCTCGCTCGGCGGCGCGACGCCGCAGCTGGCGCGCCTGGGCCGGGAGCTCGCGCGGCCGGGGGCGCTGGAGGCGGCATGAGCGCACGGGGACCGAGCTTCGAGAGCGTCTCGGTGGGCGACCGCCTGCCGGAGCTTCCGGTGCCGATCACCACGACGCTGGTCGTGGCGGGCGCGCTGGCGTCGCGCGACTACACCCCCGTCCACCACGACAAGGCCGCCGCCCAGGCACAGGGCATGTCGGACGTCTTCATGAACATCCTCACCACGAACGGCTTCGTGGGCCGCTTCGTCACCGACTGGGCCGGGCCCGACGCGGTGATCCGCCGCGTCAAGATCAAGCTGGGCGCGCCCAACCTGCCTGGCGACACCATGACGCTCTCCGGGAGCGTCATGGCCAAGGACGAGAGCGAGCGCGTGCTGGAGGTGCAGGTGGACGGGAAGAACAGCTGGGGGAGCCACGTGACCGGCACCGTGACCGTGGCGCTCCCGGAGGGAGGCCGCTCGTGACCGTCCCGCTCCACGACGCCGCCGCCATCGTGGGCATCGGGCAGACCGAGTTCAGCAAGAACTCCGGGCGCTCGGAGCTCCAGCTGGCCAGCGAGGCGGTGAAGGCGGCGCTGGACGACGCCGGTCTCAAGCCCGCGGACGTGGACGGCATGACCACCTTCACCCTCGACCAGAACGACGAGATCGAGCTGGCGCGATCGGTGGGGATCGGCGACCTGACCTTCTTCAGCCGCATCCCGCACGGCGGCGGCGCCGCCATCGGCGTGATGCTTCAGGCGGTGATGGCGGTGGCCACGGGGGTGGCGAAGACCGTCGTGGTGTACCGCGCCTTCAACGAGCGCTCCGGCCGACGCTACAGCGTGGGGATCGCCGAGGGCATCGTCACGCCGGATCTCATCCACTGGAGCTGGTACCTCCCCTTCGGTCTGCTGACCCCGGCCAGCTGGGTGGCCATGTTCGCCCAGCGCTACATGCACGAGTACGGCGCCACGGGGCTCGACCTGGCCCAGGTGGCGGTCTCCACGCGCAAGCACGCCGTCAACAACCCCAACGCCTGGTTCCACGGCCGGCCCCTCACCGTGGAGCAGCACCAGGCCTCGCGCTGGATCGCCGAGCCGCTGCGGCTCTTCGACTGCTGCCAGGAGAGCGACGGCGGCGCGGCGTGCATCGTCACCAGCGTGGAGCGGGCGCGGGA
>JBFGJV010000268.1:0-3665 GCA_041577015.1 Myxococcota bacterium
AGGACCGCGGTGCGCGCGCGGGCCTCGTCGCCCGAGAACGTCACCGTCGAGTTGGTGACGTAGTGGACGTAGGTCGCGAAGGGCGCCAGCGCCTTCTGGAGCCACTCCCGGACCTCGGGGTAGGCGCCCTTCACGCCGCCGGCGCTGGTGTAGTCGAGGTGCGCGTCGGAAGTGAAGCAGGTGTCCAGGAGCTTCCAGTCCTTGCTGTCCAGCGCCGTGGTGTAGCGGATCAGGAGGTCGTTGATCTGGAGGCGGTCGGAGATCTCGCGGAGCGTCATGTCGGCGGCCATGAGGAAAACCCCTCCTACTGCTTGACGATGGTGGCGGAGCCGTGGCCGAAGAGGCCCTGGTTCACGGCGAGGCCCACGCGGGCGCCACCCACCTGGCGCTCGCCCGCCTGGCCGCGCAGCTGCCAGACCAGCTCGCAGACCTGCGCCAGCGCCTGCGCCGGGATCGCCTCGCCGAAGCACGAGAGGCCGCCGCTCGGGTTCACCGGAATGCGGCCGCCGAGCTCGGTGGCGCCCTCGCGCAGCAGCTTCTCGGCCTCGCCGGGCTTGCACAGGCCCACGTTCTCGTACCAGTCCAGCTCGAGGGCGGTGGAGAGGTCGTACACCTCGGCCAGGTCGAGTTCCTCGGGGCCGACGCCCGCCTCCTCGTAGGCGGCCTGGGCGATGGTGTCCTTGAAGGGCGCGTCCGGGACCGAGACGCCGAGGGTCGAGTCGGTGGCGAAGTTCGACATCTCGAGGACGGTGTTCGGGTAGCGCGGCGTCACCGTCGAGACCGCCGCCAGGCGCACGGGCTTCTTGGCGTGCTTGCGTGCGTACGCCAGGCTGGTGAGCACGATCGCCGCTCCGCCGTCGCTGGTGGCGCAGATGTGGAGCAGACGCAGCGGATCCGAGACCACCGGGGAGGCCAGGATCTCCTCCTCGGTGAACTTCTTCTTGTAGCGGGCGTTCGGGTTGGCGTAGCCGTGGCGGCTGTTCTTGACCTTGACGCGGGCGAAGTCGCGCTCGGTGGCGCCGTGGAGCTCCATGCGACGTCGCGCGTAGAGGCCGAAGTAGACCGGGTTGGTGGCGCCGAGGATGCGGAAGCGCAGCCAGTCGGGGTCGTCGGGGCGGTCGCCGCCCGTCGGGGCGAAGAAGCCCTTGGGCGCGGTGTCGGCACCCACCACGAGAGCCACGTCGCACAGGCCCGCGAGGATGCGCGAGCGCGCAGCGTCCAGCGCCTGGGCGCCGGTGGCGCAGGCGCCGTAGGTGCTGACGACCGGGATCCCCGTCCAGCCGAGCGCCTGGGCGAAGCTCGCGCCCGCCACGAAGCCCGGGTAGCCGTTGCGAATCGTGTCGCCACCGGCCAGGAACTGGACGTCGTTCCACGCGAGCCCGGCGTCGGCCAGCGCCGCGCGCGCGGCGTGGACGCCGTACTCCACGAAGTTGCGCCCCCACTTGCCCCAGGGATGCATGCCCACGCCGAGCACCGCGACCTCGTTCGACATCACGCCTCCGTTGGCCTCCACTTCCAGACCAGATACTGGTTCCGCTCGTCCTCCCAGAGCGGCTCCACGACGAGCTCCATCTCCATGCCGGCCCGCAGGTCGCCGACGCCCTTCCCGGCCGCCACCTGGCCGAGGATGACCATCCGCTCCTCGGGAAGCTCCACCGCGGCGATGGCGTAGGGGCGGAAGGGCTCGCGCGCCGGGTAGGGGGGCGGCGGCGGGTAGGCGCTGTTGGTCCACGACCACAGGCGCCCACGCCGACCGAGGGGCTGCTCCGCGAGCTCGGTGCCACCGCAGGCGGGATTGCGGCAGAAAGCGGCCTTGGGGAAGAAGACGGCGCCGCACGCCGTGCAGCGAGTGCCGAGCAGGTGCGGCTCGCCCTCCGTCGTGAACCAGCCTTCGGCGGCGGGTACGCGCGCCTTGCCCATCACGGCCCTCCGGTCCCCGCCTCGTTCTAGCACAGCTCAGATGGCGCGGTCGCGCCCCGCCCAGTAGCGGTCGCGGAGCGCGCGCACGCGGAGCTTGCCGGTCGGGTGCCGCGGCAGCCTCTCCTCGAAGTCGATGGAGCGCGGCACCTTGTAGGCGGCGAGGTGCTCGCGCGCGAAATCGAGGATCTCGGCCTCCAGCGCCGCCGAGGCGGAGAAGCCGGGCCGCAGCTCCACGGCCGCCTTCACGGTCTCGCCCCACTCGTCGTCCGGGATGCCGAAGACGCCCACGTCGGAGACGGCCCGGTGCTCGTGCAGCACCTTCTCCACCTCCGCCGGGTACACGTTCACGCCGCCGGTGATGATCATGTTCGACTTGCGATCGCAGAGATACACCCAGCCCTCGGCGTCCACCCAGCCCACGTCGCCCAGGGTGAACGTGGCCGGGCCCAGGTGCGCGCGCGACGTCTTCTCCGCGTCCTCGTGGTACGCGAAGACGTCGGGGAGCCTCTTGTGCCGGCTGTAGAGGGTTCCCACCTCGCCCGGAGGCAACGGCCGATCCTGCTCGTCGGCGGCGAAGACCTCGTAGGCGGGAACCGCGCGCCCCACGGTGCCCGGGTGGGCCAGCCAGTCCTCCGAGCCCACCAGCGTGCAGACGCCGCTCTCGGTGGCGCCCCAGTACTCCACCAGCACGGGTCCCCACCACGCGATCATGCGCCGCTTCACGGCCGTGGAGATCGGAGCCGCGCCGTGCAGCACCAGCGACAGGTTCGGCGCCCGGAAGGCCGCGCGCACGTCCTCCGGGAGCCGCAGCAGGCGTACGAACATGGTGGGCACCAGGTGCGTGTGGCGGATCTCCCGCTCGCGGAGCGCCTCGAGCACCGTGTGCTCCTCGAAGCGAGGCAGGATCACGATGGGCGCCCCGTTCTGCTGGTCGTAGACGGCGAAGAGGAGCGGGGCCGCGTGATAGAGCGGACCCGTCACCAGGTGCGGACCGCTCCCGTCCAGGCCCAGCGCCGCGCCCGCCGTGCGCTGATAGTCGAGCACGCCGTCGAGCGTGGCGGACCGCGTGCGCTTGACGCCCTTCGGGCGGCCGCTCGTGCCGCTGGTGTAGATCATGGTGCCCCCGGGCGGGCCGTCGCCGGGCATGGGCGCGTCGGAGGCCGAGGTGAGGGCGCGGTCGAGCTCCTCGCCCACGCGCAGGAGGTTCGGTGCGCCCGCGGCGCGCGCGGCGGCCTCGCGGGGCTCGTCACAGAACACCACCCGGCTCCCCGAGTCGCGGATCACGTGCTCGATCTCCTCGGGCGTCAGGTGCCGGTTGATGGGTGTGAGCCAGATGCCCGCCTGGATCGCGCCGCACGTGAGCTCCACGCACTCGGCGCGGTTGCCGAGCAGGAAGGCGGCGTGGTCGTCCGGGCGCAGACCCAGCTCGTCGCGCAGCAGGTGCGCGATGCGGTTCACGCGATCGCGCAGCTCCGGCCAGGTGCGACGGCGCCTCCCGTCGTCGAGGGCGAGCTCGCTCACGCGTCGGGCTCCTCCAGGAGCTTGGCGAGCAGTCGCGTCACGATGTTGTCGGTCTCGAACTCCGAATCGGGCGGGAGGAGCTTCGCCGCCACGAGCTGCTGGGCCACGCGGATCATGATCACGGCGAAGCGGAACGCCGCGAAGACCTCGTAGTAGTGCAGGTGGCGGACGCGGTGGTCGGTCGCCTTCTCGTAGCGGGCGACGGTCTCCTCCCGGGTCGGAAA
>JBFGJV010000269.1:0-3532 GCA_041577015.1 Myxococcota bacterium
CGAACTCCGGCGTGAACCAGCCCGAGCCGAGTCCAACGATCACGCGTGCGCCGGTGATCTGGTCCAGCGTCGCCACCTGCTTGGCCAACACCGCGGGGTTGCGGAAGAACGGCGGGGTCACGAGCGTCCCCAGCTCGACCCGCTCGGTCAGGGCTCCCACAGCGGTGAGCTCGGTCCAGGCCTCGAAGATGGGCAGGGCGGGGTTCGGGACGCCATACAGGTGGTCGCACACCCAGAGCGAGTCGAAGCCGAGCGACTCGAGCTCGAGCGCCGCGGCGCGTGCCTCTTCCCAGCTGCGCTTGATCTGCGGCAGCGTCACGCCGAAGTGGAGCGGACGTTCCATCCAGGCCTCCCCGCGGCTCCAGTCTATCACCGCGTCCGGCTAGTCGCGGGGGATCAGATGGGCGAGGCCGTGGCGGACGATCCGGTGACGGAGCGTGGTCCGCGCCAGGCCGAGCCGGCGCGCGGCGCGGGCCACGTTGCCCCCCGTCTGCTCCAGTGCCCGTGCGATGAGCGCGGCGTCGTCGGGTGCGCCATGTCCGGGCGGCTCGACCGCGGGGGCGACCGGATCCCCCTCCTCGAGCGCCTGCAGCGCGCCCGGATCGAGCCGTGCGCCCTGCCCGTGCACGAGCAGCCGCTCCAGCAGATTCAGCAGCTCGCGAACGTTGCCCGGCCAGGGGCGGCGACGCAGGGCGTCGAGGAATTCCGGGGCCCCCGGGGGGCGCGCCCCGCCGAGCGGCGGGGCGAGGCGCGCCAGGCCGCTGGCCACCAGCACGGGGAGGTCCTCCAGGCGCTGGCGCAGGGGGGGCAGCCGGAGCGTCACCACGGCGAGGCGGTAGAACAGGTCGGGGCGGAAGCTGCCGTCGCGAACCGCTTTGCCGAGATCGCGCGAGGTGGCGGCTACCACGCGCGCCCGCATGCGCAGCGTTCGCGCACTGCCCAGGCGCTCGTACTCCCGGTCCTGGAGCACCCGCAGCAGCTTGCCCTGGAGCGGCGGAGACAGCTCGGCGATCTCGTCCAGGAAGATCGTGCCCTCGGCGGCCTGCTCGAAGCGTCCCGTACGGCGCTCCGCCGCCCCGGTGAAGGCGCCGCGTTCGTGCCCGAACAGCTCGCTCTCGATCAGCGCCGGCGAGAGGGCGGCGCAGTCCACGTGCACGAAGGGAGCCATGCGACGCGCCGAGTGGCGGTGCAGCGTGCGCGCGGCCACGCCCTTTCCGGTGCCGGTCTCTCCCGTGAGGAGGACCGTCGAGTGCGACGCGGCCACCGTCTCCAGGCTGCGGCGGACGGCACGGATCCCCGCACTCTCCCCCGCCAGCTCGTCCCGAAGCGGGTAGGTGTCGGCCATGCACCCCGGATACGCTTGCCACGCGCCCCTGCCCACGTGAACCCGCGGCGAAATGCGCCGCATGGTCGTCCGCCGCCGTCCGGAGCCGTTCTTTACATCGCCGGGTTTCGGGGCATGCTCAGGCGGTGATCGGGGGCCTCGTCGCAGGAGAGGTCGAGAGCGTCCCCGGGGCGCGGCTGCTCGAGGAGCTCGAAGCGGTCGTGGCCCAGGGGCACGAGGATCTTCGTCTGCTCGCGTCGCCGGCGCGGGTGGTGGTTCCCTCGCGCATGCTGCGCGAGCACCTGGCCGCGACGTTGCTGCGGCGGGCAGGCCGTTCGCTGGCGGGCCTCGAGATCTCGACCCACCGCGCCCTCGCCTTCCGGACGCTGGAGGCGGCGGGGGAGTCGGCTCCCCGGGGCGAGGCCTTCCTCGCGGTCCTGGTGCGCCGTCACGCCCGTCGGGAGCGCGCACTCCGCCAGAAGCTCGACGGCCTCGAGGATGGCTACGGCGTCGTGGTGGCGGCGGTGCGCGACCTGCTCGACGCGGGCTTCGAGCCCGAGGCCCACGCTCCGGCGATCGACGAATGGCTCCAGGAGCAGGGGCGCGGCGCGGCGGTGGAGCGGGCACGCGCCGCGGTACGCATCGCCTCGCGCACGTCCCGGGAGCTGGCGGAGCGGGGCCTGGCCGATCCCTCGACCCTGCTGCGTCGTGCGACGGCGCTCCTGCAGCGTCACGGCGCCGCACTCCTCCCCACGCGCGCGCTCTGGATCCACGGCTTCGCGGACGCCACCGGCGTGGTGGCCGACTGGCTGGAGACGCTCCTGCGTGTGCTCGGCGGGCGGGTGATCCTGAGTCGGCCTCGCGTGCCCGGAGAGGGCGCCGCGATCGAGCGTCGCTTCAGCCGGCGCTTCTACGAGCGCTTCGCGGCGGCCGGTGTTGCCTGCGAGGAGCCGGCGCCCCCGGCTTCGGCGCTACGGGTGGTGCGTGCGGCGGGTTCCGACGCGGAGCTGCGGGCCGTGGGCGTGCGCATCCGGGCGCTCCTCGACGCGGGCGCCCGTCCGGAGGGCATCGGGGTGGTGGGCCGCGCCCTGGAGGCGTTCCGGCCCGCGCTGCGCGTCCAGTTCGAGCGCCTGGGCATTCCGTTCACGGCGCCCTCCCTGCGCGCGGTGGGAAGCCCGGGCGTGCGTCGGGTGGAGGCGCTCCTCGGGCTCCTGGTCCAGGGACGCGACGCGCCGGTGGAACGTTGGCTCGACGCCCACGCCCCGGAGCCCGGTCCGCCGCTGCGCACGGCTCTCCACGCGGTCGGGGCCGCGCGCCTGGGCGACCTGGCGGACCTCGACCTGGACGAGCGTCTCGGGGAGTCGGACCTGCGTCTTCCGGTTCCCATCGGCCTGGCCCCGGCCGAGGACACCCGACCCGGGCGAGCGGAGCGTCTGCGCCGCGTCCACTTCGGCCGCGGGGATCTGGAGGCCTGGCGCCAGCGCGCCGGCCGCTTCGCCGCACGGCTGGACGAAGCGCGCCGCAGCGCTGCGCTCCCGGTTCACGCCGACGGCTTCCTGGCTCTCGCAAGCCAACTCGGCTGGCGGGACGACGCTGACTTCACGGTGGTCGAGCACGCCGTGCGCGAGCTCGGCGCCCAGCTCGAGGGCGTTCCGGAGCTCGAGGCGGAGGAGTGGCAGCTGCTGCTGCGTCACGCCCTGCTCCCAGCCGTGGCGCCGCCGGCCGGAGGGTGCGGAGGCGGCGTGCAGGTGCTCACGGTGATGGAGGCGCGCGGGCTCGACTTCGAGCACCTGTTCGTGATCGGCCTGAACCGCGACGTCTTCCCGCGTCCGGTGGTAGAGGATCCGGTGATCCCGGACGCCCTGCGCCGCGGCCTGCGCGTGCTCCTCCCCGAGCTCCCGGTGAAGGCCGAGGGCCACGACGAGGAGCGACACCACTTCGCCCAGCTGGTGGCGGCGAGCCCCGACGTGACGCTCTCCTGGCAGTTCGTGAGCGACGACGGACGCGAGCGGGTGCCCTCGCCGTTCCTGGTGCGGCTCGAGCTGGCGGCCGGGCTCCAGGGGAGCGAGCGCGCGCCCTCGCTGCTCACACCCGGGAGCGCCGAGCAGCCGCGTCCGGCGCACGAGCACGCGGCGCTCGTCGCCGTGCACGGGAGCCGTCGGGACCTGGGTCGCGTGCTTCCGGCCGCGCTCGCGGAGGTCGCCCGCG
>JBFGJV010000270.1:0-3516 GCA_041577015.1 Myxococcota bacterium
ACCACGCCCCGTACGTAGTCGAGCCAGCCGCCCTCGCGGTGCCTCCCGGAGGCGTCCACCTCGATCTCCCCCGCCTCGCCCAGCTCCCGGGATGCCACGCGCAGGCGGCCGTCCTCGCGCGGGGCGGCCGCCGCGAAGACGGCGTGGTCGATGGCGCACGGGAGGACGAGCCCCTCGTTGTAGTCGGTGTGCTCGCCGATCAGGTTGACGCGGCCCGGCGCGCGCACGACGAGCGTCGCCTCACGCCCCATCCGCTCGCGCAGGAAGGCCGCCGCCTGCGCGCCCCCGTCCATGCGCTCCCTCCGGCCCGTCTTGCCGCCCCGCGAGCCGCGCCCTACGTTCGGCGGCCCATGGTGGCATGCGCGTCCGAGCGCGCCCAGCCAAGCCCGCGATGAAGCCCCACGCCGGCGCCGGCCCCAGGGTCCTGGCTGCCTTGAGCCTCGTCACGGCCGTGGCGACCTCCGCGGCCCCCGCCGCGCGCGCGGCCGATCCCTTCCTGCGCCGCACGGCGGCGGTGGAGGCCGTGCAGCGCGTGGGCCCCTCCGTGGTGAACATCACCACCGAGCGGACCGTGGCCTCGCGCCCCTTCCGCTCGCCCTTCGAAGGCGACCCGCTCTTCGAGCGCTTCTTCCGCGACTTCTTCGAGCCCCGCGTGGCGCGCAAGACCCAGAGCCTCGGCTCGGGCGTGATCATCGACGAGGACGGCCACGTGCTCACCAACGAGCACGTAGTGGCGCGCGCCAGTCGCATCCGCGCGGCGCTCGCGGACGGACGCGAGTACGACGCGGAGCTGGTGGGCGCCGACCCGAACAACGACCTGGCCGTGCTGCGACTGCAGACCGACGAGAAGCCGCCCTGGACGCCGCTGGGCAGCTCCGAAGACCTGATGGTGGGCGAGCCGGTGATCGCGATCGGCAATCCCTTCGGGCTCTCCAACACCGTCACCACCGGCGTGATCTCCGCGCTGGATCGCTCGATCCGCAGCCAGGACCGCGTCTTCTACGGCTTCCTCCAGACGGACGCCTCGATCAACCCCGGCAACTCGGGCGGGCCGCTGCTCAATGCCGCGGGCGAGCTGGTGGGCATCAACACGGCGATCTACGGCGGAGGCGCCCAGGGCATCGGCTTCGCCATTCCCATCGACACGGCGAAGCGCGTGATCGCGCAGCTGATCGAGCGCGGTGAGGTGGCGCCGGTCTGGCTCGGCTTCGAGCTGCAGCGCCTGGACGCGGACCTGCACGAGGCCCTGGCGTTGCCTCCCGGCCTGCGGGGAGCGTTGGTGGCCGGGGTGGTGGGCGCGACGCCCGCGGCCCGCGCGGGCGTGCAGCGCGGCGACCTGGTGGTGCGGGTGGACGGCCATCCGGTCCGCTCGCCCCGGGAGTTCTACGAGATGCTGGAGCGCGCCACCGCCGGCCAGGAGATGGAGCTCGAGCTCTGGCGCCGCGGGGCGACGCGCAGCGTGCGTGTGCGATGCCTGGAGATCCCGCCGCAGGAGATCCGCCGCCTGGGCGAGCGGCTGCTCGGCATGCGCCTCACGGCCGAGCCCGGGGGCGGCTTCCGGATCGCGGAGGTGCGGCCCGGGAGCGGCGCCCAGCGCATCGGCATCCAGGCCGGCGACCTCCTGCTCGGCATCGACGGGCGGGCGCTCCGGGACGGGGCTGCCCTCCAGGGAAGCTTCCTCGAGCTGCGGGGACGCTCCCGGGCGCTCCTCGTGGTTCAGCGCGGTTCGGCCCGGTACCATGTCCAGGTCCCGCTCTCGTGAGCCGGCGTAAACCGCTGCGCCTTGCCGAGGGTCGAAAGCCGGGGGGATCGACGGCGACATGAAGCTTCGGCGACTGATCGTGGCGGGGCTCGCCCTCGCCCTGGTGGGTGGGCTCGTGGTGGCCACGGGCGTGGTCGACGTGCGCGTGGACGTGCGCGAGAACGCCGCCCAGGCCATCGACCTCTTCGGGCGCGGCAAGAAGGAGCAGCCGCACGCGGCGGGCTCCTTCTGGAGCGAGGGCGACGGGGGCACGCCGCTCGCCGTGGTGCCGGCGCCCGCCAGCTTCGCCGACCTCGCCGAGCGGGTCTCCCCCGCGGTGGTGAACATCCAGACCTCGAAGACGGTGACGAGCGCGCCGCGGCCGCCCATCTTCGAGCCCTTCTTCGGCGGCCCCTTCGAGGAGTTCTTCGGCGGGCAGCGCGAGTTCAAGGTACCGAGCCTCGGCAGCGGCTTCGTGATCTCCCCCGACGGCTACATCGTGACCAACAACCACGTGGTCGAGGACGTGGACAAGATCAAGGTCGCCTTCGAGGACGGCTCGGAGTTCGAGGCGAACGTGGTGGGCCGCGACCCGGCCACGGACATCGCGCTGATCCGGGTGGAGACCGACCGGCCGCTGCCCTCTCTCTCCCTGGGTGACTCCGAGAAGCTTCGCACCGGCGACTGGGTGGTCGCGATCGGCAACCCGTTCGGCCTCGAGCACACCGTGACGGCCGGGATCGTCTCTGCCCTGCACCGGCGCAACATCGGCGCTGGCCGCTACGAGGACTTCATCCAGACCGACGCGGCCATCAATCCGGGCAACTCCGGCGGACCGCTGCTCAACCTCTCGGGCGAGGTCGTGGGCATCAACACCGCCATCAACCCGCGCGCCAACACCATCGGCTTCGCGGTGCCGGTCAACATGGCCAAGGAGATCCTGCCGCAGCTTCGGGAGAGCGGACGCGTCACCCGCGGCTGGCTCGGCGTCGTGATCCAGCGCGTCACGACCGACCTCCAGGAGGCGCTGGATCTCGACTCCACCGAGGGCGCCCTGGTCTCCAAAGTGGACCCCAAGGGCCCGGCGGCCAAGGCGGGCATCGAGCGTGGCGACGTGATCGTGCGCTTCGACGACAAGCCGGTCGCGGAGATGGAGGAGCTGCCCCGCATCGTGGCGTCGACGGCGCCGGGCTCGGCGGTGGACGTCGTCGTGGTGCGCGACGGCAAGCGCAAGAGCTTCCGCATCGATCTCGGCACGCTCGAGGAGGAGACGGTGGTGGCGGCGGCGCAGGGCGAGTCCGGTCCGGCCGCCTTCGGCATGCGCGTGCAGTCGCTCACGCCCGACCTCGCCGAGCAGCTCGGCGTGGACGAGAGCAGCGGCGTGGTGATCACGGACGTCCAGTCCGGGAGCCCGGCCGACGAGGCGGGGCTGCGGCGGGGCGACGTGGTGCTCGAGGTGGACCAGGAGACGGTGAACGATGCCGGGCAGTTCCAGCGGAAGCTGAAGCAGAAGGAGAAGGCGCTGCTCCTGGTGCGCCGCGGGGATGCCACCGTCTTCATTGCGGTGAAGCGCGCGGGCTGACCCGGGGCCTACGCGGACGCCCCGGCCCCCCAAGGCGGCCCGCAGCCCGTAGCCACCCCGGCGCGAGGCCCGGAGCCCACGACTCCCCTCCGCCCCCTGCCCCGGGTCAGCCCGCGCGCTTCACCGCAATGAAGACGGTGGCATCCCCGCGGCGCACCAGGAGCAGCGCCTTCTCCTTCTGCTTCAGCTTCCG
>JBFGJV010000271.1:0-3513 GCA_041577015.1 Myxococcota bacterium
ATCAAGCTCTACCACGCCCCCTTCTCCCGATCGTGCCGCGTGCGCTGGATGCTCGAGGAGCTCGGGCTCGACTACGAGATCGAACCGATGCAGTTCGGCAACCTGAGCACGCCCGAGTACCTCGCCAAGAACCCGAACGCGCGCGTGCCCACCCTCGAGGACGGCGACACCGTGATCTGGGAGTCCGGCGCCATCCTCCAGTACCTGCTCGAGACGTACGGCCAGGGACGCTTCGAGCCCAAGCCCGGGACGCCCGAGCGCGCGCCCTACCTGCAGTGGTTCCATTGGGCGGAGGGGACGGCGCTCCCGCCGCTGGCGGATCTGGCGCAGCACACGATGGTCCGGCCCGAGGAGCGGCGCATTCCCGCCCTGGTGCCGGACGCCGTCGAGCGGATGGGGAAGTGCCTCGACGTGCTGGACCAGGCGCTCGCGGGCAAGCAGTACCTGGCCGGCAGCGAGTTCACCGCCGCGGACGTGATGGTGGGCTACTTCCTGCACATGGCGAAGTTCACGGGCCAGCTGGGCGAGAAGCGACCCAATGCGTCGGCCTACCTGGCCCGGCTGGCGGAGCGGCCGGCCTTCCAGAAGGCGTTCGGGGCCTAGAGCCCGAGCGTGAACGAGCAGTCCTTTTCCGTGTCGAGGTCGTCCTTCAAGGTCGCGCCCGTCTCGTCCTTGAGAGTGATCGTGGCCGTCTCGCTGGCGGCGTCCACCTCGATCAGGCCGTAGCCCAGGTCGAAGAGCGCCTGGCAGTCGGTGCCGAGCACGACGTCGAAGACGCTGTACAGGAGCAAGAGCGCTCCCGGGCCCGCCACGTCGATCACGCTCTGGCCGAAGGGAGGCCGGGCGATGGGGCCCGTGACGAACTCCTTGGCGATCGACTCCATGTCCGTCTCGGCGTCGATGAAGACGTCGTTCACCAGATTCGTGTGGATGTCGGTGGCCAGGAAGATCACGTTCTCGATCCCGTTGTCGCGGATGAAGTTCAGGATCTCCGCGCGCTCGGCCGCGTAGCCCTCCCAGCGGTCGTAGGGGCCCACGTAGAACTGCTGGATCGGGAGCTCGTTGATCACGAACTTGAACTTCGCAGTCGAGTTCAGCAGCGCCTCCTTGAAGAGCTGCTTCTGGACCGGGCCCAGGAACGTGCGCGAGGGCTCGTTCAGGGCGTCCAGGCAGCCGGCGGGCGGCTCGGGGTCGAAGCCGGCCAGCACGCGGATGTTCGAGGCCAGGGTCGGCGCCAGGTCGCCCTCACAGGCGTCCTCTACGTCGGCGTCGCGGCAGGAACGCTCGTCCAGGACGATCACGTCCACGAGCGAGCCCCAGTGGAAGACCTTGAAGAGCGGGTCGCCGGCGCAGCTCGGGTCGGAGGGGAGGCCGCTCTCCACGGTGGGCAGGTACTCGAAGTAGGCCTTGCGGCCGGCCGCGTAGCGGAGCGGGTCCACGGTGCGGCCGTCGTAGTCGTTCACCACCTCGTGGTCGTCCCAGATCGTGAGGACGGAGGTGGATGCCAGGAGATTGCGGAGCGCGGCGTACTCGCGATTCACGCGCCAGGTCTCCCGGTAGTCCTCGAGCGTCATGGCGGGACCGATGCCGGACAGATTGCGCACGAAGGAGTCGGAGTAGATCAGGTCGCCCATGTAGACGAAGAAGTCCGGATCCTCGGCGCGCGCCGCATCGAGCACCTCGAACTCGTTGAAGAAGGGCACGCCGTCCAGGAGCGAGCCATCGGAGTCGCCGCTGAAGGCGAAGCGCACGCTCTTCTTCGTCGTGGGGAGCGCCGGGGTGCGGAACGTCCCGACGTCGCTGGTGCGGTTGCCGCGCCGCCAGCGGTACCAGTACTGCGTCTCGGGCTCGAGACCGGTCACCACCGCCTTGGCGGTGAAGTCGTCGGCGGCCTCGCTGCGCACGGTACGGCGGGCTGCATCGGGGCCCGAGAAGCTCGCGTCCTCGGAGACCTCGACCTTGAGGGCGGTCTCCCGATCCGCGGCCACCCAGAGCACCACGCTCGTCGGCGTGGCCTCGCCCGAGGCGACGCCGTGGGGGAAGTCGAGGGGCGGCGGCGGGCCGGGGGCGGCGAGCACGAGGACGAGGGGGAGCAGGACCGTCAGCAGCGGGCGGGTGTGCAGGTGCATGGGGACCTCCCGTTCGGGATGGGCGCAATGGGTGGAGACACCCCCGCCATTCTCTCGCCGGAGCCGCCTTGAGGTCAAGCAAACTCGTCGAGCGATGGGGCTACCCTCTGAGCGTGGCCAGCGACCCCGACGCGCGCGGCCTGCTCGTGGATGGTCCCGACGCAAACGGGCCCACCCTCGTCCTCGCCCACGGGGCGGGGGCGCCCATGGACTCGGCCTGGATGGAGACCGTGGCGCGTGGGCTCGCCGGTGCCGGGATGCGCGTAGTGCGCTTCGAGTTCCCCTACATGCGCGAGCGGCGCGCGGGCGGGAAGCGCCGCGCCCCCGACCGCGAGCCCGTGCTGCGCGCGGCCTGGGCCGAGGCGGTGGAGGCGCTCGGCGGAGGTGCCGGCCTGGTGATCGGCGGGAAGTCGCTGGGCGGGCGCATGGCCGCCTACGTGGCCGACGAGCTGGGTGTCCGGGCCTGCGTCTGCCTCGGCTACCCGTTCCACCCACCGGGCCGGCCCGAGAAGACGCGCACCGCCGTCCTCGAGACCATCGAGACCCCGACCCTGATCCTCCAGGGCAGTCGCGACCCGTTTGGGACGCCGGCCGAGGTGGCGGGCTACCGCCTCTCCCCGAGCGTGCGCGTGCGCTGGATCGAGGACGGCGACCACTCGTTCAAGCCGCGCAAGCGCTCGGGGCGGACCGAGGCACGGAACCTCACCGAGGCCTGCCAGGTTGTCGCCGAGTTCCTGGGCTCGTAAAGAGACGAGTGCCTGCACCCGCGGCTCGGCCGGGTCTTCCTCCAGGGCGAGGCGCGCGCGGTGCTCGAGGTGTGATGGCCGGCCATCAACCCGCATCCTCGCAGACCACGATGGCTCGCCGCGGCGGCGACGTCACGCCCCGGGCATCGGTGAGGCGGAACTCCAGCTCCATCCAGTCCGGAAGCGGGGGCGGACCGCCGCCCCAGCACCCCGCCGCGTCCTCCCACGCGATCGGCTCCACGCAGGAGTCGAAGTCGCGCTGGGCGTCGTAGCAGACCCAGCCGCTCGGACAGCGCGTGACGGTGAAGTCCCCGGTCAGGGGAAACTCCGCGAGGCCCTCCCACTCGACGGTGACGTCTGCCGGATCCGCGCCCGGGAGCGCTGGGCCCCAGAGCGCGCGGCTCCGAGCGGCCACACCGGTGATCTCCAGCCCCTGACAGTCGCCGCACACCACGTCTCCGGCGCAGTTGCAGCCGCAACAGGGCGCGCCGGTTGCGCAGGACGTCGCATTCGTGTCGTTGCAGCGGCGCTGAGGAGGTGGAATCCCGCGCCAGCCGCACGAGCCGGGATCCCCCAGACAGGACGCGATGCCGCAGATGAAGAACGACTGCACGTCCTGGAAGGCGCAGGTTGCACAG
>JBFGJV010000272.1:0-3476 GCA_041577015.1 Myxococcota bacterium
GCGTTCGATCCCAGCGCGGTCCGCGTGCAGGAAGACATCGAGGGCGGCCCGACGCGGCGGATCGAAGGGCTGGGTGGGCGGCCGCGCCGCCGCGTCGAGCACCAGCGGCTGCGGCGAGAACGTCTGGAGCAGCGCGCGATCGCTCCGGGTCAAGTGCGCCTGGAGCCAGCGCACCACCGGATCGCCGGGTACGTAGGTGTTGGCCCAGTAGCCGGCGGGCGACTGGAAGCGCAGCCCGTCCAGGGAGCGCTGGTTGGCGAAGAAGCGCGTCGCCGGCGAGCCCAGCTCCGAGGCCAGGCCCGGACGGTAGTCGTCGTCGAAGGCGTCCGCGCTTTCTTCGAGAGCATCGGCTTCGTAGGACCTCTTCGCCCGCTTGTCCGCGTCGGCGCGCGACTCCTTGCCGAGGCGACCGATGTCGACGTAGCGGCGCACCTTGCCGCCGGACGTGACCGGGTCGCGCAGCGGGGGCAACGAGCGCGGCGCCTCGCCTGCTCCGGCCTCGCCGGCTCGAACGGCGAAGTAGCCGAAGACCTCGTTCTGGCGCTGATCGCGGCTGCGGTCGACCTGCCGCTGAAGCTGGCTGAGCTCGTCGAGCCCGGCGACTTCCGTCTTCCGGTCGCGCAAGCGGGCGACGCTGGTGGGAGCGCTCGGCTCGGCCTCCCGGTTCCCGGCGCGCTGCCCCTCGAGGTAGCCGAGCGCGCGTAGCTTCTCCTGCTCGAGCTGGCGAACCGGGATCTCCTCGTGGGTCTCGGGAGTCTCGGTCGCGAGCTCGTCCCTCTGCATCATCGCGATCTTGGTGGCCGGGCGGACGGCCCGGTCCTCGAAGACGTTCCAGGTCAGCAGGCCGGCGAGTCCCAGCACCAGCGCGCCGGCGGCCACGGGTACGGCCAGCTGCGGTCGGGCCAGGGCCCGGGCGAAGGTGCCGAGCGCTTCGCCGACCCGCTTCCACAACCGACGTCCAGCGGGCAACGCCGCCGGCGGGGGCGACTGGGTCTGTGCCAGCACCCGGTCCACGGTCTCCTGGGGCGCATCGATGGCGGGCAGGTGGGTGAAGGTGGCGTCCAGGGTGGCGAGCGCTTCGAGGAAGGCGTAGCAGGACTCGCACTCGGCCAGGTGGTCCTGAGCCGGGGAATCGCCCTGGAGAGCCGTGGGACCGGACTCGGCCAGGATCTCCTGGATATCCCGACAACGCCGACTCATGCCATCCCCTCCGGTTGCCGCCGCGGCTGACGGTGGCCGAGCGCCCGGGCGAGGGCGAGGCGCGCGCGGCGCAGATGGGTCTTCACTGTGTTCACCCTCAGCGAGAGCATGTGGGCCACCTCCGCCTGGGGCAGGTTCTCGACGCAGCAGAGCAGCACCACCTCTCGCTGCACCTGGGGCAGCCGCTCGAGGGCGCGGTCGAGCCAATGGGCGGTTTCCTGCGCCTCGAGCAGTTGCTGTCCGTCCGGGAGCGGACTCTCGCGCTCGCTCGCATCCCCGATCGGGAAGACCAGCCGCCGCACGCGGCGCTTGCGCGCGTGGCTGCGCACCGCGTTGGCCACGATGGTGAAGAGCCAAGGATGGAGCGAACGCTCGGGGGCGTAGCTCCAGGCGGCGTGGTGGATCTTGAGAAAGATCTCCTGAAAGAGATCGTCTCGCGCCGCCGGCTCGACGCCACAGCGCACCAGGTAGCCGTAGACCGGCGCGCGGTAGCGAGCCACGAGCTCGGCGAAGGCGCCGTCCTCGCCCTGGCGATGCCGCAGCAGGAGCTCGCGCTCGTCGGCGGTCACGGCCCGGCCGGGGTCTTCGGGACCCGCGACATGGGTCCGGGCCACCTCGAGCATCTGCACCGGCTGGGGGACGAAGGTCGCATTCACGCCCCCCTTACGCCGGAGGCGGGGGGAGGTTTCAGGAAATCATCCGCGAGCGGAGACTCGACCGGCAGCTCGAGTGCTCAACTGCCCGAGGGCGGAGAGGCTATCACGGACAGCTCTCCGGCCGCGCCAGGCCGGCCGTCGGATCGGGTGGCCTCATGGAGCCCGTTGCAGGCCGAGAGTCGATTCGATCGCTCGGGTCAGCTCCTCGCCAGGATTCGGGACGGCCCTCGGGCTCCGCCAGGCCACGTGCTGGTCCGGCCGCACCAGGAGCGCCCCGTCGGGTCCGATGCCGACGACGGCGAGCCAGCTCTCGAGCGCAGGCATCAGCTCCGCCGTGGCACGAAGCCCGGCGATGGGCGGACCCGGGAGCCCGGGCAGCGCGTCGATCCAGGCGCCACCCTCGGGCCCCGCGAGCAGCAGGAAGCGGTCGAGGGGCACGCGGTCGAGGATCGAGGTGCGGTCGCCGTCCTCCTCCGCCAGCCAGGCGTGCGGAAGCCGCGCGCCCGGACGTCCGGTTGGAAGGAACTCGCGCACCTGGCTCTCGGGAGGCGGCTCGTCGGCCGCGGGTGCGAGGGCGCCCCGTTCGTAGCAGAAGCCGAGCTGCAGGCCCGGCATGTCGAAGTGCTCGGCCTGGGCCCCGATGGCCGCGCGGACGCGCGCGCGTCCTTCCTCGCTGGCGAGGGTCGCCTCCATCCGGGCCTGCGAGGCCTCGGAGAAGTCGGTGACGCCGAGCGCCGCGGAGACCTCCACCATGCGCAGCGCATTGCGCAGGCTCTGGTCGGCGTTGTTCTGCGCCACCGGGCGCCGCTCGCTCTCGTAGGTGTCGAGGAGCGAGTCCGGCGCCTGCCCGTGAAGCACGGCGGCCAGCTTCCAGGCCAGGTTGTGCGCGTCCTGCACGCCCGAGTTGAGTCCCAGCCCGCCGGTGGGCGGGAAGCGGTGGGCGGAGTCGCCCACCAGGAAGATGCGTCCCTCCCGGTAGCGCTCGGCCACCTGCGCCGTCATGGTCCAGGTGCTCACGTTCGCCACCTGGAAGTCGAGCCCGGGGTCCTGGAGCGCCCCGCGCACCAGGTCCGCGCAGCGGGCGGCGTCGTAGTCGGCCTCGGACTCCGCATCGGGGTCGAAGGGGTGCATGAAGACGGCCTCGCGGTCGAGATCGTGCACCACGAAGACCCCGCCGCCGATGCTTGGATCGCAGGTGAAGAAGAGCACGCCGGGCGGGATCTCCGGGATCCCGCGCAGCACCGCGCGGAAGTGGACCATGATGAAGCTCTGGATCCGAGCGGGGCCCACGGGCTCGATGCGGAGGGAGCGGCGCACGCGGCTGCCGGCGCCATCGGCGGCGAGCAGGTAGCGGCTCGTGACCTCGCGCTCGCTTCCGCTCTCGAGATCGCGCACCACCGAGCGCACCCGCTCGCCGTCCTGCACGGACGACTCCCACTGCTGCCGCCAGGCGGGCGTGCACCCGGCCACGCGCTCCAGCGCCTCCAGCAGGATGGGCTCGAAGCGATTCTGCGAGATGTTGCGCAGCGGGGTCGGCGTCACGGAGAGCTGGTCGTCGCCCTGCCGCTCGTAGGGGAGGCGGCCGAGCACGCGCCCGCCGAGCCGCGTCACCCAGTAGAC
>JBFGJV010000273.1:0-3440 GCA_041577015.1 Myxococcota bacterium
CATCGAGGACGTGGTGGTGGGCTGCGTCTCCGAGGCGGGCGAGCAGGGCGGGTGCATCGCGCGCATGAGCGTGCTCGCCGCGGGCTGGGATGCCCAGGCGGCTACCGGCGTGACGCTCAACCGCTTCTGCGGCTCCGGCCAGCAGGCGGTGAACTTCGCCGCCATGGGGGTGATGGCGGGACAGCAGGAGCTGGTGATCGGCAGCGGCGTCGAGTCCATGTCGCGCCAGCCCATGGGTAGCGACGGGGCCGGGCTCGACGGACACAACCGCCGCCTGCGCGAGCTGCATCCCCTGGTTCCCCAGGGCATCTCGGCGGACCTGATCGCCACGCTGGAAGGCTTCTCACGCGAGGACCTGGACCGCTTCGCCGTCGCCAGCCAGGAGCGCTGCGCCCTCGCCCAGAAGGAGGGCCGCTTCGACAGGAGCCTGGTCCCGGTGCGCGACGGCGACGGGAAGGTCGTGCTGGATCGCGACGAGCACCCGCGGGCCGGCACCACCCTCGAGGGGCTCGGGAAGCTCGCGCCCTCCTTCGAGCAGCTCGGACGCTACGTGCAGAAGGGCGATACGCTCGCCTTCGACGAGAAGGCGAGGCAGCGCTACCCGCAGGTGGACGCGGTGAATCACGTCCACACCGCGGGCAACTCCTCGGGCATCGTGGACGGCGCCGCGGCGGTGCTGCTGGCGTCGCCCGCGTACGCCAAGGCCCACGGGCTGCGGCCCCGCGCTCGCGTCGTGGCCATGGCCACGGCCGGCGACGAGCCCGTCATCATGCTGACCGCTCCCACGCCCGCCACGCGCCGCTGCCTCCAGAAGGCCGGCATGAACGTCGCGGACCTGGACCGCATCGAGATCAACGAGGCCTTCGCGGCGATCCCCCTCAAGGTGATCCGCGACCTGGATCTCGACCCGGAGCGTGTCAACGTGAACGGGGGTGCCATCGCCCTGGGCCACCCCCTCGGCGCCACGGGCGCGATGCTGATCGGGACGCTCCTCGACGAGCTGGAGCGCCGGGACGAGACCACGGGGCTCGTCACCATGTGCATCGGGGGTGGCATGGGCATCGCCACCGTCGTCGAGCGGGTGTAGGAAGCGGAGATGATCGACTTCGAGCCCACCGAGGAGCAGCAGCTCGTCATCGACACCGTGCGCCAGTTCGCGGCCAACGAGCTGCGACCGGTGGCGCGGGACTGCGAGGAGGCGGCGAAGCTTCCCGAGGACGTACTGGCCCGCGCCCACGAGCTGGGCCTGACCGCCAACGCCCTGCCGGAGTCGGCGGGAGGCGGGGGCGAGCGCAGCGCCGTCACCGGCGTGCTCGTGATCGAGGAGCTGGCCTGGGGCGACCTGGCCCTGGGTCTGGCCGCGCTCTCGCCGGCGCTGACGGCCTTCCCGGTGGCGGATCTCGGCAGCGACGCCCAGCGCGAGGCCCTGCTGCCGCGCTTCACGGAGCCGGGCTTCCGACCCGGCTCCCTGGCCTGGGTGGAGCCCTCGATGCGCTTCGATCCGCTGCGCCCCGAGACCCGGGCGCGTCGGGAGGGCGACGGCTTCGTGCTCGACGGCCACAAGTGCTTCGTGCCCTGGCTGGAGGGGGCCGACCCGATCCCGATCGTCGCGGCGGAGGCGGAGGCAGGGCCCCAGGTGTTCCTGGTGCCGCGCGCGGCGCCCGGGCTCGCGGCCACGCGCGAGCGCAACATGGGCCTGCGCGCGCTTCCCACCGCCGAGCTCGAGCTGCGGGAGGTGCGCGTCCCGGCGGAGGCCCGGCTCGGCGGAGAGGCGGGCAGCCCGGTCCGGGCGCTGCTCAGCCGCGGACGCGTGGCGCAGGCGGCGGCCGCGGTGGGCGTGGCGCGTGCCGCCTTCGAGACCGCCCGCGACTACGCCAAGGAACGGCACGCCTTCGGCGTCCCCATCGCCACCAAGCAGGCCATCGCATTCAAGCTGGCCGACATGGCGATCGAGATCGACGCGGCGCGCCTGCTGGTGTGGGAGGCGGCCTGGAAGCTGGATCGGGGCGAGGACGCCGAGCGCGAGGCCACGCTGGCGCGGCAGCAGATCGAACGCGTGGTCCTCGACGCCACGGACGGCGCCGTCCAGGTGCTCGGCGGCCACGGCTACATCCGCGACTACCTGCCCGAGCTGCTGCTCCGCAACGCGCGAGGCTTCGCCGGCTTCGAAGCCCTCGCCCTGATCTGAGGAGAGGCCCGTGACGATCTCCTTCGAGCCCGCCCCCTCCACCCTCGACGCCCGGGAGCGCATGCACCGCATCGCGGTGGAGCAGATGCGGCCGATCTCGCGCAAGTACGACGAGCACGAGCACGAGATGCCGTGGGAGTTCGTGCGCTTCTGGTGGGAGGAGGGGCGCAAGGCCTCCGAGAAGGGTGCGGGCGCCTGGAGCGACGGCGACGGCTGGGTGCAGGTCTGCGTGCAGGCGGAGGAGCTCTGCTGGGGCGACGCCGCCCTGTACCTCCGCATCCCGGGGCCGGCGCTGGGCGGCTCCGCCGTGGCGGCGGCGGGCACCGACGAGCAGAAGGCGCGCTTCCTGTCCCCCTTCCGCGAGGGCGAGCCCAAGTGGGGGGCCATGGCCATCACCGAGGCCCAGGCTGGGTCCGACGCCGCCGCGATCCAGGCCACCGCTCGCCTGGACGGCGAGGAGTGGGTGCTGAACGGCACCAAGATCTTCTGCACCGCGGGCGAGGCGGCCGCCACGCATCCCGGCGGCTTCGTGGTGGTGTGGGCCACGGTGGACAAGAGCGCTGGGCGCGCGGGCATCAAGTCCTTCGTGGTGCCGGCGGGAACGCCGGGCATGAAGGTGGTGGGGCTGGAGAAGAAGCTCGGGATCCGGGCCTCGGACACGGCGACCCTGGTGCTCGAGGACTGCCGCGTCCCCCGGGAGAACCTGCTGGGGAGCGCCGAGGTCAAGAAGCGCGACCCGCGCAAGAGCGGCGACAAGGGCTTCAAGGGGGCCATGGCCACCTTCGACGCCAGCCGCCCCATCGTGGCCGCCATGGCCATCGGCGTGGGGCGTGCGGCACTCGACCACGTGAAGCAGCAGCTCGAGGAGCAGGGGGTCGTGATCCGCTACGGCGCACCGCGGCACGAGCTCACCACCGTGGAGCGCGACGTGATGGAGATGGAGGCGGAGCTCCAGGCGGCGCGGCTGCTCACGTGGCGCGCGGCGGCCATGATGAACCGCGGCCGCCCCAACAACCTCGAGGCCTCCATGGCCAAGGCCAAGGCCGGCGCCGCCGTCACGCGTATCACCCAGAAGGCCGTGGAGCTGCTGGGGCCCCCCGGCTACTCCCAGAAGCACCTGGTGGAGAAGTGGATGCGTGACGCCAAGATCAACGACATCTACGAAGGCACGCAGCAGATCAACCAGCTCATCGTGGCGCGCCGCATCCTCGACGACCCGTCGAGCATGCTGCGCTGAGGAAGGCCATGTCCG
>JBFGJV010000274.1:0-3432 GCA_041577015.1 Myxococcota bacterium
ATCCGGAGCGCTACAAGCGCTTCATTCGCAGCGGCGACGACGAGCACACCGCCCTCCAGCGGGACACGTTCTACCTGGGGGAGGCCAACGGCGTGCCGCTCTACCAGTGGACGGACGACTTCATCAACCCGCGGCCCTTCTGGGTCGACATCGTCGAGGACTTCGTCCCGATCCCGTAGCCGGGCCGACCGAGAGCCGGAGCTCAGAAGTAGAGCAGGCGCGGCAGGATGCGGCGGTCGCCGGCCCGGACCAGCACCTCGGCCTGGACGGTTCCGGAGCCGGAGCGCTCCGCGTCCTCCAGCTCGATGCGGTGGCGGCCGGGGAGCGACGGCGTGAAGCGCAGGTAGCGGCCCTTGCGGGCCTTCTCCTCGCTCTCCTCGAGCACCACGGTGTCGTCGGGTGCGACGACGCGGTATCGCACGCGCCGTCCCTCCTCCCCGCCCGCGGCCACGAGCGCGGTCTTGATCTCCACGACGTGGACGGTACCCGGCTTCGTCACCTGGAAGCTCTGCTGCGCGCGTCCGTTCAGGGTCACCCGCAGCGCCGCCACCTGCTGGCCACCCAGAGCCAGGTGATCGATCACCGGGAGGGCCGCGAGCAGCACGAAGAAGACCAGGCCAGGCTTGTCCAGGAGGTCGAGGCGCGCCATGAGGGCGGCATCGGATCGTCCGGCCTGCCACTTGAGGCGGCGGCAATTTGACCAAACCTTGACGAGGCGGCCTCCGAGCCCGCGCTACGCTGCGAGAGATGGCCATCGAGGTGCGCTTCCGGATCTTCAAGGATCCCGTGAGCGCCTGGACCCACTTCCTGGGCTTCCTGGCTGCGGGCGTGGCCGCAGCGATCCTCGTGTGGCTGGCGGCCTCGGATGGGCCCAAGGCCGTGGCCATGGCCGTCTACGGCGGCACGCTGGTTACGCTCTTCCTGGCGTCGAGCCTCTACCACTTCCTGGACATCGGGGAGCGCGGCAATCGCTGGCTGCGCCGTCTGGACCACGCTGCGGTCTTCCTGCTGATCGCGGGGACGTACGTTCCTCCGCTCCTCCACCTGTTGGACGGCGCCTGGCGCATCACGTTCCTGGCACTGGTGGGGAGCATCGCCGCCGCGGGCGTCGTGGTGAAGCTGCTCTGGATCGACTCGCCGGGCTGGATCGGCCTGACCCTCTACCTGGGCCTCGGCTGGATCGTGCTGATCCCGGCCCCGAAGATCCTGCCCCAGCTCTCCGGCGGCGCCCTGGCGTGGCTGGTGGGCGGCGGCCTGGCCTACACGGTGGGCGCGATGGTCTACGCGCGCGAGTGGCCCGATCCCTGGCCCGGCCGCTTCGGGCACCACGAGATCTGGCACGTGTTCGTCCTGGCCGGTGCCACGGCCCACTACGCCTTCACCTGGACGCTGCTCGACCTGCCCTACCCGCCGCTCTGAGCCGACACGCGCGCCGGAGGCTCAGGCCCTGCTGACCGCCGCGCTGGGGCGGGCGGCGACGCGCTCGAACCAGGCCCCGAGGTTGGCGAGCTGCGGGTCCAGGCCCTGCCCCACCGTGGCGCCGAAGTCGAGGAAGGCGAACAGGAAGATGTCCGCCAGGGTAAAGCGGTCGTCCACGAGAAAGTCGCGGCCGGCGAGGTCGCCGTCCAGCCAGGCCAGCTTCTCCCGCGCGATCTGCTTGAGATCGTCCGCGGCCTGGGGGATCACGTGGATGCGGGTCTGGAAGAGCGGGAGCCCTTCCGCGTAGCGGAAGCCGTTCACCAGGGGCTCGACGATGTTGAGATCGATCCGGCGCGTCCACATGCGCGTGGCGGCGCGCTCCTCGGGCGTCGTGCCCACGAGCGGAGGGGCGGGTTGCTTCTCCTCCAGGTACTCGCAGATGGCCGTCACCTCGGAGAGGAAGCTGCCGTCGTCGAGCTCGAGGCAGGGAAGCTGGCCCATGGGGTTCTTGGTCGTGTACGACGCGCGGCGGTTCTCGCCTCCCAGGAGATCGACCTTCTCCAGCGGGACCTCGATCGCCTTCTCCGCCAGGAACATGCGAACGGTGCGCGGATTCGGCCCGATGCCGGTGTAGAGCTTCATGATCCCTCCCGCGCCAGGCGCGGCCCGACGGCGAGCCCCACCCCGGCCATCGTCAAGAGCACGATCCAGACCCGCACGCCCAGCGCGCCCGGCGCCCCGATCCCGCCCAGCGCCAGCGCCGCCAGCCCGAGGCACACGATGCTGGCGCCGAGCACCGACCGCCAGGCGGGGGCCTCGCCTCCCGCGCCGCGCCGGGCCGCGTCTTCGAAGCGGCCGAACACCGCCACGAAGCCCACCAGCACCACGGCGCAGGCCGCGATCCAGAGCGGGCGCGTGAGCCACCAGCTCGCGGTTCCGGGCTCGAAGCCCAGACCGAACCCGCCCAGCCAGTTCGCGAGCCCGACCAACAGCACGAGCGCCGTCACGTGCCAGAGGAAGAGCGTCATGATGCGGCCGTTCACCAGCACCGTGGCCGCCCAGGCGCGCGGCCCGGCCAGCCAGCGCCGGGCCGGCGCCTCCAGCGCCAGCACGAGGCCCGCGTGGAAGACGCCCAGAGCCAGCAGCGCCAGCGTCGGGGGCCGGCTGTTCGACATCGCCTCGCCGGGGACGGTGAGCATGCTGAGCGGATAGCCGGCTGCGAAGACCAGGACGAGCAGGACGCCGAGACCACCCGCGGACCACCCGAGCGCGCGACCCACCCCCGCCAGGCGCCCGGCGCGCCAGACGTAGCCCAGGTGATGGACCCCCAGCCACACGAAGGCGTAGTTGGCCCAGCGCAGCAAGGGTACTTCCTGAGTGAACGCCACCGCGTCGACCAGGACCGCACCGAGCACGAAGCCCCAGAAGGAGCTCATCCCGAAGCGCTGCCAGAGCGCGTGGGAGGCGGGCGCCGCCACGACCACCATCACGTAGACGGCCAGGAACCAGGTCGGGATCAGCGCCGCCTGCGAGCCGATGCGGATCGTCTGCGCCTGCACCCCGATGCGGTGGGCGAGGATCGCCATCCCGGCCCACACGAGCAGCAGCGGCACCACCGGGCCGATCAGCCGCCGCAGTCGCGAGCCGATCCAGACCCCGTAAGGGGTTCCCGCGCGCCGGGCCGCTTCCCAGGAGGCGGCGTTGGCGAAGCCCCCGACGATGAAGAAGAGCGGCATCACCTGGAACAGCCAGGTGAGCCACTGGGACCAGGGCGCCACGTGGAGCATGTCGCTGAGCGTGAGCGAGCCGCGGTCCACGGAGGGCGCGGCCATGAGCCAGTGGCCGAGTACCACGACCGTGATGGAGGCCGCGCGCAAGAAGTCCACGTAGCGGTTGCGGCGCGTGGGGGTCTGCGCCGCCAGCTCCTGCGCCCGCGTCCATGCCCCCGTCGCCGTCGTCACGTGCGCGTCCTCGTCGATGCGCGCAGGGCCCGCGGGCCATCATCGCATCGCG
>JBFGJV010000275.1:0-3425 GCA_041577015.1 Myxococcota bacterium
AGCACGAAGCGCCCGCCCGTGAGCTCCGCCAGCGTCTTGCGCAGCGCGGTCATGGTCATGGGATCGCGCGCGTAGATGTTGGCGATGCCGGTGGCGAAGACGAGCCGCTCGGTCTTCGCCGCCAGGAAGGCGATCTGCGCGAAGGGGTCGCGCCCCACGGCCTCCGGGAGCCAGAGCGCCGAGTAGCCCCACCCCTCGACGCGGCGCGCGAAGTCCGCGGTCTGCGCGGCGTTCATGCCGTCGATCCAGCTCCAGACGCCCAGCCGTCCCAGTTCGGTGCCCATCGGGTCCTCCCGCGTGGTGGCGAGCCTACCCCAGCCGGACGACTCAGTGTTGATGTTCGTGTTCGTGGTCGCCCGGGGTGCGGGGCTCCACGTAGGCCGAGGCCGCCCCGTGCACGTAGACCAGGCGACCGCCCAGGTGCCCGGTCTGCAGCGTGCCGGCCAGCACGAGGAGCGACAGGGCCAGCGTGGCCCAGCGAGCGGCCCGCACGCCCGGGCCCGAGGACCGCACGCCCGCCAGGCTGACGATCAGCCCCGCCGCCGCGCCCCAGAGCACGCGCTCGCCCCACTCCTCGTGCTCCTCCACGAGATCGTGGGAGACCACGTCCTCCACCGCCTCGTGCTCGTCCTCGCCGGTCTCGACGGCGGCCAGGGCCCCGGCCGCCAGCAGCGCCGCGAGCCCCACGGCACCCCACCAGGCCCGCGCCGGGAGCCAGCCGCGCGAGAGCGCCAGCAGGAGCAGGGCGCACGCGAGCGGCCACACCACCGCCAGTCCGATGGGCAGGTGCACGACGGCGGGATGGAGCGGCAGATCTCCCAGGGGTCAGGCTCCCCGCCGCGGGAAGGCGCCTTCCCGCAGGCGCGACCAGTAGTCGTCCAGGTCGCGCTTCACGCGTCCCGAGAGTAGCAGCACGCCCACCAGGTTCGGGAACGCCATGCCCAGGATCATCAGATCCGAGAACTCCACCACCGGCTCCAGGGCGAAGATGGCCCCCAGCCACACGAAGAGCAAGAAGATCGCCTTGTAGAGACCGATCGAGCCCAGACCGAACAGGCGTACCCAGCACTGCTCGCCGTAGTAGCTCCAGGAGATCATGGTGCTGAAGGCGAACAGGGCGGCGGAGACCGAGAGCAGCAGCGGGAACCAGGGGAAGACCGTGGCGAAGGCCGCCGAGGTCATGGCGATGCCCGCCGTCTCGCCGTCGCGCCAGACGCCGGTCACCACGATCACGAGTCCGGTGGTGGTGCAGACCACGAGCGTGTCCACGAAGGGCTCGAGCAGCGCCACCATGCCCTCGCGCACCGGCTCCTCGGTGCTGGCCGCCGAGTGGGCGATGGCGGAGGAGCCGATCCCGGCCTCGTTGCTGAAGCCCGCGCGCCGGAAGCCCTGGAACATCACGCCCACGACACCGCCCCCCACCGCCGTGGGGTGGAAGGCCTCGCCGACCAGGATCGCCAGCGCGTCCGGCACCGCCGCGGCGTTCACCGCCAGGATCAGCAGGCCGCAGCCCACGTAGCCGACGCACATGATCGGCACCAGCACGCTCGCCACCTCGCCGATGCGGCGGATGCCCCCCACGATCACCAGCCCCACGAAGAACGCCATCACCAGGCCGAAGAGGACCGCGCCGGGACGCTGGGCGATCCAGGGCAGGTGCGGGCCCGCCACCTCGGCGAGCTGGGCGTAGGCCTGGTTGGCCTGGAACATGTTGCCGCCGCCCAGGCTCCCGCCGATGCACATCACCGCGAAGACCGGCGCGAGCACGCGCCCCAGGCGGACGAAGCCCAGCTCCGCGAGACCGTCGCGCAGGTAGTGCATGGGTCCGCCCGAGACGTGCCCGTCGGCGCGCACGATGCGGTAGCGCTGGCCGAGCGTGCACTCGGCGAACTTGGAGCTCATGCCCAGGGCGCCGGCCACCACCATCCAGAACACGGCGCCCGGGCCGCCGAGGCCCACCGCCACTGCCACACCCGCGATGTTGCCGAGCCCCACGGTGGCCGAGAGCGCCGCCGAGAGCGCCTGGAAGTGGCTGATCTCTCCGGTCTCGCCGGGACGGGTGTAGAGGCCGCGCACGCAGGCGATGGCGTGCCCGAAGGCGCGGACGTTCACGAAGCCGAAGCGGAGCGTGAAGAACGTGGCGGCCCCGATCAGCCAGAGCACCACCAGGGGGACCTGCGTTCCGGCGTCGCCGGGCGCGTCCCAGAAGCAGACGTCGAAGAAGATCACGGCGGAGAGCGGCTCGACCACCACCGCCTGGAACACGGCCTCGAGCCAGTCGAGGACGCCCGGACTCGTGCGCTCCATGCCCGTCCCCCCCTGGTCCGGCGGGCGCCGCTCCGGGACGTGCCCCCGGGGCCCGGGACCGGTAGCATACGCATCCCATCGGAAGACGTGGAGGAAGCCTGATGTCGCGAGAGGCCTGGATCGTCGCCAGCAAGCGGACCCCCCTGGCCAAGTCCTTCCGGGGCTCGTTCAACATGACGCGCCCGGACGACCTGGCCTCGCACGCCATCCAGGCCGCGCTGGCCGAGGTGCCGAAGCTCGATCCCGCGGAGATCGACGACGTGATCATCGGCTGCGGGCTGCCCGAGGGCCCCTCGGGCCACAACGTGGCGCGCGTGGCGCTGCTGGGCGCCGGCCTTCCCGAGACGATCCCCGGCACCACTGTGAACCGCTACTGCTCGTCGGGCCTCCAGGCCATCGCCATGGCCGCCCACCGCGTCCTGGTGGACGGCTGCGACGTGGCCGTGGGCGGCGGCACCGAGTCGATCACGCTGGTGCAGAACGACAAGCAGCGCATCGCCGACATGGTGAACCCGCGCCTCCAGAAGATGTGGCCGGGCCTCTACTTCGGCATGGGCCAGACCGCCGAGGTGGTGGCGGAGCGCTACAAGATCTCGCGTCAGGACCAGGACGAGTACGCGCTCAAGAGCCAGCAGCGCGTGGGGCAAGGGCAGAAGGAGGGCTGGTTCGACGACGACATCGCCCCCGTGACGGTGACGCGCGGCGTCAAGGACAAGGCCACGGGCGAGTTCAAGATCGAGGAGGGCGTCGAGGTGCGGCAGGACGAGTGCAACCGCCCCGACACCACGCTCGAGGGGCTCGCCAAGCTGAAGCCTGCCTTCAAGCCCGAGGGCGGCACGGTCACCGCCGGCAACGCCTCGCAGCTCTCCGACGGCGCCTCCGCCACGATCGTGATGTCCTCGGAGCGTGCGAAGGCGCTGGGCATCGAGCCGCTCGGCATCTACCGCGGCTTCGAGGTGGCCGGCTGCAAGCCCGACGAGATGGGGATCGGGCCGGTCTTCGCGGTGCCGAAGCTGCTCGAGAAGCGCCGCCTCACCCTGGACGACATCGACGTGGTGGACCTGAACGAGGCCTTCGCCGTGCAGGTGCTCTACTGCCAGCGCAAGCTCGGCATCCCG
>JBFGJV010000276.1:0-3402 GCA_041577015.1 Myxococcota bacterium
ATGGCCCAGCGCGGGGCGTTGGGGTATCCGCCGCTGGGAACGCTGGTGCACGTGCTGATCAGCGGACCCGACGTGGAGCGGACCGAGTCCGTGGCGCGTCGCCTGGCGGACCAGGCCCGGCGCGTTCTCGAGCCCGAGGCAGAGGACCAGGCGGGCGCGTCCCCCGACGTCGAGATCCTCGGTCCCGGACCGGCACCGATTGCGCGTCTTCGCGACCGCCATCGCTTCCAGCTGCTGCTCAAGGGGCGCGACGACACGCGCGTGCGCGCCGCGGCACGCGCCATCGCTCGCGAGGCGCCGTCCGGCCCGCGGGACGTACGCGTCCAAGTGGACCCGAATCCCGTGCACATGCTGTAGGCCCGCAACGCGCAGCCGCTGCGGGGTCGCTTCGCTATGCTGGCGCCCATGGCGGTCCTCGACGTGCTCCAGTTCCCGGATCCGCGCCTGCGCGTGGTCTCGCAGCCGGTGGACGAGATCACCGACGCGCTGCGGAGGCTCGCCGCGGACATGCTGGACACCATGTACGACGAGCCCGGGATCGGGCTGGCGGCCCCCCAGGTGGGACGCCCGGTGCGTCTCATCGTGGTCGACACCGAGTGGACCGAGGAGGACGCCGAGAAGAGCCCGCTGGTGCTGGTCAACCCGGAGATCCTGGAGCGCGAGGACAAGATCGTCTGGACGGAAGGGTGCCTCTCGGTGCCCGATTTCACCGCGGACGTGGAGCGCTCGGCCCGGGCCCGGGTGCGGGGGCTGGATCTGGACGGGAACGAGGTCGAAGAGCAGGCCGAGGGCCTGCGGGCGGTCTGCTTCCAGCACGAGATCGACCACCTGAACGGCGTGCTCTTCATCGATCGCATCAGCCGCCTCAAGCGCAACCTGTACGTGCAGAAGCGCAAGAAGGCGCTGCGGGCGGAGGGCGCCGCCTGGCCCCGCGCCGGCGAGCGGCCACCGCCCCCGGGCGGCGCGTCGTCCTGAGCCCGCGCACGCTGCGGCTGCTCTTCTTCGGCACGCCCGCCTTCGCCGTCCCGACCCTGGAGCGCCTGCTGGCGGGTCCCCACCCGGTCGTGGGCGTGGTGACGCAGCCCGACCGTCCGCGCGGACGCGGCCGCGCGTCGAGCCCTTCGCCGGTGGCCACCGTCGCCGAGCGTGCGTCGGTGCCCTTGCTCAAGCCGGAGCGGGTGGGCGCGCCCGAGACGGTGGAGCGCCTGACCGCGCTGGCCCCGGATCTCGGCGTGGTGGTGGCCTTCGGACAGTTCCTGCCCCGCCGCGTACGCGAGCTTCCCACGCTTGGCTTCCTCATCAACGCCCACGCCAGCCTGCTGCCCCGGCATCGCGGCGCGGCGCCGATTGCGCACGCGATCCTGGCTGGCGACCGGGAGACGGGTGTGTGCGCCATGCGGGTGGAGCGCGAGATGGACACCGGCCCGGTCGCGGCGGTGCGCCGCACGCCCATCGGTCCGGAGGAGACGACGGGGGAGCTCACGGAACGGCTCGCGCTGCTCGCGGCGGACGTCGTGGAGGAAGCGGTGTCGAGCGCCGCCGCCGGCACCCTGAGCTGGACGCCCCAGGATCCCGCCGCGGCAACCCTGGCTCCGAAGCTGGGGCCCGAGGACGCACGGCTCGCGTTCCGGGACTCCGCCGTCGACCTGGTGCGACGCGTGCGGGCCTTTGCACCCCAGCCGGGCGCCTGGACCACCTGGCAGGGCGAGCGCCTGCGCGTCCTGGCCGCACGGGCCCTGCACGAGCCGGTGGACCGCAAACCGGGCACCCTACGCCGCGACGCCTCGACGCCCCTCGCCGTGGCCACCGGGGACGGCTGGCTCCTGCCGCTCGTGCTGCAGCGGGCCGGAGGGCGCCCCCTGGAGGTGGACGCGTTTCTCCGGGGAAGGCCGCTTCCCGACGGGGCAAGCCTCGGCGACGAGGAGCGCGATGCTACACTTGACGACCGATGAGGGGATCCCAGCTTTCGGCTGTACGTGGGAGAGGCGCTCGAAGATGAACAATCTCAAGACCGGCCTGCTGCTCGTCGTCCTCACCGCCCTGCTGGTGTGGCTGGGGGCGTTGTTCGGTGGACAGCAGGGAGCCGTCATCGCCTTCGCCATCGCGTTGGTCATGAACGGCGTGAGCTACTGGTTCAGCGACCGCATCGTGCTCAAGATGTATCGCGCCCGTCCGGTAGAAGAGGCCGAGGCGCCCCAGCTCTACGGCATGGTGGCGGACCTCGCCCAGCGCGCCGGCATGCCGATGCCGAAGCTCTACGTGATCCCCAGCCAGACCCCGAACGCCTTCGCCACCGGCCGCAGCCCGAAGCACGCCGCGGTGGCGGTCACCGAGGGCATCGTGCGCCTGCTGGACCGGGAGGAGCTCCAGGGCGTGCTGGCCCACGAGCTCTCCCACGTGGGACACCGGGACATCCTGATCGGGAGCGTGGCGGCCACCATCGTGGGCGCCATCGGCATGCTCTCCAGCATGGCGCGCTGGGGCGCCATCCTGGGCATGGGTCGCGGCGGTGGCGACGACCGTCCCAATCCCATCGTGCTGCTGGTGGTGACCATGATCGCCGCCTTCGGCGCCATGCTGATCCAGATGGCCATCTCGCGTTCGCGGGAGTTCGAGGCGGACGCCGGCGGAGCGCGACTGGTGGGCTCCGGCGAGCCCCTGGCCCGCGCGCTGCTCAAGCTGGAGCAGGGCGCCCAGGCCATCCCCATGGACGCGAACCCCGCCACGGCCCACATGTTCATCGTGAGCCCGCTGTCGGGTGGCCACGGCACCGGCGCCACCTTCGCCAAGCTCTTCCGCACGCACCCGCCCACCGCCGAGCGGGTGGAGCGCCTCCGAAGCCGCGCCTGGGCCGGCTAGCCGGTGGGCGACGCGGACGAGGGCGGCCGACCGCCGCGTCGCGGGCCTCGCGCGCGCGGGCCGCTCGGACGGCGTCGCACCGCCGCCCCGAGCCAGGCTCGACTGCTGGCCTGGCGGGTGCTCGAGCGGGTGGAGCGCGCCGGGGCCTATGCGGACCTGGCCCTGCACGGGGCCCTGGAGCGCAGCCGGCTGGCCGACCGCGATCGCGCGTTCGCCACCCAGCTGGTGTACGGGACGCTACGGTGGCGGGGCCGGCTCGATCACCTGCTCGGCTCCGTGCTCGACCGCGACCTGGGCAAGCTCCAGCCCCAGGTCGCAACGCTGCTGCGGCTCGGTGCCTACCAGCTGGTCTTCTGCGACCGGGTCCCCGCGCGTGCGGCCGTGTCGGAATCGGTGCGCTGTGCCCGGGCCGCCGGGCTGGAACCCGCCACCGGCCTGGTGAACGCCGTGCTGCGCCGGCTCGCCTCGTCGCACGCGGAGATTCCCCTGCCCAGCCTGGAGCAGGATCCGCTCGGGCACCTGACCCACGCGCTCTCGCTCCCC
>JBFGJV010000277.1:0-3379 GCA_041577015.1 Myxococcota bacterium
GAAGGCGTTCTGCTGCTCCACGCCCCGCATCATCATGCAGAGGTGAATGGCCTCGGCCACCACCGCCACGCCCTTCGGGCGCAGCACGTCCTGCAGCGTCTCGGCCAGCTCCGTGGTGAGCCGCTCCTGCACCTGCAGGCGCCGCGCGAACATCTCCACGATGCGCGGGATCTTCGAGAGGCCCACGATGCGCCCGTCGGGGATGTAGGCCACGTGCACGCGCCCGAAGAAGGGCAGCAGATGATGCTCGCAGAGGCTGTAGAAGTCCACGTCCTTCACGAGCACCATCTCGTCGTAGCTCTCCTCGAAGACGGCTTCGTTCAAGATCTGGCGCGGGTCCTGCTTGTAGCCCTGGGTCAGGAAGCGCAGCGCGCGCGCCACGCGTCCGGGCGTGCGCTCGAGGCCCTGGCGGCCGGCGTCCTCGCCGATCTCCTTCAGGAGCGCCGTCACCAGACCCTCCAGGTTGGTGTCGTTCGCGTCGCTCATGGGCGTCCTCCGCACTCGAAGACGTTGTTCCGCGTCTCGCGCAGCCGAACCCGCAGCAGGCGCGCGCCGGTCTCCTCGCCGATGACCCGGGAGAGCTCGTCCGCCACGCGACGCACCACGTTCTCCGCGGTGGGGAGCACCTTCTCGAACCAGGCATCCTCGTTGAGCGGCCGGTGGGAGAGGCGCTCGAGCACCCGCTCGCGCACCAGCGCGTCCAGGCGCTCGGGCGCCACGATGCGGCCCGTGCGCCCATCCAGCCGTCCCGTCACGGTCACCTCGAGGCCGTAGTCGTGGCCGTGGTAGCTGGCGCACTTGCCGTACAGGCACTCGTTCTCGTCGTCCGTCAGGTCGCTGCGCTGCAGGACGTGCGCGGCCGGGAAGCGATAGCAGCGGGTCACGGCGATCACGGTCGCGCCGCCTCGCCGGTGACGTCCGCCCAGGCGTCGTCCGACTCGTAGAGCCGGATGCCGTGGAGCAGGCCCGGCGGGAGCGCCGCTTCGAGCAGGCGGTGGATCACGGCCGCGAAGTTCTCCAGCGTGGGCGGGTCCTTCTCGAAGAAGGGCGTGTCGTCGTTCAGGTCCCGGTGGTCGAAGCGGGCCATGATCTCCCGCTCGAGCACGTCCTTCACGTCCTTGAGGTCCACCAGCATGCCCGTGGCCGGATCGGGCTCCCCGGCCAGGGTGACGTCGAGCCGGTAGTTGTGCCCGTGGCGCTCCGCCTCGCGCCCGTAGAGGCTGCGATTCTCGGCCTCCGAGAGCTCGCCGCGGCGTAGACGCAGCGAGGTGGAGAAGTGGATCGAGCGCGTGATGCGGACCATGGCGGGAGGGTAGCAGCGGCTCCTAGTAGCGACGCAGCAGGCCGCGGACGACGCCACGCACCTCCACCTGCGAGGCGGGCAGCTCGAGCGGCTTCAGGCTCGGGTTGGCGGGCACGAGACGGACGCGGCGCCCGCGGCGCTCGAGCCGCTTGAGCGTCGCCTCCTCGCCGCGCACGAGCGCCACCACCGTCTCCCCGTCGCGCGCCTCCGCCTGGCTCTCCACCACCACGTAGTCGCCGTCGCGGATCTGGTCGTCGATCATCGAGTCGCCGCGCACGCGCAGGACGAAGCTGCGCTCGGGCCGCGTGACGAGGTGGGCGGGAACGGCGAGCTGCTCCGCCACCTCCCAGGGCTCGATGGGCGCGCCGGCGGCGACGACGCCGAGCAGCGGCAGACGCACGCTGCGCTCGGTGCGCGTCTCGGGCACGGGCTCCAGCGCCCGGGCGCGATGGGGCGCCTTGCGCAGCATGCCCTTGTCCACGAGCTGCGCCACGTGCTTGTGCACGGTGGCCACCGAGGTCAGCCCGAAGTGGGTGCCGATCTCCTCCAGGCTCGGGGCGTAGCCGCGCCCGGCGAGGAAGTCGCGCACGAAGTCGTAGATCTCGCGCTGGCGGCGCGTCAGGCCCATCGCGTCCTCTCGTCGGCAGCGGGGCCAGCTGCCCACGAAAGAGAAGCGAAAACCAGCGTCCGGGTCGAGCCCCGTCCGGCCCGGGTCGTCTAGGCCGCCGCGGCGCGCAGCTTCGCCTGGGGGCTCGCGCGGTAGAAGCCGCGTAGCTCGCGGAGCAGGCCGGGCGTGTCGGCCCGACGGGGGAAGCGGCGGGCCAGGCGCCGGCAGTAGCGGTGGCCGGCCTCGTGGGCGGCCTGGTAGCGGCGCCGCTCCGCGGGGCGGAGCCGGGGACACCAGGCGAAGGCCTCGAAGTGTCGGAAGGCGTCGCGGCCCTCGAGGCGGGCCAGGACCCAGCGGTCCACCTCGCTCTGGAGCTCCAGCGCCAGGCGCGAGACGGGGCGCTCCTGGGCCGCGTGCCAGGCCAGGCAGACCAGATGGCTCACCTCCTCGTGGAGCGTGGCGGGATCCGCGCGATCGCCCGGGTCCAGGTAGAGGGCCAGGAAGAGCGAGCCGTCCTCCTCCAGGGCGAGCACGCCGCTGGCAGGGCCGTCCTCGTCCAGCCAGCGGCGGGCCTCGCCCGGGTCGATCACCAGGCGGTCCGGGCGCCAGTCCAGCTCCAGGGCGTAGAGGTGCGTCAGGCGCCGTGCGGTGGTGGCCACCTGGGCGCCGAGCTCGAGATCCCGCGGGGAAGACCGCTCGCGCCTCATGCCTCCCTCCCCCGCCCGGGATCGGCCGGACGACCGGTGGCGGTTGAGCGCTTGCGCGGGACCCGGGGCGTGCATACATTGCGGCCCGTTCTGGCAGTCGGGCCGACCGAGTGCCAGCCGCGACGCGGGGCCGGGCCCCGCACCATCGATGCGCCCCCATCCGGGAAGGCGCGGGGGAGGAAGTCGTTTCCATGAAGATCCGGCCGCTTCAGGACCGCATCCTCGTGAAGCGCGTAGAGGAAGAGGAGAAGACCAAGGGGGGGATCATCATCCCCGACACGGCCAAGGAGAAGCCCCAGGAGGGCAAGGTCGTGGCCGCCGGCAAGGGCAAGCTGAACGAGGACGGCAAGGTGCAGCCCCTGGACGTGAAGAAGGGCGACAAGATCCTCTTCTCCAAGTACGCGGGGACGGAAGTGAACATCGAGGGTGAGGAGCACCTGATCATTCGCGAGGACGACGTCCTCGGCGTGGTCGAGTAGAGGGAGACAAGCAGATGGCCAAGGAAATCCGGTTCGACCAGGACGCGCGCAGCAAGATGCTGTCGGGCGTGGATCAGCTCGCGAATGCGGTGCGGGTGACGTTGGGTCCGAAGGGGCGCAACGTGGTGCTCGAGAAGAGTTTCGGTTCGCCGACGGTGACCAAGGACGGGGTCACAGTCGCCAAGGAGATCGACCTCGAGGACGTCTACGAGAACATGGGCGCCCGCATGGTGCGGGAAGTTGCCAGCAAGACCAGCGATGTCGCTGGCGACGGCACGACCAC
>JBFGJV010000278.1:0-3374 GCA_041577015.1 Myxococcota bacterium
GGCGCGAACCCGCCCTACAACACCAGCGGCGGCGGCCTCTCCGAGGCGTACGTGCACGGCTTCAACCTGCTGGTGGAGGGCGTGCGCCAGGTGCGCGGGACCTCCTCGAGCCAGGTCCCCGACGTGCGGCACTCCCTGGTGACGAGCGGCAACGTGGTGCCCACCGGCGCCATCGTGTTCTCGAAGGAGCCCTGGTGAGCGCGACGCCCCTCGATCCCGCCCGAGCCTTCCCGGTCCCGGTGCCGGACGCCGACACCCAGCCCTTCTGGGACGCGTGCGCGCGGGGCGAGCTGGTGATCCAGCGCTGCGGCCACTGCCAGGCGTGGCTGTGGCAGCCGCGTCCGCTCTGCTCCCGCTGCCAGACGCCCGACCCGGCCTGGACGCGCGTCTCCGGCGATGGACAGGTGGCCTCCTGGATCGTGCTGCGTCCGCCCACGCTCCCCGCCTACGCCGAGAAGGTCCCCTTCGTGGTGCTGCTGGTGCAGCTCGACGAGGGGGTGCGGATGCTGGGCTACCTGGTGGATGACGCCGGCCGGCTGCTCCGGACCGACGGCAGCGCCGAGGGGCTGGCGATCGGCCGCCGCGTGGCGCTGTGCTTCCACGACCAGGCCGGCACGATCCTGCCCTCGTGGACCCTCGCCGCGTCCAAATGAGCTTGCTTGCCTAGAGCGCGTCCTTCACGAAGCGGCCGCCCAGCAGGATGGCGCGCAGCCGCGCGCGGTCCTGGAGCACGGTCACGTCCGCGCTCGGGTCGCCGTCCACCACCAGCAGGTCCGCGAGCCGGCCCGGCTCCACGGTGCCGAGCTCGCCGCCGTGCCCCAGCAGCTCGGCGCCGTTCACCGTGGCCCAGCGGATCACATCGAGCGCCGGGATCCCCACGGTGTTCACGTAGAGGTCGAGCTCTTCGGCGTAGATGCCGTGGGGCATCATCACCAGGCCGTAGTCGTCGCCCAGCACCAGCTTCACGCCGGCGGCGTTGGCCTCCGGCAGCATCTTCCGCATGTTGTCGAAGTCGGCGCGGATCGGCCGCAGCTGCTCCGCGGTGGCCTGCGCCACGTTCTCCACGTCCCCCAGCAGCTTCTTCAGAAACAGCATGCTCGGGGCCAGGAAGGTGCCGGCGCGCAGCATGGCGTCGATCACCTCGGCGTCCAGCTCGTCGCCGTGATCGATCACGTCCACGCCGAGCTCGATGCACTCGAGGATCAGGTGCTTCCACGGGCAGTGCGCCCGCACCATCCGGCCCCGCTCGTGGGCCGCCTCCACGGCGGCGCGCAGCTCGTCCTTGGAGAGGCCGCGCGTGGTGTTGGGCTCGGGGATCCCGTGCCCGCCGCTCGGGAAGAGCTTGATGATCTCCGCGCCGCGCCGGATCTCGGTGCGCACCTGCTTGCGGAAGGCGTCGGCCCCGTCGCAGATCAGGTGCCCGCCGGGGTTGCCGACCTCCCACCACCAGTCACCGAGCGCGTTGTAGTCGCCGGTGGTGTCGAGGCCGTGGCTCCCGGCGAGGATGCGCGGCCCCTCGATCAGGCCGTCCTCGATGGCCATCTTGAGCTGCGCGTCGATGTCGTGGGGGCCTCCCGCCGACACCACGCCCGTGAAGCCGCTGTGCAGCGCCGTCCTCACGTTGTTGGCGGCGGCGATGGCCAGGTAGGCGGGCGGCTTCTCGGTGCCGAGCGGCACCGGCTGCATGGTCACGTTCTGGTAGGCGGCGTGGAAGTGGCAGGTGACGAGCCCGGGCATGAGCGTCTTGCCGGCCAGCTCGATCACCCGGTCGTCGGCCCCGGGCTCGGGGCCGGCGCCCTGCGCCACGTGGGTGATGCGCTCGCCCTCGACGACGACGGTCGTGTCCGGGCGCGGCGCGTGCTCGCCGTCCAGCAGGTTGGCTCCGCGGAAGATGACTCGGCTCATGATGGCTGCTTCCTCACGTCTCGACTCAGGATGCCACGCCGGACGGCGTGCGCAGGCGGAAGGCCGACAGGAGCTCGGCCTGCTTGGCCTTGGTCTCCTCGATGGTGCGCTCCTTCACCACGTCGAAGCCCCGGATGGCTTCGGGGAGGCTCGCGATCTCCCGGGCCAGCTCCCGGTTGCCGGCGTCGAGGCCGTCCAGCAGCTCGTCCAGCACCTGCTCGTACTCCCGGACGAGCGCGCGCTCGCGGCGGCGGTGGGCCGTCCAGCCGAAGGGATCGAGCGGCGTCCCGCGCAGCACCTTCCCCCGGGCGAGGAGCCCCAGCAGCGGGACGATCCAGCTGCCGAGGGCGTACTTGCGGGCGCGGCCCGTGCGCGGGTCGCGGCGGTTGGCGAGCTGGGGCGCCAGGTGGATGCGCACGCGGTAGTCCCCCTCGAACTCCCGCTCGAGCTGGGCGCGGAATCCGCCGCCGCTCCACAGGCGCGCCACCTCGTACTCGTCCTTGTAGGCCAGCAGCTTGAAGTAGGCGCGCGCCACGGCCTCGGCGAGGGGCGTCCCGTCGCCGAGCGCCCGCTCCCGCTCGGCCACGCGCTCCACGCAACTCCGGTAGCGGCGGGCGTAGCGGGCGTTCTGGTAGTCGGTCAGGAAGGCGGCGCGGCGCTCCACCAGCTCCTCGAGGCCCTCCGCGCGTTGCTCCTCGCCGAGCAGCGGGCGCACCACGCGCTCTACTGCCGCGCGGTCGTGGGCGGCCAGCCGCCCCCAGGCGAAGGCGCGGAGGTTCATGGCGACGGCGCGCCCGTTCAGCTCGATGGCGCGCTCCAGCGCCGGGCGCCCCACCGGGATGCGACCCCGCTGCCAGGCGTAGCCCAGCAGGAAGAGGTTGCTGGCGATGGCGTCGCCCAGGAGCGCCGTCGCCAGCCGGGTGGCCGGCACGAAGTGGGCCTGGTCCTCGCCCACGCCCGCGCGGATCGCCTCCTCCATGCGCCGGGAGGAGAGATCCAGGTCCGGATGCGTGGCGAAGTCCGAGGTGGGCGCCACGTGCGTGTTCACCACCGCGGTGCTGCGTCCCTTGGCGAGCTTGGTCAGGTTCTCGGGCCCGGTCGCCACCACCGGGTCGCAGCCCAGCAGCAGATCCGCCTCGCCGGCGGCAATGCGCGTGGCGTGGAGGTCCGCCGGGCGCGCGCCCACGCGCACGTGGCTGGTCACGGGACCGTTCTTCTGGGCCAGCCCCGTCACGTCGAGCACCGAGACGCCCCGGCCCTCCAGGTGGGCGGCCATGCCGAGCAGCGCGCCCACGGTCACCACGCCGGAGCCGCCGATGCCCGTTACCAGCACGTCGAAGGGTCGCGCCAGCTCCGGGAGCGCCGGCTCGGGTAGCGCCGCGAAGGGCTCCTCGCCGCCGGGATCCGCGGCGGCCTCCGCCTTGCGCAGGCGGCCCCCCTCCACGGTGGCGAAGCTCGGGCAGTAGCCC
>JBFGJV010000279.1:0-3334 GCA_041577015.1 Myxococcota bacterium
CGCCAAGAAGATCGTCGTGGACAAGGACAACACCACGATCATCCAGGGCGCGGGCAAGAAGAAGGACATCAACTCGCGGATCGAGCAGATCCGCCAGCAGATCGAGAAGACGACCAGCGACTACGACCGGGAGAAGCTCCAGGAGCGGCTGGCGAAGCTGGTGGGCGGCGTCGCGGTGATCAAGGTGGGTGCGGCGACCGAGACCGAGATGAAGGAGAAGAAGGCGCGCGTCGAGGACGCGCTCCACGCCACCCGCGCGGCCGTCGAGGAGGGCATCGTCCCCGGCGGCGGCGTGGCGCTGCTGCGGGCCCAGAAGGGGCTCGATGCACTGGAGGGCAGCCTCGACGACGAGCAGAAGTCCGGCGCCAACATCGTGCGCCGCGCCATCGAGGAGCCGCTGCGGATGATCGCCCAGAACGCGGGCATCGACGGCTCGATCGTGGTGGAGAAGGTGAAGCACGGCAAGGGCGCCTTCGGCTTCAACGCGCAGACCGAGGAGTACGAGGACCTGATGAAGGCGGGCGTGATCGACCCCACCAAGGTCGTGCGCACCGCGCTCCAGAACGCCGCGAGCGTGGCCTCGCTGCTGCTCACCACCGAGGCCATGGTGGCGGAGAAGCCCGAGGAGAAGAAGGAAGGCGGCGGCATGCCCGGCGGCGGCATGCCCGGCGGCATGCCCGGCATGATGTAGCCGCAAGCGCGGCCCGAAGGCCGCGCGCGCAGCCGGCGCAAAGGATGAGGCCGGGAGCCCTCGAGGCTCCCGGCCTTTCTTTTCGCCCCGGGGGATTCGACGGCTCAAGGGGCCGCTCGGAGCCGCCGAAGACGCCCTCAGGACGGGACCGTCCGCGGTGGCTCCATGACCGATACCGAGGAAGTACGCCGGCAGCAGACCCTGCTGCGGAGACTCGAGGCCCTGGGTCTTCGCCCGGAGCCCATGCCGGGCGGACGCTGCGCGCTCGTGACCCTGCCCTTCGGGCCGGAGCCCCTGCCCACCCTCGGCAAGCCCCGCCGCCTGGAGGCGGTGCGCTTCGCCACGGTGGGGACCGACCGCATCAAGTGCCTGGCGCCCCGCGCGCTGTTCCACCTGCCGCTGATCCCGATCTCCGACTGCGACACGCGCGAGGCGCTGGAGGCGCGCATTCGCGAGACGTGGCGGGCGCGGCTCGCCGCCCTGCAGCGGGCCCGCGCCTGGCTCGAGCGCCTGGGCGTCGAGCCCGACGCCCCCGCGGACACCCCGCAGTGGACGTTCCCGATGGAGGCGGGCGCCGAGGCGGCGCAGGGCCGCTGCATCGACGCGGGCGCGGTGATCCTGCCGTCGGCGGGGCCGCTCGCCGGCATGCCCCTCGACGACGCCAAGCAGCGCGTGATGACGCTGGACGGCTCCGTGGGCAGCGGCACCGACTTCGAGATCGCGCTCTCGAACCGCATGGAGGCGCTGGCGCGGGCCGATGCGAAGGCGCGCGCACGCCAGCGACGCCACGGCATCGTGCTCGAGCCTCCTCCCCGGCCGGCCGCGAACGGCCGACGCGCCCCGCTGCTGCTGATCGGTCCGGGTCTCGAGAGTCACCGCGCGCTCCAGGATTCGCTCCACCTGCGTGGCTTCGACGTGGTGGCCTCCCGCAGCATCCAGGAGGCGCTCGACGCCTTCCAGGAGCGCTCCTTCGAGCTGGTGCTGACGGAGGCGCGGCTGGACCGTGCCGACGGCGTCGAGGTGATTCCGGCGCTCCAGGCGCTGCCCGGCGTGTCGCGCGTGCCCATCCTGGTGCTGGACGATCGACCGCGTCAGTCCCGACGCGACGAGGCCCGACGCGCCGGCGCGGCCGGCTACCTGACCCAGCCCTTCGAGGTGGCGAAGCTCGCCCCGATGTTCGACCAGCTGGTGAACAAGCCCCGGCACCGGCGCTTCACGCGCTACGCGCGCCCGGTCTCCGTGGCCTGGCGCGGCGCGCAGGATCCCGAGGTCACGTCCGCCATCGGCCGGCTCGGCATGTTCGTGCGCACCGAGCACCCGCTGCCACTGCGCGCCTGCGAGCGCTTCGAGCTGTACCTGCCGGAATTCGGAAGCACCGTCTCCGTGGAGTCGGAGGTCGTGTACAAGCTGGACGGCGCGGGCCGCTCCACCACCGGCGTGGGCCTGCGCTTCCGCGGCTTCGAGGCGGGCGGCGAGGCACTCTGGGTGTCGTACCTGCGCGCCCTGGAGCGAGCGCCGGCGCGCTGCTGAGCCGCGGGGGCTAGAGGCCCCCGTCCAGCTTCGAGCGGGCGCTGCTGATGTCCTGGTCCATCACCGTCTTGCGCTTGTCGGCGGTCGCCGCGGCCTGGGCCTCGCGCGCCAGACGCGCGATGTAGCCCTCGGCGGCCTCCACGGCCTTCTCGAGCGCCCCACCGGACACGCGCAGGCCCCCGCTGTGCTTGGCGAGCAGCCGCTTCACCACTGCGTTCGGAAGATCCCCCATCTCCAACACCTCCTGGGCGCCCGTCGTGGAGCGCGGAAAGCATGCTAGGAGGAGCGGTGGAGGCTCGTCAAGGCGTCTCGCGCCGTCGCGCCGCCTCCTCCGCCACCCGGACCACTTCCCGCAGGGGCACCCGGCCCCGGCGGGCGGCGCGCTTGCAGTCCTCGTACTCGGCCGACGCCACCCGCTCACCCCCGGGCATGCGGGCCAGCTTGACCCGGATCGGGCCGAAGGGGGTCACCACGCGTCGGATCTCGCGCTCCAGGACCAGGCGGTCGCACGTGAAGGCGCGCACGCCGAGGGTGGTCGACTCCGCGAACAGCACCGCCGCCAGGGCCGTCCGCTCCGAGGGGTGGGCCAGCACCCGAAGCCCGAAACCGGGCCGGCTCTTCTTCATGTGCAGGTGCTGGAGCGCCACGTCGAGTGCCCCGGCTTGGAACAGGCGCTCCATCAGGTACTCGAAGTGCTCGGGCACGAAGTCGTCGAGGTTCGCCTCCAGACACACCACGCGGTCGGCCCCCAGGCCGTCCTCGCGCCCGAGCACCGCCCGCAGCACGTTCGGGAGCGGTCCCACCCGGTCGTCCCCGGCGCCCACACCGATGGCCTCGATGCGAAGCGCCGGAAGCTCGCGGAACTCGTGCACCAGGGTGGCGACCAGGGCCGCGCCCGTGGGCGTCACGGTCTCCCAGGCCACGCCCGCCGGCACCACCGGCACGCCGCGCAAGAGCTCGAGGGTGGCAGGCGCCGGAAGCGGAAGCGTGCCGTGCTCGGTCTCCACGCGTCCGTGCCCGAGCGCGAGCGGCGAGCAACTGACGCGGCGCACGCCGAGGCGCAGCAGGCCGGCGACGCTCCCCACCACGTCCACCAGCGCGTCCACGGCGCCC
>JBFGJV010000280.1:0-3326 GCA_041577015.1 Myxococcota bacterium
CACCGAGCAGGCCGAACTCGCCCATCACCTCGCCGGCCAGGCGCTCGAGCTCGCGGCTGGCCATGGGGTCGTAGGCTTCGTAGTCGAGGGCAACGATGGGATCACCGTTCTCCGTGGGGCGCGCCACGCCCTCGAAGCACACCACGGCGCCCGCGCCCGGCGGCGCCCAGGCGGGGGCCGTCTCCGCCAGCGGCCCCTCCACGACAGAGACAGCGAGCTTCATCCGCCGCTCACCATGCCGATCAGCGCCACCTCGTCGTCCGGTCCCACGCTCTCCCCTCCCTTGGCGAAGGCGTGGTTCACGGCGAAGCGGCACTGCCCCAGAGCCGGGCGCAGGCTCGGCTCGGCCTCGGCGAGCAGACGAGCCAGGTCGGCGCAGGTCACCGCGCCGTCCACGGGCACGGCCACCTCGCGGCGGCCCGCCAGATCCGCCTCGCGCCCGAAGAGCTTCACGGTCACCACCGTCACGAGCCGCCCTGCTCCTCCGCGTCGCGCTCGAACTGCTGGTGCGCCCAGCTCCAGGCCGCCACCGTGCGCGGGAAGCCGGTGGTGTTCATGCCCAGCATGATGGCCTGCTCGATCTCCTCCACGCTGGCGCCTGCCTGCGCGGCCCGGCGCACGTGGCTGCGCAGGGCTGACTCCAGGCCGGCTCCGAGCGAGATGCCGATCTTGACCAGCTCGCAGGTCTTGCGGTCCAGCGGTCCCATGCGCTCCACGGCCCCGGCCACGTCCTCGTGCGCCTTCGCCAGGGCAGGAAAGCGCTCCACGAAGCGCCTGAAGGTGCCGGGCAGCTTGCCGCCGCCGGTCTTGCTCGTCTTGGCCAAGCGACCGTCCTCCCGCTCCTATGGTACCCGGTCGCAAAGCCTCGGCCCCCCGGGAGCGGCTGCGCATCTCAGCGCCCGGGGCGGCGCAGTCGGCCGGCGATCTCGGCGAAGACCTCGGGGCGAAAGAGGAGCTCGACGTGGCCGAAGTCGTCGAAGTGGACGCTCTCGCCGAAGGGACAGCGGGCGGAGGCGATGGGCTGGATCAGCAGGTCGCGGCCAGCGACGACCGAGATGACGTGCAGCCCGTCGGGCGGGGGCTGCGCGTTCAGATGCCGGAGAAAGGGACTCTCGGGCAGGAGCTGACGCACGAGAGCGGACGGGATGAAGTTCGCCGCGTGGGTGCCCTGGTGCGGGGTGCCGAGCGTGACGAGCCGATCCACGCGCCGCGCCCCGCCCAGGAGCTGCAGGTAGCAGCGCGCCACCAGGCCGCCCATGGAGTGCGCCACCAGGTCGACGCGGCCGCCGCCCACGTGCCGAAGCGCCGGGCCTACACCGCCTCGACGCGGGCCGCCGTGTGCTTGTGCCAGGGCGTGCCGGCCAGCCAGTCGCGGTCCTCGCCGGCGGTGAGCTCGTTGGGAGCGACGCCGGTGGCCTCGCGGCTCCCGCCCTCGTCCGGGTAGTCCACCCCCAGCCCGTTGGGAAGCGAGACGTGTCCCGGCTGCATGCGGTCCGACACCTCGACGTCGACCTCCGTGCTGCCACGCTTCGTCGTGAGACGGGCGCGGTCGCCGTCCGCGATGCCGAGGCGCCCGGCGTCCTCGGGATTCATGCGCAGCGCGCCGCTTCGATCCTTCCGGCGCCACTCCGGGTTGCGGACGATCGTGTTCGCGGTGAACGAGCGCCGCTCCCCCGCGGAGAGCACGAAGGGGAACTCCGGGTTGGCCCCGGGCGCCTCCTCCGCGGCGAGGCCGTCGAGCTCCGGGAAAAGCTCGGGCACCGCGAGGTGGATACGGCCGTCGGGCGTCCCTACCCGCTTCCAGCTCTCCTCCCACCCGTCCACGGAGAAGACCACGCCGCTCTTCGCCTCGAGGATGGCGTCGAAGAGCGCGTCCCCGAGCTCGGGCCCCTCGCCAGCGAAGCCGGCGCGGCGGATCGAGTCCGGCGAACGCTGCGCCGCCATCTGCGTCAGGGCCCAGAGCACCGCCCCCTCCGCGAGTCGATGCGGCAGCTTGTCGCCGATGGCGCGGTAGAGCACGCAGGGCGCCACGGAGAAGAAGCCCGGATCCTGCCCGAGCAGCTCGAAGAACGTGTTCCGGAAGCGCTCGCGCCCCTGCTCCCAGGCCTCCCGCAGGCTCTTCACCGCGGGCTCCGGCAGCGCTCCGAGCGCCTCGAGCAGGCGCGCGTGCAGCTCCGCCTCGGAGAAGAGGCCCTCGGGCGGCTCCAGGAGCGGGCGGCGCAGGTGGAAGTAGTTGTTCGGGAACTCGAAGTTGAAGAAGGTGGCCTCGGCCTTCTCGAACTGCGTCGCCACCGGCAGCACGTAGTCGGCGAGGCGCGCCGTCTCGTTCATCGCCACGTCGATCACCACCACCAGGTCCAGGGCCTGGATCGCCTCGCGCATGCGCGGGCTGTCGGCCAGGGAGTGGGCGGGGTTGGCGCTCTCGCAGAGCATGGCGCGGAAGCGCTTGGGATGGTCCGTCAGGATCTCCTCGGGGATCACGTTGCACGGGACCATGCCCGAGATGATGCGGGAGCGGGTCACGGGGCTCCTGCGCTCACCGCTCCCCGACGCGGAGGCGAGGGGCTGGATGGCCGCCGGTGAGTACACGGCGCCCTTCTTGCCGAAGTTCCCGGTGCCGAAGCAGAGCAGGCGGTGCAGGTAGCTCACCAGCGTGGAGTGCCGGTTCATCTGGACGCCCAGGTCCTCGAAGAACGCCGTGCTGGAGGCGGTGGCGATGCGACGCGTCGCGGCGCGCACCTGGTCCTCCGGGACGCCCGCCTTCTCGCAGTAGCTCGAGACCGAGAGCGCCCCGAAGTGCGGGAGCACCTGCTCGAGCCCCACGGCGTGCTCCGCCAGCCAGTCCCGGGCCAGCAGGCCCTCCTGGACCAGCACGCCCACCATCGCCGCCAGCAGCCAGGCGTCGCCACCGGGGCGCACCTGGAGATGGAAGTCCGCCAGGTCCGCGGTCTCCGAGCGCCGGGGATCGATCACGATCAGGGCACGCTTCGGATCCCTCGCGATCTCCCGCAGGGTGACGCGGGCGCGCGGGATGCTGTGGGAGAACCACGGGTTCTTGCCGATGAAGACGCCGACCTCGCAGTGCTCGAAGTCGGCTCGCGTGAAGCCCCCCATCATCTTCGCGCTCACCCAGAACTCGCCGGTCTTCTCCTGGGCGAGGGCGTTCGAGCGGTAGGCGGAGCCGAGCGCCGCGCGCGTCGCGCGCGCGTAGGCGGCCGGGAGGTGGTTTCCCTGGCCGCCGCCCCCGTAGTAGAAGATCGACTCGCCGCCGTGCTCGTCCCGGATGGCGGCGAAGCGCGCCGCGATTTCACGGACCGCGGTGTCCC
>JBFGJV010000281.1:0-3318 GCA_041577015.1 Myxococcota bacterium
CCGAGAGGAGCGAGCGGCACATGAGCCGCGGCACGGTGGCCGGGTTGAAGTGGTTCACGAGCAGCGAGAGGTAGGCCTCGTGCCTGCCCTCGCGCTCGAGCGCGCGCGCGAAGCGCTTGATGGGCATGTTGGTGATGGTGATGAGCCGGTCGAAGTCGATGCCGAAGTGCTCGCCCAGCTCCTTGCGGTAGCGCTCCTCGAGCTCCCGCTGGCCCGGCGGGAGGGTCGCACCGAGGGGGTTGTAGACCAGGTCGAGGGCGAGCTCCGACCCGGGCTGCGCGTAGCCCAGCCGGTTCAGCCAGCGCAGCGCCTCGATGCTGCGCTCGAAGACGCTCCGCCCCCGCTGGCGGTCGACGTTGCCCGGCGTGTAGCAGGGGAGCGACGCCACGACGCGCACGCCCTGCCGGGCCAGGAACTCCGGCGTCTCCTCCTGGCCGGGTACGAAGAAGACGGTCAGGTTGCAGCGATCGACGACGCGGCGCCGGAGTGCCCGCGCCCCGGCAACCAGAAAGCGAAAGTTCTCGTTCAGCTCCGGCGCGCCCCCCGTCAGGTCGAGCTCCTCGAGCTGCGGGTTGCGTCGGAGGAGGTGCAGCACGCGCTCGGCCGTGCGTCGGTCCATGCGCTCCGTGCGTTTCGGCCCCGCCTCCACGTGACAGTGGTGGCAGGCCAGATCACACAGCTTCCCCACGTTGACCTGGAGGGTCGTGACACCGGCCCGCGCGAGGGGCGCCAGGCCGTGGGCGTCCAGAGCCCGAGCGAAGCCGGCTTCCGAGCTCATACGGTGGTCGAGATGCCGCCGTCCACGGGAATCACGGCGCCGGTCACGTAGGCGCCGGCGCGGGAGGCCAGGTAGAGCGCGATGGCCGCCATGTCCTCTGGCTCGCCGATGCGGCCCAGGGGGCAGCTCGCCACGATGGCGTCGTGCAGGCGCTCGAGCGTCGCCGCCATCATCTTGCTCTGGAAGGGACCGGGCGCGATGGCGTTCACGGTGATCCGGGGCGCGAGCTTCCGCGCCAGGGCCCGCGTCAGGTGGTGAACGGCGGCCTTGCTGGCCGAGTAGGCGTAGGTCTCGAGGGGCGGCGTGTGCAGACCATCGATGGAGCCCACGTTGATCACCCGCGCCGGGTCACCCGGGCGCGCCGCCGCCTCGAGACGCGGCACCAGCTTCTGGGTCAGGTAGAAGACCCCTTTCACGTTGAGCGCCATCACCTTGTCCCAGCCGGACTCCGGATACTCCGCCAGCGGCGCGCCCCAGTTCGCGCCGGCGTTGTTCACCAGGACGTGGAGCGTGGACTCCTGGCTGGAGAGCTCCTCGGCGAGCGCCGCGCAGCCGCCCTCGTCGGAGAGGTCGGCCTGCAGGGCGATGCAGGTGCCCTGCTTGGAGAGCTCGGCGGCGACCTTCTCGCAGTCCTGCTTCTTGCGCGAAGCCACGTACACCTTGGCCCCGCCCGCCACCAGGCCCCGCGCGATCATCGCTCCGATGCCCCGCGAGCCCCCGGTGACGAGCGCCACCTTGTCCTCCACCGAGAACAGCGTCTCGAGATCCATCAGGAGCCTCCGGCCGTGCCGCGCGCCTCCTCGAAGGCGGTGCGCAGCACGTAGTCGCGGTTGATGTCCAGGACGAAGGGAACGTAGATGCTCTCGTAGCCTGCGTCGCGCGTGAGCCGTGCCGTCGCCAGGAAATCCTCGGCAGGGCGCCCCTCCTGCACCGCCCCCTGCGCCTGCTCCCAGACCTCGCGCAGGAAGTCCTGGAAGGCCTGGAGCCCGGACCGGTCGCTCACGGCACCGTGCCCGGGGACGACTCTGTCGAAGTCCAGGGCGAGCACGCGATCGAGGGCCTCGATCCAGGCCGCCACGGAGCCGCCGGCCTCCACGTCGATCCGGGGGTAGCGCCGGTTGAAGAACAGGTCGCCCGCGCAGAGAACGCGGTCTTCCACGAAGAGGGCCACCAGGTCGCCGTCGGTGTGGCCGCGCCCCGGATGGATCGCGCGGATCGTCTTGCCGCCCAGGCGCAGCTCGTGCTCGTCCTCGAAGAGGACGCTCGGTAGCGTCTCGGCGGCGGCGCCCTCCCAGTAGCCGGCATCGCGCGTCACCAGGTGCTCGCGGGTACGCTCGGTGGCGACGATGGGGAGACCGGGCGCCATGCCCGGGTTTCCGTGGGTGTGATCGCGGTGATAGTGGGTGTTCAGGAGCGTCTGAACCGGTCCTCCCGCCAGTCGCTCCGCGAGCTCCCGAATGCGCTGGCCCTGCATGCGAAAGGTCATGGTGTCCACGACCACGGCGCCACGCTCGGTGGCGAGCACGCAGACGTTGCCGCCCAGGCCGAAGATCGCGTGGACGTCCGGGGCCACGGCTTCGTGCTCGAACGTGCCCAGGCGCTGCCAGCCCAGCACGGCGAGGAGCGCGACGAGCGCCACTCCGATGCCGACCACGATCCGTGCCACGGCGAACCTCCCGAGGCGCGAGGGGAGCCCAGTATAGGCCCTGGCCCCCAGGCGGGGGCCGCGTCGGCGCGCATTTGACTGGGAGTCATCTTCGGCCTAGGCTTCGCCGAGAAGCTGCGGCGCCGCCCGTCGTCGTTCGGGGGGACCGAGCAAGGCTCGACAGGCACCATCCGGTCCAATCTCCCAGGTGGATTGCTCGGGCGACGGCGGGTCGGCGACGCGAGCCGCCGCCTCGATCCCCGGCGCGTCCCGCCTAGAATGCCCGTCCCACCCAAGGGAGGGCATTCCGATGATCCAAACAGTCGTGCGAGACCGGCGTCGCGGACCGGCGTCAGGCGTCGTCGTCCTGGCCCTGGCCGTGCTGCTCGGCGGTGCGCCGGCGCCGGCCCAGGCGCCCGCCGCCACGCAGGACGAAGCTACAGAGGAGTCCGCCGAGTCGAAGCAGACCCAGGAGCCCGGGCCCGCCGTCGGCCCCGCCGACCCGCTCGACCGCGGCGTCCCGCGCAGCGCCATGCAGGGCTTCCTGGACGCGGCACGCTCCGACGACTTCGAGAAGGCGGGCCGCTACCTGGAGCTCCCACGCTCCATGCCGGCCGCCCGGGCGCCCATGCTGGCCCAGCAGCTCAAGATCGTGCTGGACCGGGAGCTCTGGGTCGACCTGGAGACGCTCTCCGACCAGCCCGGCGGGGTGCAGGACGACGGACTCCCGCCGGGCCGTGACCGGGTCGGAAAGATCAAGACCAAGCGTCGCACGGTGGACATCATGCTGGACCGCGTGCGGCGTGAAGACGACGGCACGCCGATCTGGAAGATCTCGGACGCCACCGTGGCCCGCGTTCCGCAGCTCTACGAGGAGTTCGGCTACGGACCGCTC
>JBFGJV010000282.1:0-3274 GCA_041577015.1 Myxococcota bacterium
CTTCGGGCTCGGCATCTTCACCGTCGCGGTCAAGATCACGGCGCAGGTGCTGAGCGGAGGCTCGCGCCTCGGCCCGCGCGCGCCACGTCGGGAGGAAGCGTAGATGCCGGTGCTGGGGCTGGTGCTCACCCTGGAGGACGGCTCGAAGGTGGGCCGCGGCCGCCTGCTCGCGCGCCTCGTGCGCGAGCGAGACGTCGTGATCGGCGACTTCGAGGCGGGGAAGCTTCCGGTCGTGCTCGACATGCACCCGCGCCAGGACGCCGAGCCGCGGGTGCGGGCGATCGCCGCCATCCCGGGCGTCGCCCACGTGGACGTCGCCTTCAGCCACTTCGAGGACCAGCTGCTGGACCCCGAGACGCGAGACGGGGACCCGAAGGGAGAGCCGACGTGGAGCTAGAACGCCGCGCCTTCATCAAGCTCGCCGCGATGGCGGCGGCCAGCGCCGCAGCGGGGAGGGCGTCCCAGGCCGAGGCGAAGTCCGCGCTCGACCCGGACGTGGCGGCGCGCGTCGGCAATGGCGTGAAGTGGGACAAGGCGCCCTGCCGCTTCTGCGGCACCGGCTGCCACGTGCAGGTGGGAGTCGAGAAGGGCCGGGTGGTGGCCATCGCGGGCGACCGCAAGGCGGAGGTGAACAAGGGGCTCCTGTGCGTCAAGGGCTACCACGTGGGGCTCGCCCTCTATGGCGAGGATCGCCTCACCACGCCGCTGCTCCGCAAGGGGGGTCGCCAGGTCCCGATCGGCTGGGACCAGGCCCTCGAGATCATCGCGGGGCGGATCGCGAAGGACCCTGCCGGCTTCGCCATCTACGGCAGCGGGCAGTGGACGATCCCGGAGGGCTACGCGGCGCAGAAGTTCATCAAGGGCGGGCTCGGCAACAACCACATCGATCCCAACGCCCGGCTCTGCATGGCCTCGGCGGTGACGGGCTTCCTGGCCACCTACGGCGTGGACGAGCCCGCTGGGTGCTACGACGACCTCGACCGCTGCGACGTCCTGATCAACTGGGGCAACAACCCGGCGGAGATGCACCCGGTGCTCTTCTCCCGCGTGCTCGACCGCCGCTCGCGCGGCGAGGAGGTGCTGATGATCGACATCGGCACCCGCCGCACCCGGACCACGGCCCACTGCCAGCGCCACCTGAACTTCAAGCCGAACACGGACCTCGCCATCGCCAACGGTGTGGCCCACCTGCTGCTCGCCAACGGAACCTACGACCGGGAGTTCGTGGACAAGCACTGCAGCTTCCGGGGTCACTCCCAGCCGCAGACGCTGTTCGGCCAGGCCATCAGCTTCGAGGACTACAGGAAGGCCCTGGCGCCCTACACCCCGGACCACGTGGAGAGGATCTCCGGCGTTCCGACGCACGACATCCGCATGCTCGCCGAGCTCTTCGGGCGCCGGGACCTGCGCATCACCAGCCTGTGGTGCATGGGCATGAACCAGCACACCCGGGGCACGGCGATCAACGCGCTGGTTCACGGCCTGCATCTGCTCTCCGGGCACTTCGGGCGGCCGGGCGACGCGCCCACCAGCCTGACGGGCCAGCCCTCCGCCTGCGGGACGGCACGCGAGGTGGGGACCCTGGCACACCTGCTGCCCGGCGGTCGGCTGGTCGCGAAGGAGGCCCACCGCAAGGACGCCGAGCAGATCTGGAACCTGCCCGCCGGGCGCATCAACGCGAAGCCCGGCTACCACACCGTGAAGATGTGGGAGCAGTTCAGCAAGCCGGCCAAGGACGGCGGCGACATCTCCACGCTATGGGTGCAGGTCACGAATCCCGGACAGACCCTTCCCAATCGCCAGCGCCTCTTCGAGCCCGCCGCCCGCGATCCCCACAAGTTCCTGATCGTCTCCGACGTGTACCCGACCGCCACCACCCTCGCGGCCGACCTCGTGCTGCCCTCGGCCATGTGGGTGGAGAAGAACGGCATGTTCGGCAACTCGGAGCGCCGCACGCAGCAGTGGTTCAAGATGGTCGAGCCGCCGGGGCAGGCCCGGGACGACTGCTGGCAGATCATCGCCGTGGCGCGGCGTCTCTACGACAAGGGGTTCGCCGGCATGCGGGACAAGGACGGCCGCTTCCTGTTCGCGATCAAGGACGCGAAGGGCAAGGACGTCCCGGTCTGGAGCTGGAAGCACTACTACGACGTCAACGTCGACGAGCAGCTCTTCGAGGAGTACCGCCGCTTCTCGCGCAAGAAGCACAAGGACCTGGCGCCCTACGCCGAGTACGTGAAGACCCGAGGGCTGCGCTGGCCCGTCGTCGAGCAGCCGGACGGGAGCTGGCGGGAGACGCGCTTCCGGTTTTCCGAGTTCGACGATCCCTACGTGGCGAAGGGCAGGGGGATCGACTTCTACCATTCCACCAGCAAGGACGGCCGCGCCCAGATCTGGTTTCACCCCTACGAGCCGCCGCCCGAGTCTCCGGATGCCGAGTATCCGCTCTGGCTCTGCACCGGTCGCGTGATCGAGCACTGGCACTCGGGCTCGATGACGATGCGCATCCCCCAGCTGCGGCGCGCCATGCCTCATGCCTACGTGGAGATGAACCGCGAGGACGCCAAGGCCCACGGCATCGACGACGGCGACCGGGTGAAGCTCGAGACCCGACGCGGAAGCCTCGAGCTGCCGGTCTGGATCGGGGGCCGCGGCGAGCCGCCGCCGGGGACGGTCTTCGTGCCCTTCTTCGACGAGGGACTCCTCGTGAACGATCTGACCCTCCACGCGCACGACCCCTTTTCGAAGCAGCCCGACTTCAAGAAGTGTGCAGCGCGAGTGCGCAAGGCGTGAGACACGAGGACGACGCACGCGAGCGGCTCCGCGAGCCGGGCCGGGATTCCTGGGCGGTGCAGGTGCTGCTGGCCGGGCTGATCGGCGTGTGCCTGGCCGGCTTTCTCAACGCGACGCGGGCGCGGGAGTACCAGCCGGTGGTCTCGGAGTGGTCGGACCGCCCCGAGCTCGACGAGGGTGTCGCGCGCCCGGCACGCCGCTACGCCGAGCTCTCGGTCCATCCCTGGCGCTCCGGCGCTCGCGAGGCGGGCTGGAGCGTGGATCGGCAGGAGCTCGTCGCCCAGGCCTCTGCCCGGCCGTCGGCGAGCCGGCTCGACGCCGGGCGCTCGAACGGCCCGCGCACCCGGGCGGCCGTGGCCGACCGGGCCGAGCTGCGGGCCTTCGACGGCGCACCCCCGACCATCCCGCACCCGGTGCAGCAGCGCAGCGCGTCCGAGTGCCAGGCCTGCCACGCCCGCGGGCTGGCCATCGGCGCGGCAATCGC
>JBFGJV010000283.1:0-3269 GCA_041577015.1 Myxococcota bacterium
GCCGTGCTCATCAGCGTGCGGTCGCTCGCGTAGACGAGGACCGCCGCGTGGACCAGCGGGTCCTCGGGAAGCGGCCCGCGCGGACGCATCCACACCCGCTGCCGCGCCGGGAGCTTGCGCTCGGGATGCGGCGGGTCGCACAGGCGCGCCTCCACCGGGCCGTCCGGGCGGCGCTTGTCCGGATCGCCCAGGATGCGCACCCGCGCATCCTCCCAGTCGGGCAGATCGTCGGGGGGCGGCGCCTCGGGCGCGGGATCCTGGTGTGAGATGCCCGGCTCCGGGCGGGCGAAGCTGGCGGAGAGGTTGAAGATCGCTTCGCCGCCCTGGTGCGCGACGACGCGACGCGTGGTGAAGGTGCGACCGTCGCGGATGCGGTCCACCACGTAGCGGATCGGGACGTCGTGGCGTCCGGGACGCAGGAAGTAGGCGTGGAGCGAGTGGAGGGCGCCGTCCTCCACGGTGCGCCCCGCCACCATCACGGTCTGGGCGGCCACGAAGCCGCCGAAGAGCGCCCCCTCCCCGCGCTCCGGCATCCCCAGGTAGAGGTCCCGGTCCAGGGACTCGACGCCCGTGAGCCGATCGAGGAGCGCCGCGAGCGGGCCGGAGGCGGCAGGCGGCGCGGTTGTCTCGGAGGTCCGTCTCATCCCAAGGGCGCGTATCTTGGGCGTTTCTCGCTGCTGCGTCCACCGGACCCTTACTTGCTTGCAGCCAACAAGTTTGCTGGGCTAGGATGGAGGTCGGAGGAGGGCTCGCGTGAGCGCCCCCGACACCCCCCGCCGCACCCAGGCCGAGCGCAGCGCGCTCTCCGACAAGCGCATGCTCGAGGCGGCCATCAAGCTCATGGTGGAGCGCGGCGTGGAGAAGACCACCCTCGCCGCCATCGGGCAGGAGGCCGGGTACAGCCGCGGGCTCGTGACCCACCGCTTCGGGTCGAAGGCCGGCCTGTTCCGCCAGGTGATGCGCTGGATCTCGCAGCGTTGGAGCGAGCACCTCCAGCCCTACGTGGGGGAGCGCGACGGCGTGGAGGCGCTCGCGGCCTTCCTCGCCGCGCACCGGGACTTCGCGCAGCAGTCGCCCGAGACCATGCGCGCGCTCTTCGCGCTCTGGTTCGAGGCGGTGAGCCCGGCCTCGGAGATGCTGCCCGGGGTGCTCGAGGACCACCGGCGTCTGGGCAGCCGCATCCGCGGCTGGATCGAGTCGGGGATCCGTTCGGGCTCGGTGCGACGGGACGTGGATCCCGGAATGGCCACCGCCCAGTTCCTCGGCACGCTGTTCGGCCTCACCTACCAGTGGCTCGCGGATCCCAGGCGCCGCTCGCTCGAGCAGCTCCTGAAGGGTTTGGAAACCAACACGCGTCGCGTTCTGGCGACGCCCTGAGAAGGACGGCTCATGAATCTCGAATTCTCCGAAGACCAGAAATTCATCCAGCAGACCGCTCGCGAGTTCCTGGACGAGCACGCCGGCCTCGAGGTGTGCCGCGCCGTGCTCGAGTCGGAACGCCCCTACGATCCGGAGCTCTGGAAGGGCGTGGCGGAGATGGGCTGGCTCGGCACCACGGTGCCGGAGGAGTACGGCGGGGCCGGCCTCGGCTACCTGGAGCTGGTGCTGATCGCGCAGGAGCTCGGCCGCTCCCTCGCCCCGATTCCCTTCGCCTCCTCGGTCTATCTGGCCACGGAGGCGCTGCTCTTGTTCGGGTCCGAGGCGCAGAAGAAGGAGTACCTGCCGCGCCTGGCCTCGGGCGAGCTCGTCGGCACCTTCGCCTTCGCCGAGGGCGTGGGCGACCCCGACTTCGGCGAGACGCGCACGGAGCTCACCAAGGGGAAGCTGCGCGGCGAGAAGCTCCCGGTGCTGGACGGTGACGTGGCGGGCCTCGGCGTGGTGCTGACCCGGGAGGGCGACGGCCACTCCCTGGCGCTGGTGGATCTCCACGGCACGGGCATCACGCGAACCGCGCTGCGCTCCTTCGATCCCAGCCGCTCCCAGGCTCGAATCGTCTTCGAGGGAGCCCCGGCGCAGGTGCTCGGGGAGTCCGGACGCGGCGTGGCCCAGGCCGAGCGGCTTCTCGACCGGGCCGCGGTCATGATGGGCTTCGAGCAGATCGGGGGCTCCGAGCGCGCCTTCGAGCTCACCAAGCACCAGACGCTCAATCGCTACGCCTTCGGGCGGCCGGTGGCGTCGTTCCAGGCGCTCAAGCACCGCATGGCCGACGTCTGGGGCAAGAACCAGATCGCGCTCTCCAACGGCTACTACGCCGCCTGGGCCCTGGAGCACGACAACGAGGAGCTCCCGCTCGCGGCCTGCAGCCTACGGGTGGTCGCCAGCGACGCGTTCGTGCACGGGACCGAGGAGATGATCCAGATGTACGGCGGCGTGGGCTTCACCTGGGAGTACGACTGCCATCTCTTCTACCGCCGCGCGAAGCTGCTGGCGCTCACCCTGGGCAGCCCGAGTGCCTGGCGCGAGAAGCTGGTGCGACGTCTGGTCGAACGAGAAGCGGCCTAGAACCCCGAACCTCCGAGCAACGAGAGAGGGACACCATGGACTTCAACGACACCCCGCAGGAAGCCGAATTCCGCGCCCGCTGCCACGCCTGGCTGGCGGCCAACGCCGAGCCTCGCGACCCGGACGAATCGCCGGCCAGTGTGCTGGGCGAGCGCGAGACCGAGGACGTGATCGCCCAGGCCAAGGCCTGGCAGGCCAAGAAGTTCGACGAGGGCTGGGCCGTCCTCACCTGGCCCAAGGAGTACGGGGGCCAGGGCCTCGGGCGCATGCAGCAGGTGATCTGGAACCAGGAGGAGGCCAAGTTCAACACGCCTCCCAACCTCTACGTGATCGGTCACGGGATGCTCGGCCCCACGCTGATGGCTCACGGGACGCCCGAACAGAAGGACCGCTACCTGAAGGACATGGCCCGCGGCCAGGAGATCTGGTGCCAGCTCTTCAGCGAGCCGGCGGCCGGCTCCGACCTGGCCGGCCTGCGCACCACGGCGGTCCGCGACGGCGACGACTGGATCATCAACGGCCAGAAGATCTGGAGCACCGGCGCCCAGTACTCGGACTGGGGCATGATCGTGGTGCGCACCGATCCGAACGTGGTGAAGCACGCCGGCCTCACCTACTTCATCGTGGACCTGCGCGTGCCGGGCATCGAGGTGCGTCCCATCAAGCAGATCAACGGCGGCTCGGGCTTCAACGAGGTCTTCTTCAAAGACGTGCGCGTGCCGGATTCGATGCGCCTGGGCGGTGAGGGCGACGGCTGGGGCGTGGCC
>JBFGJV010000284.1:0-3256 GCA_041577015.1 Myxococcota bacterium
GAGCGCCACCTCGCACGGCTCCACCAGCCGCTCGATCAGGTCCGCCACCAGCGCCTCCAGGCGCTCGCGGTCGAGCGTCAGGTTCAGGTGCTTCGGGCCCGAGGCGTCGGCCCCGATGAAGGGCAGGTTGATCTCGGTGGAGGGCGTGGAGGAGAGCTCCTGCTTGGCGCGCTCGGCGGCCTCCTTCAGGCGCTGGAGCGCCATCTTGTCGGCCCGCAGGTCGATCTGCGTCTCCTTCTGGAACTCCTTGATCAGGAAGTCCACGATGCGGAGATCGAAGTCCTCGCCGCCCAGGAAGGTGTCGCCGTTGGTGCTCTTGACCTCGAACACGCTGTCGCCGAGCTCGAGGATGGAGATATCGAAGGTGCCGCCGCCGAGGTCGAAGACGGCGATGCGCTGGTTGTCGACCTCCTCCAGCCCGTAGGCCAGCGCCGCCGCGGTGGGCTCGTTGATGATGCGCAGCACGTTCAGCCCGCCGATGCGGCCGGCCTCCTTGGTGGCCTGGCGCTGGGCGTCGTCGAAGTAGGCGGGCACCGTGATGACGGCGTCCGTCACGTCCTCGCCCAGGAAGTCGGAGGCCGTCTCCCTCATCTTGGCCAGGATCAGCCCGGAGATCTCCTGGGGCGAGGCGAGCTTCTCGCCCACCGAGACCCAGGCGTCGCCGTTCTCGGCGGCCTCGATGCCGAAGGACGCCACCTCGGCGAAGCGCTCCACCTCGGGGCTCTTGCGCTTGCGCCCGATCAGGCGCTTGGTGGCGAAGATGGTGCGCTGGGGGTTCGTCACCGCCTGGCGCTTGGCCACCTGGCCCACCAGCTTCTCGCCGGCCTCGGTGAAAGCCACCATGGAGGGCGTGGTGCGGGCGCCCTCGGCATTGGCGACGACCTCGGGCTTGCCGCCCTCCATCACCGCCACACACGAGTTCGTGGTGCCGAGGTCGATCCCGATGACCTTGCCCATCGGCGCCTGATCCCTCCGCGGGACCGGGCCGGGGCCGGTCCCCTACGAGCCTTCCGATTCGCCCTCGCCCGAGGACTCGCTCTCCTCGCCGGGCGTGGACACGGCGACGCGGGCCGGTCGGAGCAGACGATCCCGTAGCTGGTAGCCCTGCTGGAACACCCCAACCACGGTATTGGCTGGAACCGACCCGTCCACCGCTTGAGTCATCGCCTCGTGCACCGCCGGGTCGAAGGGTTTGCCGTCGGCCTCGATCTGGCTGAGCCCGTGCTTCTCCAGCGTCTGTCGCAGCTCTCGCAGCACCAGCTCGACGCCCTGCAGCAGGCCCTTGGACTCCCCCCCCTCGCCGGCCTCGCGCGCGTGGTCGATGGCTCGCTCCAGGTTATCGACCGTGGGCAGGAGATCCTTGACGAGATTCTGGTGGCCGTACTGGAAGGCCTCCTGCCGCTCCTTGAGGGTGCGGCGGCGGAAGTTCTCGAAGTCCGCGGCCATGCGCAGCAGGCGGTCCTTGGTCTGCTCCAGCTCGGCGCGAGCCGCCTCGAGCTCCTCCGTGGCCTTGCCCGGGCCCTCCCCGCGGGTGCGGGCCGCCTGGCGCTCCTCCACCGCATCGGACGCCTCGCGGAGCGCCTGCTCGAGCTCCTGGCTCGGATCGAGCGAGCCCTCCGAGGCCTCCTCGGCGAGGCCTTCCCAGCCTTCGTGGCGTTCGTCGCGTTCGTCGCTCACGGGCGTAGCTGCTCCGTCAGGAGTTCGGACAGGTAGCCTACCAGGGGGATGACGCGAGCGTAGTCCATGCGCGCCGCGCCGAGCACGCCGACGACACCGAGCGGGTGCGCGGGATCGCCGTAGCGGGCGGCCACGAGCGCGCAGCGACGCAGCTCGGGCTCGCCGAGCTCCTCGCCGAAGGCCACGCGCACACCGCGGTCGTCGAGCATCGCCTCCACCAGCTGCAGCAGGGTCTCGCGCGCCTCCACCACGGCGAAGAGCCGACGGATCCGCTCGGGATCGCGGAACTCGGGCTGATCGAGGAGCGCCAGGCGCGTGGCCACCACCACGTCGGCCGGCTCCTCGCCCTCGTCCGCGAGCGCCCGGCGGCCGAGCTCCACGGCGCGCTGGAGGGCGCGGTCCGCCCCGCGGCGCAGCTCGGAGAGCTCCCGGCCCAGCGCCGCCCGCACCTCGGCCAGGGTGTGACCCGCCACGCGCTCGGTCAGCTGGGCGGCGATCCGGTCGAGCTCGGCCTGGTCCCCGCGCGCCTCGTCACGGATCACGCGGCGGTGGGCCACGCCGCTCTCGGAGACCAGCACCGCCAGCACGCGCTCGCTCGAGAGCCGCACCAGGGCCACGTGCCGCAGCACCACCCGGTCCAGGGGCGGCGGCACCACGAAGCCGAGCTGGTGGGTGCGCTCCGAGAGCACCTGCGAGGTGACGCGCAGCATCGACTCGGGATCCTCCTCGCCCAGGCACTCGGCCAGATCCCGCCTCTCCCACGCGCCGAGCCGGCGCGGATCCAGCAGCCGGTCCACGAAGATGCGCAGCCCCGTCTCGGTGGGGATGCGGCCGGCCGAGGGGTGGGGCTTCTCGATGCAGCCGAGCTCGGCCAGCTCCGCCATGGTGTTGCGGATGCTGGCCGCGGAGAGGGGCACCGGCAGCAGATAGGAGACCGTGCGCGAGCCCACTGCGGCGCCCTCGCCCAGATAGGCGGCCACCACGGCGCGCAGCACCGCCTCCTGGCGATCCGTCAGCTCCGGTCGCGCGCGCTCTCCCAACGGACTCGCAACCCCCTGTTGGGCAACGGGAAAGGGTTACTCGGGGGGACGGCTCGCGTCAACTCGCGGCTCCCCACCGGTCATCATCGGCAGCCCCCCCGCTCGACTCCAGCCCTTTAGACGAAGCGCTCGAAGACGGAGTCGGAGACCAGGACGCCGCGCGGGGTGAGGCGCAGGCTCCCGTCCTCGGCCTCCGCCAGGAGGCGCGCCGCCGTGAGCTCCGCGATGGCCTCGCCGTAGAAGCGCCGGGGCGGCGCGCCGAACTCTCGGGCGAAGCCCCGAGCGGCGAGCCCCTCGGCGGTGCGCAGCGCCAGGAAGACGGCCTCGCCCCGGGCGGCGCGGGCGTCGAGCCGCTCCGCCGGCTCGCCCGGCGAGACGCCCGCCTCCACGCGCTCCAGATAGACGGGAAGCTCGCGCACGTTGGCGCGGCGGGCGCCGAAGGGCGCGCCCCGGGCGGGGGGATCCGTGGACCAGGCCCCCATCCCGAGCCCCAGCACCGGGAGTCGCGCCCAGTAGCGGCGGTTGTGCAGCGACTCCGC
>JBFGJV010000285.1:0-3254 GCA_041577015.1 Myxococcota bacterium
AGTTCGGCAGGCAGTAGCGCTTGCCCTTGGTGCCGCCGGCGAGCAGCAGCGCGCCCATGCTGGCCGCCTGGCCGACGCACAGGGTGCTGACATCGGGCTTGATGAACTGCATCGTGTCGTAGATCGCGAGGCCGGCCGTGACGGATCCTCCCGGGGAGTTCACGTAGAGGTGGATGTCCTTCTCGGGATCCTCGGCCTCGAGGAAGAGCAGCTGCGCGATCACGAGATTCGCGACCTCGTCGTCGATTCCGCTGCCCAGGAAGAGGATGCGGTCCTTGAGCAGCCGGGAGTAGATGTCGTAGGCGCGCTCGCCGCGGTGATTCTGTTCCACGACGATGGGGATCAGGGGCATGCTTGGCTCCGACCGGTGCGACACACGGCCGCACTCCGGCTCGTACGCTTCCGGCTCCGCTCGGTCCGCGGTGCGGTGGGGGGAGGACACACGCTGACACGGGCCCGGGGCGCGGCCGCGTCCAGCGCACCGCGGGCCCCTAAGTGCCCGTCGTCTCTTCGACCTTAGCCGTGCGGAGCAGGAATTCAACCGCCTTGTCTTCGCGCACCCGGGCCCCGAGACCCTCCAGCAGACCCGCCTCCCCATAGGCGCGCCGCAGGCGGGCGGCCGGAACCCCCTCCTCCCGTGCCAGCGCCTCGAGCCGCTCCTCCACCTCGGCGGGCTCGGCCTCCAGACCGTGCTCGCGGGCCACGGCCTCGAGGAGCCACTGCTCCCGCACCTCGCGTTCGGCCTCCGGCCGCCATTCCTCCTCCCAGCGCGCGAGCTGGGCCTCCAGCGCGGGCCCAGGCAGGCCGCGCCCGGCCATCTCCCGTCGCGCCATGGCCAGGCGCCGCTGGAGGCGCTGCGCTGCCGCCCCAGGCGGCACCTCGAACGGCGTGCGGCCGAGCAAGTCGTCCAGCAGCGTCCGACGCACCACGGCGCGCGACTGCCGCTCCAGGGCGGAGGCGATGCGGCGCTGCACCTCCGCGCGCAGGGCGTCCAGCGAATCGAAGTCGCCCACGTCGCGCGCCAGCTCGTCGTCGAGCGCCGGCACCTCGCGGCGGCGCACCGCGCGCACCTCCACTTCGAACTCCGCCTTCTTGCCGGCGAGCTCCGGCTTGGGATGATCCTCCGGGAACTCCACGCGCACCGTGCGTCGTCCTCCGGCCCCCACGCCCTCCAGCTGCTCCTCGAAGCCCGGCAGGAAGTGCCCGGAGCCGAGCTCGAGGGCCTCCTGGTCTCCGCTTCCGCCCTCGAACGGCTCCCCGTCCACGCGCCCCTCGAAGTGGATCGTGAGCACGTGTCCGCGCGCCGCGGCCGTGTCCTCTGGCTCCTCCACCAGCACCGCGTGGGCCTGACGCAGGCGCTCGAGCTCGCGCTCCACGTCCTCCTCGGCCACCTCCACCGGCGGCCGCCGCGCGTGCAGGCCGGAGAGGTCCGGGAGCCGGATCTCCGGCTTCACCTCGACGCGGGCCCGATAGCGGAAGGCCGCGTCTTCGGTGGGCGGGGCCGCGTCCACGGCCGGCTCGCTCACCGGCTCGAGCCCGCTCCTCGTCAGGGCGACCGGGAGCGTCTGCGCCACCAGCGTGCGCTCCAGCTCCTCGGCCACGCTGGCGCCGTAGAGCTTGCGCAGCACCGAGCGGGGCGTCTTGCCGGGCCGGAACCCGCGGACCCGCACGCGTCGCGCGAGCTGCTGCCAGGCCTGCTCGAACGCGGCACCCACGCGCTCCGCACGCACCTCCACCTCCAGGGTGCGCACGCCCTCGCGCTCCTCGTGGACGTCCACCTGGACGTTTTCGTCGGCCTGCGAAGCGTCGCTCACGGATGCTCTCGTTCGCCGCCGCGTGGATGCCCGCGCGGTGCCGGGGACAGGAGTCGAACCTGCACGTCCTTGCGGACGGTGGCTCCTAAGGCCACTGCGTCTACCCGTTCCGCCACCCCGGCGCGTTGCGATCCAGACTACGCAGCCTCCCCGCGGCCGTCAACGCGCCGCGCAGGCGCCTTCGAAGGCGGGCGGTTAGCTTCTCGATTCATCGCAGGGGCATTGCCTGTTCGGGGAGAACGAGCTCGTGAACGAGACGCCTGCCGAGCGGCGGGCCCTGGAGGCCGGCGAGCCCCAGGTCGAGATTGCAGGCTGGGGACGTGCGCTGCGCGTGCGCGCCCGCCAGCTCGAGCCGGAACGGCTGGCGGACGTGCCCGACGACGTGGTGCTGAGCCGCGGCCTCGGACGCTCCTACGGCGACGCCTCGCTTCCGCCGCGACCGGGCGCCCGGGTGGTGTGCACGCGGCGTGCGGATCGCCTGCTGGACTTCGACGCCGCGAGCGGGCGCCTGCGCGCCGAGGCCGGGCTCTCCCTCGGCACGCTGCAGCGGCTGTTCCTGCCCCGGGGCTGGTGCGTGCCGGTGGTGCCCGGCACGCAGTTCGTGACGCTCGGCGGGATGGTGGCCGCAGACGTGCATGGGAAGAGCCACCACCGCGACGGGAGCTTCGGGCGCCATGTGCACGAGCTGCGGCTGCGACTCGCGGACGGACGCAGCGTGCGCTGCTCCGAACGCGAGGAGCCCGAGCTCTTCCGCGCCACGCTCGGGGGCATGGGCCTGACCGGACACATCCTCGAGGTGGAGCTCGGCCTGCGACGCATCGCCTCGCCCTGGATCTACCAGCGCACCGACCGCTTCGAACGCCTGGAGGATCTTCTGACCGGCCTGCGCGAAGTGGGGAGCCAATGGCCCTACACGGTGGGCTGGATGGACACGCTCTCCTCGGGAGCCGCGTTCGGGCGCGGCCTCGTGGCGCAGGGCCGCTGGGCGGAGCCGGACGAGGCGCCGCCCCACCCGCCCCGGCCTCCGCGTCACGTGCGCGTTCCCCTGGACGTGCCCTCCGCGGCAGCCTCGCTGCTGCCCTTCGCGGGTCGGGTCTGGAACGGCCTCTCCTTCCGCTTCGCGAAGCGCCCGCCGGGGGTCATGGCGCCCGAGCCCTTCTTCCATCCGCTGGATCGCCTGGGGGACTGGAACCGGGTCTTCGGTCGGCGTGGCTTCTTCCAGCACCAGTGCGTGCTGCCTCGCGATCCGAACGATCGGCCCGCCCGCGCGGTGCTCCACGCGCTGCGTGAGCTGCCCATGCGCCCCCACCTGGTGGTGGTGAAGGACTGCGGCGAAGAAGGCAGCGGACTGCTCTCGTTTCCACGCCCGGGCATCACTCTCGCCCTCGACTTCCCCTGCCATCCCGCCCACACGCAGACCGTGGTGGACCGCCTGAACGG
>JBFGJV010000286.1:0-3249 GCA_041577015.1 Myxococcota bacterium
AGGTTGGTCCAGCCGATGTGGAGCCCGCCCTCGGGCGGCTCGAAGTCCCGTGGCCCCACCACCGGAGCGCGGTCGGGGCCCACCTCCACGGAGCGCGCGCTGTCCACGGTATCGGTCAGGCACTTCATCGCCACCCAGGAGCCCGAGAAGCGCGAGAGGGCCCAGCCGTAGAGGCCCAGGTCCAGGTACTCCTGCACGTCGGCGGGGTTCAGCACCGGGATCCCGCAGTGGACGAGGGCGTACTCGCTCTGGTGCGCGATGGAGGACGAGCGCGCCGCCGGATCGTCGCCGCACAGCACCAGCACGCCGCCGCGCGGCGCGGCCCCGGCGTAGTTGCCGTGCTTGAGCGCGTCGCAGGAGCGGTCCACGCCCGGGCCCTTGCCGTACCAGATCGAAAAGACGCCGTCGTAGCGCGCTCCGGGATGGAGCCCTGCCTGCTGCGAGCCCCAGACGGCGGTGGCGGCCAGGTCCTCGTTCACGCCCGGCTCGAAGCGCACGTGGTGACGCTCCAGCTGCTCCCGGGCCTGCCAGAGCGCCATGTCGTAGGTGCCGAGCGGCGAGCCCCGATACCCGGAGACGAAGCCCGCCGTGTCGAGCCCCGCGGCCCGGTCGCGGCGCCGCTGCTCGAGCGGCAGCCGCACCAGGGCCTGCACGCCGTTCAGGTAGACGCGACCGGACTCCCGCGCGTAGCGGTCCTCGAGCTCGTAGCGCGCGTCGAAGGCGGGGGCGGCCATGATGCGGAGCGCGAGTGTAGCACCGAAGGTCCGCGCGAAGCGTTCAGCGTCGCTTCGATGCACTCGCTTCGGAGCCGAAGGGAGGGCGCCCGAGCTGCTCGCGAACGGGCGTGAACTCCGGCATCAGCAGCGCGCGGCGCGGCCAGTTGGCGCCGTCCACGGTGAGCGTGGCACCGCTCACGTAGGATGCATAGGGCGAGGCCAGGAAGGTGGCAGCCCAGCCCAGCTCGTGGGGTCGTCCCACCCGGCCGGCAGGAGCCCGTGCACCCTCCGCGACCCCGCGGCCGGGGACGCCGCGGATCGCCGCAACCTCGTCTTCGTGGGGCACGAGGCCGGGCACCAGCGCGTTGACGCGGATCCCGTAGGGCGCCCACTCGACCGCCAGCGTCTCGGTGAGATTCTTCACCCCCGCCTTCGCCGCGGCGGAGTGGGCGAAGCCGGGTCCGCCGGTCCAGGCATACGACGCGCCGATGTTCACGATGGCGCCGGGGGCACCGCTCTGCAGGTGGCGGCGCGCGAACTCCCGCGAGCAGAAGAAGGTTCCGTTCAGCACGATCTCCACCACCGCCCGCCAGCCGTTCGGGCTCAGGTCCTCGGCGGGGGCGGGGAAGTTCCCGGCGGCATTGTTCACGAGCGTGCCCGGGAGACCGAGCTCCCCCTGCACGCTCTCGAAGGCGGCTGCCACCGCCTCGGGGTCGCGCACGTCGCAGACCACGCCCAGGCCGCGCCCGCCCGCTGCCTCCACCGCCGCCACGCCGGCGTCGCGGTGGGCCTCGTCGCGGCTCAGCACGGCGACCGCGGCGCCCAGCCGCGCGAACTCCACGGCGATCGCCTTGCCGAGACCCGTCCCGCCGCCGGTCACCACGACGGTGTGGTCTTCGAACGTGCCCCGGGGCAGGGCGGCGGCACCGAGCGCGGGCGGCTCCGGAAGGCCCATCGACCGCGCAGTGTATGATCCACCGCGCCGCGACGCCGCCCCGGGGACGTCGCGGCAGGGAGCGCCGCCATGCCCCGACGCGAGCTCGAGACCGGAACCGACCACCTGCGCTGCCACGTGCAGGAGCGGGTGGCGGTCGTGACCCTGCACCGGCCCGAGGCGCGCAACGCGCTCTCCCCCGCGATGAAGCAGGCCCTGGGCGAGCTCGTCCCCCGACTCGGAGCCAATGAGGACGTGGGCTGCGTGCTCGTGACCGGAGCCGGGGAGGCCTTCTGCGCCGGGGGCGATACGCGGGTGATGGCCCAGGGGCCGCCTGCCTCCCGGGAGGAGCGGCTCGAGCTGCTGCGCCGGGAGCACGAGATCCCGGCGGCACTGCACCGCCTCCCCAAGCCCACGCTGGCCGCGCTGCCCGGGCCCGCGGCGGGCGCCGGGCTCTCCCTCGCGCTGTCCTGCGACCTGCGGATCGCGGCCGAGAGCGCCTTCGTGACCACGGCCTACCTGCGGATGGGCCTCTCCGGCGACTACGGCGGCAGCTGGTTCCTGACCCGGCTGGTGGGCCCTGCCCGGGCGCGCGAGCTCTACTTCCTGCCCGAGCGCGTGGACGCCCGGGCGTGCGAGCGTCTGGGACTCGTCAACCGCGTCGTCCCCGACGCCGCCCTCGCCGCCGAGGCGTTCGGCTGGGCGGCACGGCTCGCCGCGGGACCGCCCGTGGCGCTGCGCTTCGCCAAGGACAACCTGAACCGCGCGCTCCAGCAGGACCTCGAGGCCTGCCTCGACGTGGAGGCCGAACGCATGGTGGCGAGCGCGTTCACCGAGGACCATCGGGAGGCCGTGCGCGCCTGGACCGAGAAACGCACGCCGGTCTTCCGCGGCCGCTAGGAGGATTCATGCCTTCGGACACCGTGCTGCTCGACTTCGAGGGCCCGATCGCGATCCTGAGCAACAACCGGCCCGAGAAGCACAACGCCGCCAACGACGAGATGGACGCGCGCCTGTGGGAGCTGCTGGAGGAGCTGCACCAGCGCGAGGACCTGCGTGCCGTGGTGTGGCGCGGCAACGGACCTTCCTTCTCCTCCGGCCGCGACGTGACGGAGCTCGGCGTGCGCAAGGAGGACGTGAGCCACCTGGAGTTCATCGAGCGCGGTCACCGCGGCGCGCGCCGCTTCTTCTCGCTCCCCGCGCCGGTGATCGTGGCCCTCAAGGGCTGGGTGATCGGGGGCTCCTTCGAGCGTGCCCTGCTCTGCGACCTTCGCATCGCGGGCGAGAGCGCGAGGCTCCGCCTCCCGGAGATCGCCCACGGCGTGGTGCCGGACTCGGGCGGCACCGCGCGGCTGCTCCAGATGGCCGGCCCCGGGCTCGTGGCCGATCTGGCGCTCACGGGCCGCGTGATGGACGCGGAGGAGGCGCTGCGACACGGCGTGGTGTCGCGCGTCGTGCCCGATGCGAAGCTCGACGAGACCGCCCTCGAGATGGCCCGCGCCGTGGCGCGGGCGCCCGCCTTCACGGTGAAGATGTTCCGGCGCACGCTGGCCGGGCTGGCGAACCCGCTGGTGGAGCGCTCGCTTCGGGAGGAGGCCC
>JBFGJV010000287.1:0-3244 GCA_041577015.1 Myxococcota bacterium
GCGGTGGGCGTAGCTCAGTCGGTTAGAGCGCCAGGTTGTGGCCCTGGAGGTCGGGGGTTCGAGTCCCCTCGCTCACCCCATGGATGCTCGCAGGGACGCGTGCGGTTGCCGCGGCGGGGCGTAAGCAGTTTCCCCTCGGACGGAATCGTCACCCGCGACCATCTGCTTGTCGATCGCGATCCATGCCCGAACTACGTATCGGAGACCCGGACCCTGTCGCTGGATCCCGAGGAGGCGGCGACGGCGGGTGAGCCGCCGATCGCAAGCCCTGGGACTGGTTCGCCCCTCCGGCTCGAGCCCCCGGACCCGGCGCTTTCCTCCCTTCGCCCGGCCGCGTAGAATCCGGGCGGGAGGACCCCCCGCCATGCCCCGCATCGCCCCCTTTCTGCTTCTCGCCGCCCTGGTCGTCTGGGGCTGTGGCTCGGAGACCGAGACGGCCTCGGCGCCCGAAAGCCCGGTCGTGGCCACGAGCCCGGTGCTCGATCCCTCGGCCATGTGGGGCAGCTACGAGGTCGAGGGCACGACCGTCGAGGTGGAGAGCGGCCGCTCGCGGAGGATCCAGGGGACGGTGATCCTGAGCGGCGAGGGCTCCGGGTACTCGGCCAAGTTCTCCCTCAAGACCACGTATCCCACGCCCGACGGGCCGCTCCCCGCCGAGGTGATCGGGACCGGCTCGGGGGACGTCAAGAACGGAAAGCTGCGCGGGACCGCGCAGACCCAGCTCGTGATGGCCACGGTTCCGGGCGTGGACACGGGCTTCGGCTTCGTGCCGACCTTCGTCGGGCCGCGCATCGTCTCCTCGAGCGTGGGCAGCATCACTGCGGACGGGATGCTCACGATCGAGGTGGAGAACGAGGCCGCCCCGGGCGTCGAGTACCCGCCCACGCGGACGACGCTCAAGGGGAAGCGAATCCCGCCCGCGGGGGATTTCCCCACAGCTCGCTAGACACCCGTTCCATGAAGACTTTTGGCCTTCCCCCAAGGGGGATCCAATTCTCGGAAGAGCGCTCTAGTCGCCGCGGGCCGCGCGGAGCTACCCTCTCCCTGGACGGGAATCCGCATGAACCGCATTCGAGCCGCGCGTCAGGCGCGGGGCTGGACCCAGAACGAGCTTGCCGAGCGAGCAGGCGTCTCCCCCCGAACGGTCTACGCCGTCGAGAAGGGAGGCACCTGTCGTCAGGCTACCAAGCGACGCATCCTGGCGGCGCTCGGCGTCTCCTGGCAGCTGCGCGACGACTACTTTCCGCGCCCGCGCGTCGTGCGTCCGGAGCGGGAGGCCGTGGCGCGGAGCGCCTGATCGCTCAGGCGACGATCGTCCCCGTGAGCTCGCGCGCCCGCGCGAGCGCCCCCTGCCAGGTCCGCGTCATGAATTCCGTCAGGATCGCCTCGGCCGCGTCAGGGTCACCGGCGCGGAGCGCGGCGCCGGCGCGGCCCTCGGCGTCGGCGCGCTCGGCCTCGACGCGCGTCTCCACCTCCTTCCAGGCTTCCCGGAGGCGAGGCGTCGTGCCCGGGAAGTCGGCGGCGGCGGCGTCCTGAAGCGTCTTCAGCACCCACCAGGCGGAGCGCTCGTCCGGCTGCGCGCCTCCGCGCGCCAGCTCCGCCGGGATCAAGCCGTGGAGGTAGACCGGCAGGAAGATCCCCGTGCACGGCGTCGCGAACGAGATCCAGACCGGCCAGGGCGCGGCCTCGGGCGTTCGGGACAGCGGCGCCACCAGGCTCGCGGTGGTGGTTCCCACCGGCTCGCTGTGCATGCAGAGCGTGTAGTAGGCCTCGTCGTCGGGCGTCGAGCCCGGGAGCCGCACCGGTCCGCCCGGGCCGTGATCGCGCAGGATCGCCTCGAGCTCGGGCCGGGGCAGGCGGCGCGCGCGCGCCAGCAGTGCGCGCGAGCGGGCGAGACGCCCCTCGGAGATGCGGCCGGGCACGCCGGGGTTGCGATAGGCGGCGGCGAAGTCGATCCGACCCTCGCTGCTCCACCAGCCGCGGCTGCGCGCGAATCCCTCGAGATCCTTGGACCCGATCTCCCAGTCCCGTCCCAGGGAGAGGTGGTTGGAGATGGCATCCCGCCGCACGCGCCGCGCCGCCCAGCGGCGATTGCTGGTCTGGAGCACCCAGGCCTCGTGGGGATCCGCCACGAGGAAGCCGTTGTGATAGCCGGCGCCGTCCGGGGCAAAGGCCGGCCCACCCTGGCCGTGCCGCTCCAGCAGCGCCGCCATCACCTCGAGCGCCTCGCGCGCGTTGCGCCCGCGCTCGAGGCCCAGTCGCACGAGATCCATCCCGATCAGGCCCGGCGTCTCCTCGATCGGCTCCTTCGAGAAGACGGTCTCGTTCCCGATGGCGACCGCGTGCTCGTTCACCCCGTGCTCGAAGCCCCACACCCACCACGGCGAGTGGCCCATCACGGCATAGGTCTCCGGGACCTGGGGAATCGCGACGTGCGTGCACCGCAGCATCGAGCCCGGCGCGTGGGCGGCGGCCGTGAGCTGGACGAAGGGCTGACACTCGCGTTCCGGACGGTCGCTGTTCTTGCCGAATAGCGTGGTTCCGTCGGCCGTCTCCATGCCTACGGCCACCAGGCAGTCGCACATGTCGTGCAGGCTATCATGTCCCACGAGGAGGAGGCGATGCGCTGGACCCGTCGCGGACGGAGCCGCTACATCGAGGATCGCCGGGCAGAGACGGGCGGCCGTCGGCGCCTCCCGTTTCCGGTGCGCTTCCCGCGTGCGGGCGGCGGCACCGGCCGCACGCGTGCCGCCGCGCCGCGTCTCAGCCTGGGCGGGCTCCTGATCCTGGTGCTCTTCGCGGTCTGCTTCCGCGAGCAGTTCGCCCAGATCATCGCCTCGGTGCCGCAGGGGCAGCTCGAAGTGCCGCCGGTCGGGGCGCCCGGCTCGGCCCCGGAAACGCTCCAGACCAGCGAGGCCGAGGAGGAGCTGGTGGAGTTCGTCTCCTTCGTGCTGGACGATCTCCAGGCCACGTGGTCGCGCACGCTCCCGGGCTACGAGCCGGCGCGGCTCGTGCTCTTCCGTGACGCGGTCGGCTCGGCCTGCGGCTTCGCGCAGTCGGCGATGGGGCCCTTCTACTGCCCTCTCGACCGCAAGGTCTACATCGACCTCTCCTTCTACCAGGACCTGCGGCGGCGGTTCGGCGCCCCGGGCGACTTCGCCCAGGCCTACGTGCTGGCCCACGAGATCGGCCACCACGTGCAGAACCTGCTCGGGACGGCCGGCGAGGTGCGCCGCGCCCAGGA
>JBFGJV010000288.1:0-3210 GCA_041577015.1 Myxococcota bacterium
AAGAAGGATCCCGAGAGGCCGATCAGGGTCGAGGCCTCGCTCTCCAGGCGCCGGAGGGCCATCTCGTAGCGCACGTAGGCGCCCTCCCCCTGCTCCGTGTCCACCACGTCCTCGCTGCTCACGGCGCCCACGCTCGGGTCCACGAAGGGTCGCACGATGGCGCGCAGGGCGCCGGGCTCGAGGCGGGCGCCCACGTCGGTGAAGACCAGGACGTCGCCCCGCGCACCGGGGATGGCCACCGACTGGGCGGCCTCCTTGCCGCGGCGTTCGGGGTTCCGGACCAGGACGACGCCCCGCCCGGCGAAGCTGCCGGCGATGGTCTCGGTCCGGTCCGTGGAGCCGTCGGAGGCGACGATCACCTCCACAGGGCTGGAGTACTCCTGGGCGAGCGTGTCTTCGAGCTTGGCAGCGAGCTCTCCTTCGCCGTTGTGGACCGCCACGATCACCGAGAGCGGCGGCGAGTGGTGGGTGCGGGCCACGGGGCGTGGCGAGCGAAGGCGCACCAGCCAGAGGGCGAGCGGGTACCCGACGTAGGCAAAGGCCACCCAGCCGGCGGCGAGCCCGATGGCGAGCCAGGCCAGGATCACGCGGCCCTCCCCTCCTCGAGCCTTCGGGCAAGCCGCTCCACCGCCGCCACCACCCGCCCGAAGACCTGGTCGAAGACGGCATCGGGCTGGCCCCAGGGATCCTGGAGCCGATGGGGCGGTGACGCCAGGAAGTCTCCCAACAGGCGCAGCTTGGGCCGGGCCTCCGGCCAGCGGGCCAGGAGCCGGCGGGCGTGGGAGCCCTCCATGCCGAGGACGAGATCCGCCCAGGCGACCTGGTCCGGCGTCATGCGGCGCGTGCGGTGGGCGTCGAGGGAGCAGCCCGCCCTCGCCGCGGCCCGGAGCGCTGCCGGGTCCGCCGGGTTCCCCTCGGCCGCCTCGAGCCCCGCCGAGCGCACCTCAAGGGCCGGAAGACGCTCCCTGAGGACGCGTTCCGCGAAGGGACTCCGACAGATGTTGCCGTGGCACACGAAGAGGACGCGCCCCAGGGAGCCTGCCGGGAGGTCGGGCTCGCCCCGCAGCCGGCGCCGCCACTCGTGCCAGGCATCGTGGCGGGCGTCCGGATAGCGCAGCATCCGGCCGGCGCGGCGCACGAGGTCGGGAAGCGCAGCCTGGGAACTCACCGCCTCTCGCACGTTAGAATGAACCGTTGGGGGGACCTTACGGGTTGAGCCGTACTGTAGCCGAGGCCTCGCGCTCGGGCGCCCAGCGCACGCTGCCCTGGATCGCGCTTCTCCTCGGCTTCTCGCCGGTCCTGCTGGACCTCGGTCGGCACCTCGCGGCGACGCCGGAGGCGTCCTACGTGCTCCTGGCGCCTCTTCTGCTCGGTCTTGCTGCACGACGCGAGCTGCCCGAAGTGCCGCGCTCGGACGGCTACTTCCTTCTGGCGCTGGGACTCGCGCTGGAGCTCCTGGGCATCGCCGCGGCCTCCTGGTCCGTGGCTCGCCTGGGCCTCCCGCTCGGGATCGTCGGGCTGGCCCGGGCGCGGGGCTTTCCGCCGCTTCGAAGCGCCCTGCTCGGCTTCTTCCTGGTGCCGGTGCCCACGAGCCTGGTGGCATTGCCGAGCCCCGAACTCGAGTCCGCCCTTGCCGCCTTTGCCGGAGCGGTGGTCCGGGGGGTCGGCGGCGAGGTCCGTCCTGTGGGCCCCCTGTTCACGGGGACCCAGGGTCGCCTCGAGCTCAGCGCCTTCGACGCGGGGATCCCTCTGGCTGCGACCCTGGCGGCACTCGGTTGGTATTCGGCGGTCCGGCGTGGCGCCCGGGTGAGCGGAGCCCTGGCGAGCGCGGTGCGGACCTCTTTGTGGGCCGTGCTGATCCAGCCCTGCGCGATCGCGGTAGCCGTCGGGCTCTTCGCCTTGGGTCTTCCGACGCTTGCCCGGTCAGGGCTCTCCTACGCGCCCTGGCTGTGCGCCACGGCGTTCGTGCTGGTGCGAACGGAACGGCGCGCGTGACGTGGTCCGGATCCTCGAAGCCCCAGGGGCGCACGGGCGGTTCAGGGAGAAGTGCGGCGTGGCGTCCCCGGAGGGAGCGCAAGTACCCACGGCGTCGGAATCTCGAGAAGGGGCAACGAGCCCTGCCCTGTCACGCCGATGAGGCAACCTGACGGCAGGAGGGCCCGGGCGGACACGATGACCCAGGGGACACCATGGACGGCAGCCGGATCGGAACCGCGGCGCTCTGCATCCTTCTCATCGCGGTGGGGGGCTTTGCCTGGTGGCTCCAGCTGGAGCCCGAGCGGCGCGTGGACGCCTCGGCCCTGGCCACGCTGCCCCACCAGCTGGACGGCTGGGAGGGGCGCGACGTTCCCCTGGAGCAGACGGTCGAGCGGGAGCTGCGCGCCGACTTCAACCTCCAGCGCGCCTACCGGCACCCGAGCGGCGCCCTGGTCTGGATCTACGTGGGCTACTACGGCACCACCCGCGGCGGCCGGCCGGAGCACACGCCCCGGGGCTGCTACACGGGGGCCGGCTGGGGAATCGAGGACGCGCGGCGCCTGCGCCCGGATCCCGGCGGCAGCTTCCGCGTGAACGAGTACCGGGTGCAGCGCGAGGGCCGGCGTCGCCTCGTGCACTTCTGGTACCGCTCCCACCAGCGCACGGGAATGCTCGGCGGCCTCGACCAGAACTGGGACCGGCTCGTGGGACGCCTCACCCAGGGCCGGGCCGACGGCGCCCTGATCCGCCTCGAGACCCCCCTGACGGACGACGACGTGGCCGCGGCCCGCAGCCGCCTGCACGCCTTCGCCCGGCTCCTCGATCCCCGGATCGGCGAGCGCTGGCCCACGGAGACGCGAGCCGGAAGCGAGACTGCGAACGTCCGCTAGCGACGGGCCCGCCGCTACCCTCGCCGCCGGACATGCAGTCAGCAGCCATCCCCTCCTGGTTTCCCCTCTACCTGCTCCTCGTGCTCGCGGCGACGCTGTCGCCCTTCGAGCTTCAGTGCGCCGTCCACCCCTTCCAGTGGAGTGCGGGCGGTGTGCCCGATCTGGTCCGGAACGTGCTCCTGTTCGTGCCCCTGGGTCTTGCGTTGAGTCGGTGGCCCGTCTGGGCGGTCGCGCTCCTGGCCGCGGCGCTCTCCGCGGGGATCGAGTCCGTCCAGCGTTGGCTGCCGCGCGATCCGGGTGCCTGGGACGTGCTCATGAATACGACGGGGGCCGTGCTGGGTCA
>JBFGJV010000289.1:0-3187 GCA_041577015.1 Myxococcota bacterium
GGAGCTGGCGGAGGCGTGGGCGGCGGTGAAGCAGGATCCCGCCCTGGTGTGCGTGATCGTGACCGGCGCCGGGGAGCGCGCCTTCTGCACCGGGGCGGACGTGGCAGGCGTGGCCGCCGGTGAGGCCGGCGAGAGTCCGCCCGACTGGCGCGACTCACCGTGGTTGAAGCTCACCGCGCTCCAGAACCGCTGCTGGAAGCCGGTGGTGACCGCCGTGAACGGGATGTGCTGCGGCGGCGGCCTGCACTTCGTCGCCGACAGCGATCTCGTGATCGCCTCCGACACGGCCAGCTTCTTCGACACCCACGTGAAGGTAGGCCTGGTGTCGGGGCTCGAGCCGGTGGGGCTGGCGCGGCGCATCCCGCTCGAGGCGGTGCTGCGGCTTGCGCTGCTGGGCGGCGCCGAGCGCTTCGACGCCCGCCGCGCGCTCGAGCTGGGGCTCGTGGGCGAGGTGGTGCCGCCCGAGCGGCTGCTGCCCCGCGCCCGGGAGCTGGCCGCGGCGATCGCGCGCCACTCCCCCAGCGCGCTGGCGCGCACCAAGCGCGCGATCTGGGAGGGCCTCGACCGCGGCCTCGAGGCCGGCCTCGACCACGCCTGGTCGATCGTGCGAGAGCACGACGCGCACCCGGACGTGCGCGAGGGCACGCGCGCCTTCGTGGAGAAGCGCCCGCCGCGCTGGGCTCCACCCGATCTCTAGGTCATGACCGACGCCGCGTCTCATCTCAATCTGCTGCTGATGGCGACGGGGCTGCTCACGATCTTCCTGATCGCCTGGCTGGTCGATTCTCCTCGTCTGATGCGGCGCTCGGGCAAGCTCCTGGCCTTCCTGGCGCTCTTCATCCTGCCGGTGCTGGTCACCTGGCTCGGCGTGGTGAGTCACCTCGCGCATTCGAGATCGAACGATTTCTGCCTCTCTTGTCACGTGATGGCGCCCTACGGCGAGAGTCTGTATCTGGACAGCCCCGACTACCTGCCGGCGGCACACTTCCAGAACAGGCGCGTCGAGCGCGACCAGGCCTGCTACAGCTGCCACAGGAACTACACCTTGTTCGGAGGCGTCGAGGCCAAGGTGCGCGGCTTCCGTCACGTGCTGGTTCAGTACGCGGGGAAGACACCGGACACCATCTCGATCCACGAGCCGTACAACAATCGCGAGTGCCTGCATTGCCACGAGGGCGCCAGGTCGTTCGAGGAGAGCGACCCGCACCAGGCACTGCGGGAGGCCTTGGGGAGCAACGCGACCTCCTGTCTGGACTGCCATGCCCTGAACCACCACCCCGAGGAGGGGACGGCGATCTCGGCGTGGGAGGAGGGCCGGTGAGGGAGGAGGTCTTGAGGCGCCGACTTCGGCTTGCGGGATCGCTGATCAGCCTGGGCGTCCTGGTCGAGATCGCATCCCTCTCCTGGACCCATCCGCTCAGTCTCGCGGCGTTCATCCTGCTCGGCGGAGCGCTGATCGGAGGCGGAATCCTGATCTTCCTCTACACGTTGCTCTTCTGAGCCGTCGTGGCTCGGGCGAGAGCGCGTCGAAACGCGGAGTTCTCGAGAAGGACATGTACGAGCAGATCCTCTTCCAGATCGAGGATGGCGTCGCGACGCTCACGTTGAACCGGCCCGAGCGGCTGAACGCCTACACGCCGCAGATGGGCGAGGAGCTGGTGCATGCCTTCGGGCGCGCGCGCGACGACGCCTCGGTGCGCGCCCTGATCTGGACCGGAGCCGGGCGTGGCTTCTGCGCCGGCGTGGACCTCGAGGTGCTGAAGCGCGCCCGGGCGGGTGAGGCGTCGGAGGGGCCACGGCTGGGGGAGGAGGCGTTCCTGCGCACGTTCCCACTCGAGCTGGCCTCGTATCCGAAGCCCGTGATCGCGGCGCTGAACGGGCCGGCCATCGGGGTGGGCGTGACGATGATCCTGGGCTGCGACGTGCGGCTCGCGGCCGGGTCCGCCGTGCTCGGCATGCCGTTCGTGCGACTGGGCATCCTGCCGGGCCTCGGCAGCACGTTCTGGCTGCCGCGGCTGGTGGGGCCGGCGCGGGCGCGGGAGCTGATCCTGACCGGCCGCAACGTGCCGGCACGCGAGGCCGCGGAGATCGGGCTCGTGAACCGGGTGGTGGCGGACGACGCGCTTCTCGCCGAGGCGCGCCAGGTCGCGGGCGCGATGGCGGAGGCCGCGCCCGAGACCGCGGCGGCGGCGAAGCGGCTGCTCGATGCCGACGTGCGCGCGGCCCTGGAGCAGGCCCTCCAGCGGGAGCAGGCCGAGAGCGCGGCGCTGCTCGCGGAGCGTCGGAAGCGCGAGCGGTGAAGCTCGGGATCACCGCGCCGGTGAACCTGGGCCCGATCGAGGACGGCGCCTACGCCGCCGACTTCGCGCGCCTGGTCGAGGAGCTCGGCTTCGAGTCGATCTGGCTGCCGGAGCACGTGGTGATGTGCCCGGACACCAGGTCGGTCTATCCCTACCACCCGAGCGGACGCTCGCCGCTCCCACCCGAGACGCCGCTTCCCGACCCGCTCGTCTGGCTCGCGTACGCCGCGGCGGCCACCGAGCGGGTGCGGCTCGGGACCGGCGTCCTCGTGCTCCCGCAGCGCAATCCCGTGGTGCTGGCCAAGGCGGCCGCGAGCCTGGACCGGCTCTCGGGCGGGAGGCTGCTGCTCGGGATCGGCGTCGGCTGGGTGCGCGAGGAGTCGGAGGCGCTGGGCGCGCCCTTCGAGGACCGCGGCCCGCGCACCGACGAGTTCGTCGCGGCCATGCGCGCGCTCTGGCGCGAGCCCGTGGCGAGCTTCCAAGGCGAGCACGTGCGCTTCGACCGCGTCGTCTGCGAGCCGCGCCCCGCGCAGCCGGGCGGCGTCCCGATCGTCGTCGGCGGCCACAGCCTCGCAGCCGCCCGCCGGGCCGGCCGTCTCGGCGACGGCTTCTACCCGCTGCGCCTCGACCCGGAGCGCTTCCCGGTGCTGCGCGAGGCGATGGAGAAGTCCGCCCGCGAAGCCGGCCGCGACCCCTCCACCATCGAGCTCACCACCTCAGCCCCGCCGCGCCCCGAAGCCATCGAGCCCCTCGCCCGCCTCGGCGTCCACCGCGTCGTCGTCCACCCCCCCACCGCCGACCTGGCAGAGCTGGAGAGGTGGGGACGTTCCTTGCCTTAGTTGCCTTCCGGGGGACCCTCCGGGGTCGACCCGGTCCCCCGGAAGGCA
>JBFGJV010000290.1:0-3185 GCA_041577015.1 Myxococcota bacterium
AAGGCCCGGCACCCGTTGGCGTCCGCAAGTACGTTGGCGAGCGAGCCGCGCCAGCCGCTCCGGCGCTGCCCCTCGTCTCCGAGCTCGTGCTCCCCGACCGGCTCCTCGTCCTGCTCCTCACCGAGCATGGCCTCGGCGATTTCGTGCTTCTCCATCAAGGCATGGGCGCGCGCCGTCGCCGCTGCGGCCTCGTGCTCGTTGTCGCTCTCGCCAAGCGCGAGGAGCTTCCTCACCTTCTCGATCACCCGTTCGCGTGTCATCGGTAGCCCCCCGCCATCAAGAGCAGCGCCCGGCGCATGGTGTCGCCGAGCTCCTGCCACCCATCCCGGCTGTAGCGGCTACGGAAGCGCCGGTAGAGCTCGCGCCAGGCCGCACGCGGGCCGAGCTCGCAGTAGGGCTGCGCCGTCTCGAGGTAGAGGCGCACGGCCTGGCCGGGCCGCTCGATCTCGTGCGCCCGCTCGAGCTCGCTCGAGTCCCAACGCCCGGGATCGCGCGCGTTCCAGCCCCAGCGGTAGGCCGTCCACTCGATCATGCCCTCCCGCACGCGCGCCAGCAGCCAAGCTGCCGTCTCGCGCTCCTCGGCCGCTCGCCGGCGCCGCTCCCGCATCGCCCGTCGCTCGAAGTCGTGCATTACGCGGCCCCCTCGAAGAGGCTCGGCTCGTGCGCGCGCATCGAGTAGAACCCGCCCGCGACGACGACGACGCTATCTATGAGCTCGACACCCACGAGCTTGCCGGCGGCATGGAGCCGGCGCGTTACGCCCCGGTCCTCGGCACTCGGCAGGGGGTCTCCGCTTGGATGGTTATGCGCCACCACCAGGCCGACGGCGCCCACCACCAGAGCCGGCTGGTAGACCTCGCGCGGATGTACGAGCGAGGCCGTGGCCGTGCCGATGCTCGTTACCTGAAACCCGATCGGGCGGTGGCGGCCGTTCAGGAACACTGCAACGAAGTGCTCTCGCGGGTCGTCCCGCACGAGCTCGCGCACGAGCCGCGCCACCCCCTCGGGCTCGCGTAGCACCTCGGCCGGACGGCCCCGGCCCCGGTAGCTGAGTCGTACCTCGCGCACCTGCATCACGAGGCCCGCCGCGCGTAGGGCTGGCGCGTGCGGACGATGCGCGCGCTTCCGACCGTCTGCCCGTTCTCGTCCACCAGCGCGACGGCCTCCCGGTCGAAGTGCGCCGGCACCCCCTCGGCCAGGCGCTCGGCCAGGGCGCGAAGGATGCGGGCGAGCTCCGGCCCGGGCTCGGGCTGGAACGCCTCGTTCTCAAGCTCGATCAACAAGCGAAACCGTGCGGACACCTTGTCTTCTCCTCCTCGATGGCCCCACCAGCGGGGCGCGACCCTTGAGCCGCGCACGGAGCTCGCCCCCCGTGCGCGGCCGGAGGGGCGCGCTACCAGACCGGCTCGAGCGCGTCCTCCCCCTGGTGGTACTCGGCCCGCTCGCCGCGCGCGTTCTCGGCCAGGCGCGGGGCCGGCTCCCGGGCCGCATCCTCGAGGCGCTCAACCGGCGACCCCGGGCCCCGGCGCCCGTGCGCGTTGCCAAGCGTCGTCTGCTGGAGCTCCTCCCCGCACCGGGGACACCGAGCTCCAGCCAGTCGTCGGCCACGGCCAGGGCTCCAGCGGTAGACCGTCCGGCACGGCGGGCAACGGCCCGCGACGGCGCTCACCGGGCCACCTCCTTGCGGCCCTCGAGCCAGGCCGCCACCTCCTCCGAGCACGGCCCGCCGCGCACGAGCGCGCACCGGGTGTGCCGGCCCCGCAGGCGCCCGACCGTCGCGTCGAGCTCCTCGCAGGGGTGGAGGTCCACGAGCTCAGGCCCGCACGACACCGCACGCCGGGCCACGACGGCCGCCGCGTAGCGCTCGAGCTCGAGCCTCCCGGCCGGGACGAGCGGCCCGTGCCGCACGGGCCCCCGGATGCGTGTCAGCACCTTCTTGGCTCCCCTGGCCAGGCGCCCCCCGTCCACCAGCGGCACCAGTCGCGCACGGTCCTGGCCCATTACGCCTCCCCCTCGACGACACGCCGCAGCGCGCGCGTCCCGCCCTCGTCCACGGCCGCCCGGGCCGCCTCGAGGGCCCGCTCCCGGGTCACCGTCACGGCCACCAGCACGGGCGCCCGCCACGTGCCGCGTACCCCACGGGAACGCACCAGCACTGCCCACCACTCCCGCCCGCCGCCGAGCGGCCTCGCCGAGCTCAACTGCGGCGCCGGCCGCCAGGCCTCGATGAACGCCTCCGCGCTCTCCGAGGCCGCCACCCGCGTCGCGCCCTTCGTCCAGTCCATCGCGTCTTCTCCATCCGAGGGCCCCTCGAGCTCGAGCTCCCCGGGACCAGCCGGACCCCCTGGCCGGCCCCGGGGACGCCTCGCCTACCTCGGCGGACGCGGCGGCGGAAGCCGCCGGCTCAGGATCACCACCACCACCAGCAAGCCAGCCGCGAGCACGAGCTCAGGCATCGCGCACCACCCGGACCTCCTCGAGCGTCGCGTTCCCCTGCATCCGTCTACTCCTCCCTCGTTGAACGGTCACGACGTGACCGAGCTCCTCTCTACGCCTCGACGCGCTGCCCGTCAAGGCGACGGTGACCAGGCCCGTCACCTGGCCGAGCTCGCCGAGCTCCTCGAGGCCCTGGCCGAGCTCGCCCCAGTCGAGCTCGAGAGCTGCGGCCCTCGAGCTGGTGCGCCTCGAGCTCGAGCTGCGCCTGGAGCTGCGCCTCCGGCTCGAGCCGCAGCTGGGCCTCGAGCTGAAGCGCTGGAGCTCGAGCTCGAGCTGCGCCTGGAGCTGGAGCTGGAGCTGGAGCTGGTGGGGCGGCGGTTTTCGAGAAGTGCTCCCTCGCGCGCCCGGGCGGCTCCTGGCTGCCGCTGCGCCTGGTCCTGGTCCATCCCTGCCGGCTGCCCGGCGATCGCCCGCCCTGGCCGATCCTCGGGCCTCGGGCTGGTGCTGCGCGTGGTCCTGGATGGTGCTGCGCCTGGTCGTGGCCGAGCTCGAGCGCGGCCCCGGCCTCGAGCACCTGGCCGGCCGCTAAGCCACGCCGAGCTCCGGGCCTGGCTGCACGTCTCGAGCACCAGCCGGGCGAGCTCCTCGAGCTCCTGGCCGAGCTCGCGCGCGGCTGCGCGGGAAGGACGGGGCGGCTGCCGGCCAGGCCGGGCTGGACGCGGCCGGGCCGAGGCTGGCCGGGCGGGAAT
>JBFGJV010000291.1:0-3106 GCA_041577015.1 Myxococcota bacterium
CGGCGCTCCGATCTCGAGCCCCATCACGAGCCCCTTCTGGCGCACGCCCGCGAGCAGCCGGCGACGCGACCGGATGTCCGCGAGACCCTCGGCCAGGACGTGGGCCACGCGGCGCGCGTTGGCCAGCGACTCCGGCCGGCTGCAGAGCTCGAGCACCCGCGACGCCACGCGGCAGCCGAGCTCCGAGCCGCCGAAGCTGGAGACGTACGCCCAGCCCTGCTCCTTCAGCCAGGCGCCCACCGGCTCCGTCATCACCAGCGCCGAGATCGGGTAGAGGCCGCCCGAGAGGCCCTTGCCGGTCACGAGCAGGTCCGGCTCCACGTCCCACGCCTCGACGCCCCACAGGAAGCCGGTGCGTCCCAGGCCCGTCTGCACCTCGTCCGCCACGTAGAGCGCGCCGTACTCCTGGCAGAGCGCCTTCACGCCGGGGAGGTAGCCGTCGGAGGGGACCGGGAAGCCGTAGGTGGCCGGGATCGTCTCCATCAGCACCGCCGCCACGTCGCGGTCCGCCAGAGCCTTCTCCATCGCCGGGAGATCGTCGAAGGGAACCTTCACGAACTCGTCGGGGTAGTCGCTCCCGAACAGGCGCGCGCTGGTGTCGCGACTGGCGGCGCCCGAGAGGCCGGTGGTGCCGTGATAGGCGGCGTCGAGCGACACCACCTTGCGCCGGCCGGTGGCCCAGCGCGCGGCGCGGATGGCCAGATCGTTGGCCTCGCTCCCGGACGGCGTGAAGACCGCGTAGTGCAGCTTGCCCGGGGTCGCGTGCGCCAGCTTCTCGGCCAGCTCGGCGCGCGCCTCGGCCGGGAAGTGATGATTCCCCACGTCCACGTGGTCGAGCGCCTCCCGGAGCGCGGCCACCAGCTCCGGATGGCGGTGGCCCAGGTTGAAGGTGCCGCCGTTCAGGTGCAGGTCGAGCAGCTCGTGCCCGTCCAGGTCCCAGATCCGGTAGCCCTCGCGCCGGCCGATCACGAGGGGAACACCCAGCTCGAGCCAGGTCTCCACGCGGCCGGGCATCAGGTAGGCGTGGGCGCGCTCGAGCGTCCTGCGCTTGCGCTCCGACATGCCTTCCAGGTGGGGGGTGATGTCCATGGTGTCCTCCCGGCTCAGGCGGCGCTTCGGCGCAGCTCGTCGAAGGCGGTGTCCAGGTCGGCGGCGAACTCGGCGAGGTCCGGCACCACGTCCCAGTCGGAGATCACGCCGAAGCACACGCGGTCGAGGTAGCTCAGCACGGCCACGCCGAGCCCCTGGTGCTCGAAGAGCGGCAGTTGCGGATACAGCGCCTCCAGCCGGGCGTCCAGCAGGTAGAGCGGCTTTCGCGGGCCGGGCACGTTGGTGACGATCATGTTGTAGGGATGCATGGAGGCCGCGAAGCGCACCCCCAGGCGCGCCAGCGTCTCGGAGCCCGTCCACTCGGTGAGGCGGGTGAAGAGCTCGAAGCCCTGGGCCGTGCGCGAGCGGCGCAGCTGCTCGGTCTCGCGGCGGATCCGCGCCAGGCGGTGGCGGGGGTCGGGCTCCTCCACGGGGAGCGACACGAACCAGGCCGAGACCCGGTTGCCGTCCTGCGAGGCTTCGGACCCGCTTCGCATGTTGACGGGCACCACGATGCGGAAGTCGAGACCGTCCAGCGGCGTGCGGCGGCGGCCGAGGAAGCTCCGCACCGCTCCCGTCACCACCGCCAGCACCACGTCGTTCACCGTGACGCCGAGCTCCTTCTTGAGACGCTTGAGCTCGGCCAGGTCGAGCACCCGCCAGTCGATGCGGCGGTGCGTGCCGATGGGTCGGTTCAGGGGCGTGTTGGCGGGAACGTGGAAGCCGGAGCGGAGCGCCTGCCAGAGCGCGTCCACGTCGCGGGCGAGCACCGCGGAGGTCTCCACCGGGCGCTGCGTGGCCCGGCGCAGTGCCTGGAGCGCGGAGAGGGGCGTCGTGATCCGGCGCACCACCTCGTCGCGCACCAGGCCGAGCGTGCCGGGGCGCGGACGGGGCGACCACGAGCGGGGAGCCGCCACGTCCGGCTCGGGCTGGCTGGTGAGCAGGGCGCTCAGCAGACCGATCCCCCGCACCCCGTCGGCCATGCAGTGGTGGATCTTGGAGATCAGCGCGAAGCGGCCGCCTTCGAGGCCCTCCACGAACCACATCTCCCAGAGCGGCTTCTCCCGGTCGAGCTGCTGGGAGAGGATGCGCGCCGCCAGCGCCTTGAGCTGCTCCTCGCTGCCCGGCTGGGGGAGCGCCGTGTGGCGCACGTGGTAGAGCAGGTTGAAGCGCGGGTCGTCGATCCAGATCGGGTGACCCTGGAGCGGTGTGAAGTCGAGGCGCTGCCGGTAGCGCGGCAGCCGGTGCAGGTGCGAGGCGACGTGCTGCCGCAGCCGCTCGATGTCGAGGGCCCCGCCGGTGGCCGCTCCGGGCTCGAACACGCCCACCGCGGAGACGTGCATGTGGGTGCCGGGCCCCTCGAAGACGATGAAGGAGCCGTCCTGGAGGCTCAGCGGCTCGTAGAAGCTCGAGGCCATGCGAGAAAGATAGGAGAACCGGGGACGACCCTCACGCAGCCGCCAGCAGCGCTGCGAGCTGCGCCGCGTTGCGTACGGCCTGGTCGCCGTGGCAGTTGTTCATCAGGGCATGCAGGGCCTCCGCCTGGGCCGCCAGGCGCCGAAGCGGCGTGACCCACTCCCGCAGCTCCGCCTCGCTGTAGAGGTAGTCGAAGCGCTGGGCGGCGCTCAGCCCGGGACGCTCCCAGGTGGCCGCGTTGCGGCCGTGGAAGCGCACCACGACCAGGGGCGTCGTGCAGGCCAGGACCGTCGGCGTCGAGGAGCGGAAGCCCTGGGGCTCGTCGACCACCACGTACGCCAGCTCGAGAGCCTCGAGCAACGCCAACGTGTCCTTGCGCGCGCTCTCGTCCATCCAGCCGCCGCCGCGGAACTCCACCGCGAGGGGGTAGGGCAGGCGGTCGGGCAGCTGGCGCAGGTAGTCGGTGTTGGCGCGGTTGCGGCGGAACCAGGGCGGGAACTGGAACAGCACGCAGCCAAGCTTGGCGGCCTCGGCCAGGGGCGCCAGCGCCTCCTCGTGCAGGCGCCAGAGTCGCTCGCGGGCCGCCGGCGGTACCGCCGAG
>JBFGJV010000292.1:0-3102 GCA_041577015.1 Myxococcota bacterium
CGCGGCGACGCTGCGCTACGGGGAGAACCCCCACCAGGGAGCGGCGCTCTACGGGCGCTTCCTCGAGATCGCCGAGCCCCTCCACGGCAAGGAGCTCTCCTTCAACAACCTGATCGACGTCCAGGCGGCGCTGGCGCTGATCCTCGAGTTCGACCCGCACGAGCTGGCGACCGTGGCGATCCTGAAGCACAACACGCCGTGCGGCGTGGGCGCCGCCGACACGCCCGCCGAGGCCTGGCGCCGCGCCCTGGCCAGCGACCCGGACTCGCCCTTCGGCGGCATCGTGGTGTGCAGCCGGCCCTTCGACCTCGAGCTGGCGCGCGAGGTGGATCGCATCTTCACGGAGGTCCTGGTCGCCCCGGACTTCGCACCGGACGCCCTCGAGCTGCTGCGCAAGAAGAAGAACCGCCGCCTGGTGCGCTTCCGGCCCGACCGCATCGAGCGGGCCGAGCTGGACTGGAAGCGCGTCTACGGAGGCGTGCTGCTCCAGGAGCCGGACGTGGTGATCGAGGACCTCGCCTCGGCCCGGGTGGCCACCGCGCGCAAGCCCTCGGAGGACGAGCTCCGCGCCATGGCCTTCGGGTGGAAGGTGGTGAAGCACGTGAAGAGCAACGCCATCGTCTTCGCCGGGCCCGACCGCACCCTGGCCGTGGCGGGGGGACACACCTCGCGCGTGGACGCCGTGCACGCCGCGCGCGAGAAGGCGGCCCGCGTGGGGCACGCGCTCGCCGGCTCGATCGTGGCGAGCGACGCCTTCTTCCCGTTCCCCGACGGCCTGGAGACGGCCGTCTCGGCGGGCGCCACGGCGTGCGTGCAGCCCGGCGGCTCCACGCGCGACGACGAGGTGATCGCCGCGGCGGACCGGCTCGGCATCGCGATGCTCCTCACCGGCGTGCGCCACTTCCGGCACTAGCCTCGGATTCTCGACGTGCTCGAAGACGTCGTCCGGACCGGCGGTTGGCAGCGCATCTTCTGGACGCTCGCCATCGCCGCGGGAGCCCACGCGCTGGTCCTCGTGCTGCGTCTGCTGGGGCGACGCGCGACCACCGCCCGGCTGCGGGGCTCCTGGTACAAGGCGCGCACCGCCGCCACGTTGGCTACGAGCATCGGCGTCTTCGCGGTCTACTTCGTGGCCCTGGGCATCGTGCTGCGCGAGTTCGGGGTCTCGCTCACCGCGTACTTCGCCAGCGCCTCGATCGTGGGCCTGGCGGTGGGCTTCGGCTCCCAGGGGCTGGTGCAGGACGTGGTCACGGGACTGACCATCGTCTTCGCAGACGTCTTCCACGTGGGCGATCTGGTGGAGATCGCCGGGCAGACCGGCATCGTCCGGTCCGTGGGCATCCGCTTCACGGAGCTGGTGAACGTCACCGGCGCCCAGGTCTTCATCCCCAACCGCACCATCGCCAACGTCGTCAACTACGAGAGCGGCTTCGTACGCGTGTTCGTGGACGTGCGTCTGCCCGACGACCCGGAGCGGCGGGCCGAGTTCGAGCGGCGCGTGCGCCCGCTCGTGGAGGCGAGCTTCGAGCAGTTCTCGGGGATCCTGCTCAAGGCGCCGTCGGTGCTGGGGATCGAGCGCACGAGCGCCGGGATCGACTACCTGCGGGTCAAGTTCCGCGTCTGGCCGGGTCAGGCGCTCCTGATCGAAACGGCGTTTCGCCAGTCGGTGATCCACACGCTGCGCGCCATCGATCCGGGGTTCGCGGACTGGATGGTGGTCGTGCACCACCGCGCGGAGCCGAAGCAGCGTCCGGACGGGCGTGGGCTGCCGCGGCCCGCCGTGCTGGAAGAGTGAGCCGCGTTCGCTGGCGCCGGCGCGCACGTCGCGCGATGCTCGGGGAGGCATGGGGATGAGGGTTCTCGTCGTCGGGGCGGGCGGGCGCGAGCACGCGCTCGCCTGGAAGATCGCGCAGAGCCCGCGCGTGGAGCGGGTCCTGGCCGCTCCCGGAAGCGACGGCATGGCAGCGGTCGCCACGCCCTTCCCGAAGGTGGGGGCCGAGGACGCGCAGGCGATCCTCACCCTGGCGCGCGCGGAGTCCGTGGATCTCGTGGTGGTGGGGCCCGAGGCGCCGCTCGCGGCGGGTCTCGCCGACCGCCTCCGCGACGCCGGCTTCGCCGTCTTCGGGCCGTCCGCCGCGGCGGCACGGCTCGAGGCGAGCAAGGCCTTCGCCAAGCAGTTCATGGCGCGCCACCGGGTGCCGACCGCGCCCTTCGCCATCTTCGACGCGCTCGACGCGGCTCGCGCCCACGTGCGCGCGCTGGGCGGTCCCTGCGTGGTCAAGGCGGACGGACTCGCCGCCGGCAAGGGCGTGGCGGTGTGCGACGGGCCGGCCGAGGCGGAGCAAGCGCTCGCCGAGATCATGGGCGAGCGACGCTTCGGCGACGCGGGCGCGCGCGTGGTGATCGAGGAGCGTCTGGTGGGCGAGGAGGTCTCCTACTACGCCGTCACCGACGGCGAGCGTGTGGTCCCGCTGGCCGCCGCCCAGGACCACAAGCGCGCCCTGGACGGCGACCGCGGCGAGAACACCGGCGGCATGGGCGCCTACTCGCCGACGCCGTTCCTGACGGACGCGGTGGAGAAGCGCGTCCTCGAGGAGATCGTGCACCCCACGATCCGGGGCCTCGCCGCCGACGGGACGCCGTACCGGGGCGTCCTCTACGCGGGCCTCATGGTGGAGCGGGGCGGCACGCCGCGCGTGGTGGAGTTCAACGTGCGCTTCGGCGATCCGGAGACCCAGCCGCTGCTGCTGCGCATGCAGGGCGATCTGGTGCCGCTGCTGGACGGCGCGGCGCACGGCCGTCTCGATCCGGCCTCCGGTCTCGACTGGGGCGACGCGGCGGTGTGCGTGGTGCTGGCCTCGGGGGGCTATCCGCGCGCCTACGAGACCGGGAAGCCGATCCGCGGGCTCGACGAGGTGGCGGGCCTGGCGGACGTCACGGTCTTCCACGCCGGCACGAGGCGCGACGCCTCCGGCGGCTTCGTCACCGCGGGCGGGAGGGTGCTCGGCGTGACCGCGCGCGGGGCGAGCGTGGCAGAGGCGCGCGAGCGCGCCTACCAGGCCGCCGACCGCATCCACTTCGAAGGTCTGCACCGCCGCGACG
>JBFGJV010000293.1:0-3091 GCA_041577015.1 Myxococcota bacterium
CGCCCGCGGTTCACGTCCGCCTCGATGCGCAGCAGCTCGCCGCCGCTCTCGGTCCAGGCGAGCCCGCTGGCCACGCCGGCCTCGGCGGGATGCACACGGTCCTCGGCGGGATGGCGCGGCGGGCCCAGGTAGCGCGGCAGCATGCGACCGCTCAGACGCACCGGCGCGCTTTCCCCCTCCGCGGTGCGTCGCGCCACCTTGCGGCAGATGGCGGCGAGCTGACGCTCCAGATTGCGGACGCCCGCCTCCTGGGTGTACTCGGTGACGATGCGCTGGATCGCCCCCGCGGACCAGGAGATCTTCTTCGCCGGCAGCCCGTTCTCCTCCATCTGGCGCGGGATCAGGAACGAGCGCGCGATCTCGAGCTTCTCCTCGGGCGTGTAGCCGGGCAGCCGGATCACCTCCATGCGGTCGCGGAGCGGACCGGGCACGGGATCCAGCAGGTTGGCGGTGGCGATGAAGAACACCTTCGAGAGGTCGAAGGGAAGGTTCAGGTAGTGGTCGCTGAAGCGTCCGTTCTGCTCGGGGTCGAGGACCTCCAGCAGGGCCGAGGAGGGGTCGCCCCGGAAGTCGGCGCCGAGCTTGTCGATCTCGTCCAGCATGAAGACGGGATTGTGCACCCCGGCCTGCTTCATGCCCTGGAGGATGCGGCCCGGAAGCGCGCCCACGTAGGTGCGACGTTGGCCGCGGATCTCGGCCTCGTCGCGCACGCCGCCCAGCGAGATGCGCACGAACTCGCGCCCCATGGCGCGGGCGATGGAGCGCCCGAGCGAGGTCTTGCCCACGCCGGGCGGACCCACGAAGCACAGGATCGGGCCGCGCGACTCCGGACGCAGCTTGCGCACCCCCAGGAACTCCAGGATGCGATCCTTGATCGGGTTCAGGTGGGCGTGGTCCTCGTCGAGGATCTGGCGCGCGTTGGCGAGGTCGAGCCGGTCCGGCGAGGCCTTGGCCCAGGGCAGCTCCACCAGCCAGTCCAGGTGGCTGCGCACCACCTGGGCCTCGGGGCCGTCGGGATGCATGCGCTCGAGCCGGCGCAGCTGACGCAGCGCCTCGCACTGGGCCTCCTCCGGAAGGCCCGCCTCGTCGATCTTGACCCGGTACTCGTCGGCCTCCTCCAGGCGGTTGTCGCCGTCGCCCAGCTCCGACTGGATCGCGCGCATCTGCTCGCGCAGGTAGTGCTCGCGCTGGTTGCGCGAGATCTCGTCCTTCACGTGGGAGTGGATCTCGGCCTGCATGGCCGAGACCTCGAGCTCGCGACGCAAGAGGGCATCGATGCGGCGCAGGCGCGCCAGCGGATCCACCAGCTCCAGGATCTCCTGGGCGTCGGTGATGCGCAGGCGCAGGTTCGACGCCACCAGGTCCGCCAGCCGGCCGGGCTCCTGCACGTTGGAGGTCACGGTGAGGAGCTCGGGAGGCAGGTTCTTGAGCGCGAGCAGCTCCTCCACGCGGGCGCGCACGGCGCGCATCAGCGCCTCCACCTCGACGCTCCACTCGGGCTCCACGTCCGCCTCCGCCAGCGGACGCGCGCGCGCCCAGGCGGCCGACTCCGCCTCCACGAAGGCATCCACCTCGGCGCGGGCGATGCCCTGCACCAGCACCTTCACCCGACCGTCCGGGAGACGCATGGAGCGCATCACCATGGCGATGGTCCCCACCCGGTGGAGGTCGTGGGGCTCCGGGTCCTCGAACTCCGGGTCGCGCTGGGCCACCAGCAGCAGGTAGCGGCCGCCGGCCAGGGCATCGTCCAGGGCCGCCACCGAGCGCTCGCGCACCAGGAACAGCGGCAGCGCCATGTAGGGAAACACCACGAGCTCCCGGAGGGGCACGACGGGGAGCTCCTCGGGCAGCTCGTAGCGGAGTTCTTCGCTCATCCCCTGTCGTTTCGACCCGGCTGAAAGGGGACTTGAGGCAGGCTCAGGGAATCGGGACGAACTCCCCACGCTCCACGCCCACCAGGAAGGGGCGCTTGGCGGCGTTGCCGTCGCGGCGGACGGCGGTCACGCCGGAGACGCCCGGGTGGATGCGGGCATCGAGCAGTCCCTTGCGCAGGTCGCCCGGCGTCTGGCGCCCGTGCAGGAGCTGGAGGAGGGCCAGGTTGGTGGCGTCGAAGGACTCGGCGGAGAAGACGCTCGGCGCGCTCCCGAACTGACGCTCGTAGCGACGCGTGAACTCGCGCACCAGCGGCACCGGGCTCCCGGGGTCGAAGGCGGAGGTGAAGACGGCCCGCTCCACGTGACGGCCCCCGATGCGGATCAGATCCTCGTGATACCAGCCACTCGGCCCGAGCAGCCGCACGTCCTCCACCTCGTGGAAGGCGAGCTGGGGCGCGATCAGCGCCACCTTGTCGGCGGCGTCGGGGATGAAGAGCGCATCGAAGTCCACGATCGGCGGCAGCTCGCTTCCGTCGGGCGCGCGCAGCGCGTCGGCCCGGGCGCGCAGCTCCGCGGCGCGCTCCGCCGAGGAGCGCTTGGCCTGCTGGCGCAACCGGCTGCGCTGTTTGAGGAGCGCACGCTCCTCGGACGAGAGCAGCTCGTAGCCGACGAGCCGTCGGATCGCGGCGCGGAAGTCGGTGGCGTCGGGCGCGTAGCCCGCCACCCCCACCACGGCCCCCCCGCGCGCCTCCACCGCGTCCCAGAAGAGACGGCGGAACTCGCGCCCGTAGCGGTCCTGGGGGTAGAGCAGCGCGAAGCGCCGGGCGCCGAGTCGCTCCACCGCGTACTCCGCCAGCGCCTCCGCCTCCATGCGTCGCGTGGTGCCGAAGCGGAACACGTGGGGTCGTCCCTGCGCCACCTCCTCGCGACGCGTGAGCGAGAGGAGCGGCACCCGCGCCCGCTCCGCCTCCACGGCCGCGGCCTGGGCCTCCTCGGCGAGGAGCGGACCGATCACGGCGGAGAGCTCCTCCTCGCGCGCCAGCTCCTCCACCGCGGCCGCCGCCGCCTCGGGCTGCCCGCCCGAGTCGCGCACCAGCAGCCGCACGCCCGGCTCGCCCTCCCCTCCCGCGCCGAACACGTCGGCCGCGAGCAGGATGCCGCGCAGGCTCTCCTCGCCCACGTCCGCCAGCGACCCCGAGAGCGGGAGCACGACGCCG
>JBFGJV010000294.1:0-3066 GCA_041577015.1 Myxococcota bacterium
CGTGCGCGGACGTCATGCTGCACGTGGAGTCGGCCCGCTCGGCGGCCTACCACGGCGCGTGTGTGGCCGCGGAAGCGCGCGACGACCTGCCCCTCGCTGCCTCCCTGGCCAAGGCCACCTGCTCCGAGGCCTACTTCCACGCCGCGGCCGACTGTCTCCAGATCCACGGTGGCGTCGGCTTCACCTGGGAGTACGACGTGCACCTGCACCTGAAGCGGGCGCGGGCGGGCGAGGCCTTCCTGGGCGATCCGGCCTTCCATCGCGAGCGGGTAGCGCGACATCTGCTGGGGGATCCCGCATGAAGGAGTCCTTCGACTTCACGGGCAAGGTCGTGATCGTGACCGGCGGCGGACGCGGCGTCGGGCGGGGCATCAGCGAGCGCTTCCTCGAGGCCGGGGCCGAGGTGGTGATCTGCGGCCGCAACGAGTCCGAGGCGCCGCCCACCGTTGGGGGCCGCAGCGCCCGCTTCGTCCAGGCCGACGTGCGCGAGCTCGATCAGATCGACGCGGTGATCCGCTTCGCCACCGAGCGCCTGGGGGGCCTCGACGTGCTGGTGAACAACGCCGGCGGCTCGCCGCCGGCCGAGGCGGCCTCCGCCTCGCCACGCTTCTCGGAGGCGATCATCCGCCTCAACCTGATCGCGCCGCTCCACTTCGCCCAGAAGGCCAACGCCGTGATGCAGGCCCAGGACGAGGGCGGCGTGATCCTCAACATCGCGAGCGTCTCCGGAATGCGCCCGTCGCCCGGGACGGCCGCCTACGGCGCCGCCAAGGCGGGGCTGCTCAACCTGACCCAGACCCTCGCCGTGGAGTGGGCCCCTCGCGTGCGCGTCAACGCCGTCACCGCCGGGCTGATCCGCACCGAGCAGGCGCATCTGCACTACGGCGACGAGGAGGGCGTCCGCGCCGTGGCGGCGACGATTCCGCTGGGCCGGCTGGGAACTCCCCGCGACGTGGGTGACGCCTGTCTGTTCCTGGCCTCGCCCCTGGCCCGCTACGTCTCCGGCGCCAGCCTTCTGGTCCACGGCGGGGGGGAGCGGCCGGCCTTCCTGGAGGCCGCCAAGAAGGGCTCCGCCACCTGACGCGGCGCTCCGCCCGCAGCTCGTGTGCATCAGGCGTGCAAGTGTGACGCCGCTCACCAGCCGCGTGGAAGGCGATCCGATGTCAAAGCTCGGCATCGTTTCACCTACCGGGCCCGCAGGAGACCCCCCCATGCGCAGCCTGCGAAGCTACATCCTTGCCGCCACGCTGTTCCAGCTGGTGGCACTCCCCTCCGGCCCCGCCTGGGGCGCCGAGCTGGACGTTCCCTCCGACCTCGACGGTCTCGACGCGGCCACGGAGGCGATCTGGGGGCTCGAGCTCCCGAGCTGGGCGCTGGGCTTCGAGCTCTCCGACGTGGGGCTACGCAGCTGGGAGCTCGTCTCCCCGAGAGGGGACGACTTCTCCCCGGAGGCGGACGTGGGATCGTTGACGGGGAACGCGCCGCTCAGCTTCGCGTCGCGCGCGCCGCTCTCCTCGAGGCTCGGGCACCCCAAGCGCGAGGCCGCGACCACCCACGACGTCGGGCGCGGAGACGGGAGCACGTCGAACTTCGCGTGGCAGCCCGGCGGCGGCCTCGGCTACGCGCTCGCGGAGTGGGCGACGCTCACCGCCGGCTACCGCTACCACGCGGCAGGCTCGGTGGCGACGGAGCTCGGGCTCTCGCCAGCAGCCGCCTTCCGTGAGCTCGAGCGCTCGGCACACGAGTTCTTCACCTCGCTGCGCGTGGACTTCCACGCCGCGTCGCTCGACAACCTCTCCCCCGCCCGCTGGTCGCTCCCGCACGTCGGTCTGCCCGGCTGGCTCGTCCGGGGCCGCTGAGCCGGGTTTGCCGCACGGCCCCGGCTGGGGTACGCCCTGCGGTCACCACGTGGCGCGGGGCTTCCCGCGGCGTACCGGGGAGGCTCGGCATGGGCCGGCTGGACGGCAAGGTGGCGCTGGTGACCGGCGCGGCCCGGGGCACGGGCGAGGCCACGGCGCGCCTGTTCGCCTCCGAGGGCGCGCGCGTCGTGATCGGCGACGTCCTCGACGAGGCCGGCCGGGCCGTGGCCAAGGACCTGGGCGACGCGGCCCGCTGTCTCCGCCTGGACGTCACCTCCGAAGCGGACTGGCGCCACGGCGTGCAGACCACGCTCGAGGCGTTCGGGCGCCTCGACGTGCTGGTGAACAACGCGGCCGTGCTCCACATGGAGGCGCTCGTCGACACCCGCCTGGAGGACTTCGAGCGCGTGGTGCGGGTGAACCAGATCGGCACCTTCCTCGGCATGCGTGCCGTGGTGGAGCCGATGAAGCAGTCCGGGGGCGGCTCGATCGTGAACATCTCCTCCGTGGACGGCCTGCGCGGCCACAACGGCGTGGTGGCCTACGCCTCCACCAAGTGGGCCGTGCGCGGCATGACGAAGGTGGCCGCCCTGGAGCTGGGCAAGTTCGGCATCCGCGTGAACGCCGTCTGCCCCGAGGCCGGGAGCGCCGAGATGATGCAGCCCTACGTGCCGGAGGGCTGGGACGTGGAGCACGTGGCCGCGCGTGGCCAGCCCACGCTCTCCTACCAGAAGCAGCGCACCATCGCGGACCGGCTGGGCGACATCGCCCATCTGGTGCTCTTCCTGGCCTCGGACGAGAGCCTCTCGTGCACCGGCGGCGACTTCGCCATCGAGGGCGGCAAGACGGCCGGGGAGATCAGCCGCGGGGCGCCCGGATCCTGAGCGCGCCGCGCTCTACGTGCAGCGCGCGATCACCTGCTCGCCGAAGCGCAGCATGGCGTCCCGCTTCTGGGCCAGCGTGGACGACGGCCCGATCACGTAGCTGAAGGGCCAGGCGGTGGTGGCGGTCATGCCGTGCTCCTGCTCGAGGCGGCGCAGCAGCTCCACGTCGGGCGGCACGGCCAGGGGCACGATCGTCTCGAAGGGCGCGTCGGCGCGGCCGGCCTGCTGACGCAGGCCGCGCAGCCGCTCGAGGAGCCCGGGCACCTCGTCGGGCTGCTGGCCGGTCCCGATCCACCCGTCGCCGAGAACCGCGGCGCGGCGCA
>JBFGJV010000295.1:0-3049 GCA_041577015.1 Myxococcota bacterium
AGTCCCAGGCGCTTCATCATCTTCTGGAGCGACTGGCGCGGGATGCCGAGCAGCTCGGCGGCGCGGCTCTTGCTGCCGGTCTGCTCGATCGCGCCCAGGATCAGACGACGCTTGAGGTCGTCCACGCAGCGGTTCAGATCCCAGTCCCCGAGCTCGCCTTCCGTGGCGGCCGCCTGGGACGTCGGACCTCCGCCGCGCACGTGCTCCGAGAGCATATCCAGGCCGATCGCGTCCGCGTCGCCAGCCAGGGCGACCACGCGCGCGATCTCGTTCTGCAGCTCGCGCACGTTTCCGCTCCAGTCGTAGGCCACCAGCCGGTCCATGGCGGCGTTGGTGAAGCCCTTGAGCTGACGGCTCATCTCCCGGTTCGTCTCCTCGAGGAAGTGCTGGGCCAGCAAGGGGATGTCCGAGCGGCGCTCGCGCAGGGGCGGCAGGTCGATCTCCACCACGCGCAGCCGGTAGAAGAGGTCCTCGCGGAAGTGCCCCTCCTGCACCATGCGCCGCAGGTCCCGGTTGGTCGCGGCGATGACACGCACGTCCACCCTGCGCGTCTCCGACGAGCCCAGGGGCCGGATCTCCCCGTCCTGGAGCACGCGCAGCAGGCGCACCTGCATGCCCGGATTGGTCTCGCCCACCTCGTCCAGGAAGATGGTGCCGCCGTCGGCCACCTCGAACAGGCCCTTCTTGTCGGCGTGGGCTCCCGTGAAGGCACCACGCTTGTGGCCGAAGAGCTCGCTCTCCAGCAGCGTGTCCGGCAGCGCGGCGCAGTTCTGCGCCACGAAGCGGCGCTCGCGGCGCGGCCCGGCATAGTGGATGGCGCGTGCCACGAGATCCTTGCCGGTGCCCGTCTCGCCGGTGAGCAGCACGGTGGCGCTGGTCTGGGCCACCTTCTCCATCACGTCGAAGACGCGCTGCATGGCGGGGCTGTCGCCCAGGATCTGGTCGAAGGCGTAGCGGCGCTCCACCTCCCGGCGCAGATAGAGGTTCTCCCGCCGCAGGCGCTCGTTGGCCTGGGCCAGCGCCGCCGTGAGCTCCACGTTCTGCGTGGCCAGACCGTAGGACTCGAGCGCGCGCTTCACGGTGATGCGCAGCTCGTCCGGGTCCCAGGGCTTCGGGATGTAGCGGTAGATGCGCCCCTCGTTGATGGCACGCACCAGCGCGCCCAGGTCCGCGTAGCCGGCGAGCATCATGCGGATCGTCCGGGGGTCGTGCTTGAGCACCCTCTCCAGGAACTCGACGCCGGTCATGCCCGGCATCATCTGGTCCGCGATGACCAGGGAGACGTCCTCGCGTGCCAGGACCTGGAGGCCCTCCTCCCCGGTGCGGGCGGTGAAGACGCGGTAGTCGTCGCCGAGCGTCAGCTCGAGGCTCTCGAGGATGGCGTCCTCGTCGTCCACCAGCAGGATGCCGTAGGGACGGGCGCCGGCCTCGCGTCGGGCGCCTTCGATGGATGAGGAGAGTCGGCTCGCGTCGGATTCCGGGGGCACCGTCGGGAGGATACCAGCGCGGGGCTCGGAAAGCCCGGTTCGACGCGGAACGCGCGGCGCGACGCTCGCGACAACCCGCGCACGCCAGGCCGCGGGCGGCAGGCCGGGCAAGCCCGACCTGCCGCCCCCAGCGCCGGGCCTAGCGCCGTGCGCGTCGGCGGGTCGTACGCCGCGTGGTGCGGCGCGCGGTGGTCCGCCGCTTGGCGCCCGCACGCTTGGCAGGTCGTCGCCGCGTCGTCTTGCGGCTCGGCGAGCGGCGCGCGGTGGTGCGCCGGCGTGCCGTCTTGCGGCCGGTCGCCTTGCGACGGGCCGTGCGGCGCGTGGCGGGACGGCGACTGCGCGTCGTCTTGCGCCGACGCGACCCCGGGCGTGCCATGCGCGTCATGGCGACGTCACCGTCCTTGTCGACGAAGTACAGCATGCCGTCCTCGCGCTCGACGCCCACGCGCGTGACCTTCTGGGGACGGCCGCGAGGGGCACGTCCGCCGGCGCGCGCCATGCGCGCACGGCTCACGTCGCCCTGCTTGTCGATGTAGTAGAGCCAGCCCTTGGCCCGACGGATGCCGGTTCGAGCGATCTTCCTGGCCATGTGGCCTCCTTCCGTTGGATTCCGCGAAACACGGGGATACGCGCCTCGAGACGGGAGGAGGGGACTCCGCTCTGGGGTTCGGCAGCAGAGCCGGGACGAGCATGACCCCCGCTCCCGACGGTGTCAATGATTTCTTGGGGGTTTAGGGGCCGTTTCTGCGAGTGACGGGGCTCACGCTCCCTCGGCGAGGAGCGCCTCCAGGCCCTCGAGCACCCGGCTCTCGAGCCGCGCGCCCTCGAGGGCGTCGATCTCCTGGAGGCCCGTCGGGCTGGTCACGTTCACCTCGGTGAGGAGCCCCCCGATCACGTCGATCCCGACGAAGAAGAGCCCGTCGCGACGCAGCCGGGGCGCCAGGCGCTCGATGATGCGGCGGTCGTGGGCGTCGAGGCTGGTGCGCTCCGGGCGGCCCCCCACGTGCAGGTTCGCCCGGGTCTCCTTCTCGGCGGGCACCCGCAGCACGGCGCCCAGGGGCTCCCCGTCGAGCAGCAGGATGCGCTTGTCACCCTGGCGCACCTCGGGCAGGTAGCGCTGGGCCATGGTCCAACGCGTCCCGAAGCCGGTCACCGTCTCGAGGATCGAGAACAGGTTCCGGTCGTCGTGGCGGGCCAGGAAGATGCCCTCGCCGCCCTTGCCGGAGAGTGGCTTCACGATCATCTCGCCCCCCACCTTGGCCATGAAGTCCACCAGCTCGGGGATGCTGCGGGTGACCCGCGTCTCCGGCATCAGGTCGGCGAAGTGCAGGGCGTAGAGCTTCTCGTTGGCCGCCAGGATGCCCTCGGGGCGGTTCAGGACCCGGCAGCGCCGGCAGAGCATGAGCATCTGCGTGGCGGAGACGTAGGGATCGTCCACGGGCGGGTCCTTGCGGTGGAGCAACGCGTCCACCTCGTCGTCCAGGACCACGGTCCGCGCCGGACCGAGCTCGGCGTGGCGCCCGGCCTCCCTCCGGAGCGTCACCGGGCGCGCCCGGGCCACG
>JBFGJV010000296.1:0-3025 GCA_041577015.1 Myxococcota bacterium
AGGACGCAAGGCCGCCGCAGGCGGCCGCGCAGCGAGCCGCAGGCGAGCGGAGTTCAGCGAACCTGCAGGGCGCAAGGCCGCCGCAGGCGGCCGCGCAGCGAGCGCAAGCCCGGCGGAGCCGAGCGCGCAGTGAGGCGCAGCCGAACGAAGCGGACGCCCGCCAGGCAGGCGAGCGGAGTTCAGCGAACGTGAAGCTCGCCAAGTTCCACGGCGCCGTCGGAATCGACGAGCTCCGGGCCGGGCACGGGCCCGAGGCCCTCTGCGGCGTGCTCGCCCAGGCCGCCGGCCTCCAGGCCGGGCCCGAGCCGACCCGCCCCGCGGCGCTGCTGCCCGGCTTCTCCTGGGATCGGGTGCGGGGCGCGGACCGGCCGCTGCGGATCCTGCGGGGAGGCGACGGGGTCCGCCTTGCCGTCTACTGAACGCTGGGTAAGCCTTTATTCCGAGCTCGGGGGCCGCCATGAAGTTCGGAATCTTCTACGAGCACCAGCTGCCGCGGCCCTGGGACGAGGGGGACGAGCACCGGCTCCTGCGCGACGCGCTCGAGCAGGTGGAGCTCGCCGACCGCCTGGGCATCGACTACGTCTGGGAGGTGGAGCACCACTTCCTGGAGGAGTACAGCCACTCCTCGGCGCCGGAGGTGTTCCTGGCCGCCGCCAGCCAACGCACGAAGCGCATCCGCCTGGGACACGGCATCGTGCAGCTCCCCCACGCCTACAACCATCCCTTCCGGGTGGCCGAGCGCATCGCCACCCTGGACCTCGTCTCCGACGGGCGCGTGGAGTTCGGCACCGGGGAGTCCTCGGCGGAGATGGAGCTCGCAGGCTTCGGCATCCCGCGCGAGGAGAAGCGCGAGCAGTGGGCGGAGGCGCTCGACGCCGTGACGCGCATGTTCGTGGAGGAGCCCTTCGCTGGCCTGCAGGGCAGGCATCTGGAGCTCCCGCCGCGCTCGGTGATCCCGAAGCCGCTCCAGAAGCCGCACCCGCCGCTCTGGGTCGCGTGCAGCCGGCGCGAGACGATCCACCTGGCCGCCACCAGGGGCATCGGCGCCCTCTCCTTCGCCTTCGTCGAGTCCGACGAGGCGAAGACCTGGGTGAACGACTACTACACGACGCTGGCGTCGGAGGACTGCGTGCCCGCCGGGTTCGCGGTCAACCCCAACCTGGCGGTGGTGCTGCCGCTCCTGTGCCACGAGAGCGAGCCCGAGGCCATCGAGCGCGGCCTCGACGGTGCGCACTTCTTCGGCTTCGCCCTGGCCCACTACTACGTGTTCGGGAAGCACCAGCCCGGCGCCTCGAACATCGCGGAGGCCTTCGAGCGCAACCGCGCGGCCATGGGCTTCGACCGCGGCGTGGCGGCCACCACCGGGGAGCCCCTGGCCGCCCAGATGCGCCGCGGCCCGGTGGCGGCCCTGCGCGGCGCCATCGGCACGCCCGACCAGATCCGCACCCTGCTGCGCGGCTACGAGGAGGTGGGCATCGACCAGGTGGTGTTCATCTCCCAGGCCGGACGCAACCGCCACGAGCACATCTGCGAGTCGCTCGAGCTCTTCGCCCGCCAGGTGATGCCCGAGTTCGCGGAGCGCCACGAAACGGCCGAACGCCGCAAGCAGGAGCGCCTGGCGCCGGCCCTGGAGAAGGCCCTCGCCCGCCGCGAGCCCCCGCGCAAGCCGCCGCCGGACTACGCGGTGCCGGCCGTGATGAAGGCCTGAGCCGCTTGATCGTCGCGTGCCGGGCGGTCTCGAAGCGCTTCGGCGAGCGCTTCGCGGTCCGGGACCTCGACCTCGAGGTGCCCGCCGGCATCTGCTTCGGCCTGCTCGGCCCGAACGGCGCCGGCAAGACCACGGCTCTCAAGATGATCTACGGCGTCACGCACCCGACGTCGGGCTCGGTCCGGGTCTTCGGGCTCGACGTCTCGCGCGAGCCCCGCCAGGTGCGCGAGCGGATCGGCGTGACGCTGCAGGAGAACTCGCTGATCGAGGCGCTCTCCCCCGTGGACAATCTGCGCATCTTCGGCCGCTTCCACCGGCTCACGCCCACGCAGATCGAGAGCCGGATCGAGGAGCTGCTCGACTTCCTGGAGCTTCGCTCCCACGCGGAGCTCCCGGTGCGCGCGCTCTCGGGCGGCTTCCAGCGCCGCCTCGCCATCGCCCTCTCGCTGATGAACCGGCCCGAGCTGCTGATCCTGGACGAGCCCACCACGGGCCTCGACCCCGCCGTGCGCCTCTCGCTCTGGCAACGCGTGCGCGAGCTGCGCGCCGAGGGCACGACGGTGCTGCTCACCACCCACTACATGGAGGAGGCGGAGCGCCTCTGCGACCGGCTGGTGATCATGTCGCACGGGCGCGTGGTGGCGAACGGCGCGCCGGCGGAGCTGATCCGGGACACGCTGGCCCCGGAGGCGCTGGAGCTCGAGGTGGAGCGGGCGGACGAGAAGGCGCTGCTCGGCGAGCTCGACGGCGCCCCGAGCGTCCGCAGCGGACGTCGCCTGATCCTCTACGTGCGGGACGCGGCGCCGCTGCTCGAGCGCGTGCGGCAGCGGGACGCAGCGCGCGGCCACGGCGATCCCCGTAGCGTGGTGGTGCGGCCCACCAACCTGGAGGACGTCTTCCTGCGCCTGGCGGGAACCTCCCTCGAGCGGAGCGAGGACGAAGAGGCGGCGGAATGAGGGTCTCCCCGGGACACGCGTTGGCGGTCTGGCAGCGCAACTTCGCCATGTATCGCCGCACCTGGAAGCTCAACCTGCTGCCGAACTTCTTCGAGCCGCTGCTCTACCTCGTCTCGATCGGGATCGGCGTCGGCTACTACGTCTCGGAGATGCGGGGCATGCCGTACGTGGAGTTCCTGGCGCCGGGCCTGGTCGCGGTGGCGGCCATGAACGGCGCGAGCTTCGAGGTGACCTACAACGCCTTCGTGCGCATGAACTTCGAGAAGGTCTACGACGCCATGCTCACCACCCCGATCCAGCCCGAGGACGTGCTGGCCGGGGAGGTGCTCTGGGCGGTGACCCGCGCCTCCATCTACGGAGG
>JBFGJV010000297.1:0-3020 GCA_041577015.1 Myxococcota bacterium
ACTTCGCGGCGAGCGCCCAGCTCTATGCCAGCGACGAGGAGCTCACCCGCGTGGCGGCGGTGAGCTTCGGCGAGGCGATCCCGCTGCTCGGCTTCGACGCGCCGCTCGGAGGGCGCGGGGAGCTGGCCCTGCACGCGTCGGTGTTCTCGATCTTCGATCTCGAGGCCGACTCCTTCGACCTGGTGAACTCCGACTTCCTGGTGGGGCTGGCGTTCGCCTGGCGGCGCGACGCTGTCTCGATGCTGGTGCGTCTGCTCCACCAGAGCTCCCATCTGGGCGACGAGTTCCTGCTGCGCGATCGCACCGACGACCGCATCAACCTGAGCTACGAGGAGCTGGACCTGCTGGTCTCCTGGGAGCCCTTCGACTTCCTGCGCCTCTACGGCGGTGGCGGGGTGCTGCTGCGCCGCGACCCGAGCGACCTGGAGCGTCCCATGGCCCAGGGTGGCCTCGAGCTGGTGAGCCCGACCGCCTACCTGGGTGGGGCGGCCCGACCGCTGCTGGCAGTGGACGTCCAGGGTCGCGAGGAGAGTGGCTGGGAGCCGGCGGTCTCCGTGCGCGCCGGGGTGCAGCTCGAGAGCCCGCGCCTGCTGTCCCAACGCGTCCAGCTGCTGCTGGAGTACTACAACGGCAACTCACCCAACGGACAGTTCTTCGCCCGCGAGATCGAGTACTGGGGCCTGGGCATGCACCTGCACTACTAGCCCCGGCTCGGTGCCAGCAGATTGCGCGCCACGACCTTGAGGCCCAGGATCGGCTTCACGCCCTCGAAGATCGGCAGCACCAGCGCGTCCACCACGTAGCGGCTGATCGGGTACTCCTCGGCATAGCCCCAGCCGCCGTGCAGGATCTGCCCGTCCTGGGTCACCTCCACCGCCACGTCGCAGGCCAGCAGCTTGGCCTGGGCGGCGAGCGGCGCCGCCCGCCGCTCGTCCTCGTCCATGGCCCGGGCCGCGGCGTAGGTGATGGCGCGCGCACCGGCGAGCCGCGTCGCCATGCGGCCGAGCACGTACTGCGTCAGCTGGAACTCGGAGATGGGCTGCTCGAACTGCACGCGGTCCACCACGTACTCGGCGGTCTTCTCCAGGGCGGCCTGGGCGAGGCCGCAGGCGCGTCCGCCGGTCTGGAGGCGTCCCGCGGCGAAGCCGGCCATCTGGAGGTAGAAGCCCCGCCCGAGCCCCGCGTCGCCGCCTACCAGGTTGTCGGCGGGCACGAAGTAGTTCTCCAGGTTCAGCGTGAAGGAGTGCATGCCGCGATAGCCGGGCGTGGCGTCCGCCTTTCCGACCATGCGTCCCCCGCTCTTCTGCTTCATCTCGAAGGAGTGTCCGTCGAAGCGGTCCTTGGGCACGATGAAGAGCGAGAGGCCCTTGGCGGCCTTCGCCAGGTCGGGATCCGTGCGAGCCAGCAGCGCCAGCACGTCCGCGCGCCCGGCGAAGGTGCACCAGGACTTCGGGCCGTTGATGAGCCAGCCCTCCTCGCCGTCCACCGTGGCGCGCTCCGCGCGGCACTTCACGTGCGCCACGTCGCTGCCGATGTCCGGCTCGGTCACCGAGACGCCCACCATGATCTCGCCCGAGGCGAGCTTCGGCAGCCAGTGCTGCTTCTGCTCCTCGGTCCCTCCCTGGAGCAGGGCCTTGGTCAGGATCTCCGGGCGCGTGATCAGCGAGCCCGCCGCGGCCAGGCTCGCGCGCGAGAGCTCCTCGGTGGTGAGGATCATGGCGAGGTTGCCCATCTCGATGCCGCCGTACTCCTCCGGGATCGCCAGGCCGAAGTAGCCCAGCTCCGACATCTTCGAGATGAACGCCTCGGGCACCAGCTCGTCGTGGCGGTGGATGCGCTCGGCGTGGGGGGCCACCTCCGCGTCGGAGAACTCGCGCACGCCCTGGCGCACCTGCTCGTGCGTCTCGTCGAGCGGCCACTCGTTGCGTCCCTTCCGCTCGGCCACCGTGCGCCCGATGGCGCGCAGCACGGCCTCGCTTCCCACCCGGCGCAGGCCCGCGCGCACGTCGGGCGAGAAGGTCGCCTCCAGGGCCGCCTCGCCCAGCCCCAGGTCGTCCACCGCCGGCGCCAGGCGGTTGCGCACCCGCTCGGCCAGCTCGGCGATCGACGCGGCGGCCTCCGGCACCGCCGCTTCGTAGAGCTCCTGGGCGGCGCGCACCTCCGTGGCGGCATAGGCCACCCGCTCGGCCAGCACCTGGTGGGCGTCGATGCTCCGCCCCCCGTCGGTGATCTCCCGCGCCCGCCCGAGCGCCTTCTCCACCAGGCTCTCGGCGGCGGCGAGCAGCGGGCGGGCATCCTCCAGGGTCGGAAGTTCCTCGGGGGAAGTGCTCATGCGATTTCCTCTTGCCAAACCCCTCGCCAAGGGCCATCTACTGCGCGATCGGGATCATAGCGTTCCAATCATTCCCAACAGGAGACGGAGACCCCTCATGCGGAGACGAGCAACGGCAACCGGACTCGCGGTCACTCTCGCCTTCGGCCTCGGCCTCACTGGCTGCGGCCAGGGCGAAGAAGCGGGCCCCGCCGAGCGGATGGGCAAGGCTCTCGACGAGAGCATGAAGGAGACCGCCGAGTCCGCGCGCAGCGCGGCCGAGGAAGCGGCGCGGACGGCCGAAGAGGCGGCCGCGGCGGCACGCAAGGCGGCCGGCGACGTGGCTGCCGGTCCGGGCGAGACGGTCGAAGAAGACTACGAGTAGCGTCCCAGCAGCTCCACCAGCCGCTCCACGAGCGCCGGCGCGCCGAAGACGAGGCCCAGCTTGCCCGTCGGGTAGTCGAGCGTGACGCAGCGTCCGCCCGCCTCGGGCACCAGCACCTGCGTCGCGGCGGCGTCCCAGGCGTTGAGCTGGAGGTCCACCATGGCGTCGACCCCGCCCGAGAGTACCTGGGCGTGGCCGAAGGCGTCGGTGTAGCCGCGTAGCATCGGGATCGCGCGCGCCATCGCCTCGAAGGCCGGACGCTCCCCGGCGGCGTCGAAGCAGAACAGGTCGCCGTGGGCGACCAGTGCGCTGGCCAGCTCCTGG
>JBFGJV010000298.1:0-3008 GCA_041577015.1 Myxococcota bacterium
CGTTCGCGGCACAGCCTTCATGGGCACCGACTTCGCCTTCGAAGACCTCTCGGAGCGGGCCGCCGAGCAGGACGATCACCTGCTGCTGCGCGAGGAGGAGCTGGAGGGCGTGTCCCACTACGTGATCGAGTCCACACCGAACCCCGGCAGCTCGGTCTACGCCAGGCGCATTCAATGGGTGCGCCCCGAGCGGTGGACCCTGGCCCGCATCGACTTCTATCGCCGGAGCGACCGGCCGGAGAAGTCGCTTCGCTTGGCCTGGCAGCGCTCGGGCGAGGTCTGGGTCTGGAAGCGCCTGGAGATGGAGAGTCGTCGCACCGGGCACCGCACCGTGATCGACGTCGAGGAGGTGCGCATCGACACGGGGCTCGGGGAGGAGCTGTTCCAGCCGGGCGCACTGGCGCGAGCGTCGCAGTAGCAGCGACCGACACGCACGGCGAGCGTACCCCGCGCGTTGGCGGCCCCGGGCCCGGGAGCTAGCCTCGGCGGCTCTCCGGCGAGGAAGGCCGCCCCGTGAACGACTCCCCCATGCTCGAGTTCCTGTCGCCCTTCGCGGCCTGGGCCGCGACCCATCCCCTGGCGCTCGTGTTGCTCGCGCTGGCGCTGCCCGTCGTGCTGACGATCGTGGGCGAGTTCGTCTCCCGCGCGCGCCAGGTCGCCCCTCCGCCCGAGCCGGAGGCCGCGGAGCGCGCGGCCGTCCCGGAGCCCGTCGCGCCGCCGCTTCCCGAGCCGGTGGCTGCGCCGGCCCGGCCGAGGCTCGCCGCGCGCCTGGCGCGCACGCACGAAGCACTGGTGGGGCGCCTGGAGCGGCTGGTGGGGACGCGACGGCTCGATCCCGAGATCCTGGACGAGATGGAAGCGCTGCTCTTCTCGGCGGACCTCGGCGTCAAGACCGCAGAGAGCCTGCTCGCTGCCATGCGCGAGAAGGCGAGCGGTGGCGACGTGGCCGCCGTGCGACGCGTCCTGCGCCAGGCGATCCTCGACAAGCTGCGTCCTTCCGAGCAGGCTGCGGCGCCGGCGCTCGAGGGGCCGCCCCACGTGATCCTCGTGCTCGGCGTGAACGGCTCCGGCAAGACCACGACCATCGGGAAGCTCGCTGCACGCTACCGGGACGAGGGCAGGCGCGTGGTTCTCGGCGCGGGCGACACCTTCCGCGCCGCGGCCATCGAGCAGCTCGAGATCTGGGGCGAGCGCGTGGGCTGCGAAGTGGTGAAGGGGCAGGAGGGCGGCGACCCAGCGGCGGTGGCGTTCGACACCGTCCGGGCCGCGGCGTCGCGCGGAGCGGACGTGGCGATCGTGGACACCGCCGGGCGCCTCCAGACCCGCAAGCCCCTGATGGAGGAGCTCTCGAAGATCGTGCGGGTGATCGGCCGCGAGTGCCCCGGCGCGCCCCACGAGACGCTGCTGGTGCTCGACGCCAACACCGGCCAGAACGCCATCTCGCAGGCGCGGCTCTTCACCGAGGTCGCCGGCGTCACCGGGATCGTGCTCACCAAGCTGGACGGCTCCGCCAAGGGGGGCGTCCTGGTGGGGCTCGCGGACGAGTTCGGGATCCCCGTGCGCTACGTGGGCGTGGGCGAGGGCGTCGAGGACCTGCGTGCGTTCGACGCCGAGGAGTTCGTGGACGCGCTCTTCGAGGAGACGCCGGAGGAGGCCGCGTGAGCCGCTACGTCATGGCGCTGGATCAGGGCACCACCTCCTCCCGCGCCATCCTCTTCGACCGGGCCGGCGCCATCGCCGCCGTGGACCAGCACGAGTTCACCCAGCACTACCCGAAGCCCGGCTGGGTGGAGCACGACCCCGACGAGATCTGGGACAGTCAGCTGCGTGCGGCGCGCGGCGTGCTCCGCAAGGCCGGCGCCCAGGGCGGAGACGTGGCTGCCATCGGCATCACGAACCAGCGCGAGACGGCGCTGGTCTGGGACCGGGCCAGCGGCGATCCGATCCATCGCGCCATCGTGTGGCAGTCACGGCAGACTGCGCCGATCTGCGACGCGCTGCGCGCCCGGGGTCTCGAGGACGAGGTGCGCGCGCGAACCGGGCTCGTGATCGACGCCTACTTCTCGGGGACCAAGATCCGCTTCGTGCTGGACGCGGTGGAGGGTGCGCAGGCCCGCGCCGAGCGCGGCGAGCTGGCCTTCGGGACCGTGGACGCCTGGCTGGTGCATCGGCTCACCCGGGGCCGCGTGCATGCCACCGAGTACTCGAACGCGTCGCGGACGCTGGTCTACAACATCCACGAGCGCGACTGGGACGACCTGCTGCTGGGGGAGCTGCGCATCCCTCGGGCGATCCTGCCGGAGGTGCGCGACTCGAGCGGCGTGCTCGGCACCACCGACCCGGAGTGGCTCGGCGCCGAGATCCCGATCGCCGGGATGGCCGGCGACCAGCAGGCCGCCCTCTTCGGGCAGGGCTGCTTCGAGCGCGGGCGCGCCAAGAACACCTACGGCACCGGCTGCTTCCTGCTGGAGAACACCGGCGAGGAGGCGCCGCGCTCCAAGACGGGTCTCGTCACGACGATCGCCTGGGGCATCGAGGGGCGCGTGGAGTACGCCCTGGAGGGGAGCATCTTCGTGGCCGGCGCGGCGGTGCAGTGGCTGCGCGACGGGCTCGGCCTGGTGGGCGACGCCGCCGAGACCGACGCAGCTGCCCGCTCCGTGCCGGACACCGGTGGTGTCTACCTGGTGCCGGCCTTCGTGGGCCTGGGCGCGCCCTACTGGGACGAGCGCGCACGCGGCGCCATCTTGGGGCTCACGCGCGGCACCAGTCGCGAGCACCTGATCCGCGCCACCCTGGAGTCGATCGCCTACCAGACGCGCGACGTGGTGGAGTGCGTCACCACCGATTCCGGGCTGGCACCGGAGACCCTGCGCGTGGACGGGGGCGCCTGTCGCAACGACTTCCTGATGCAGTTCCAGGCCGACGTGCTGGGCACCCCGGTCTCGCGGCCGGAGATGCTCGAGGTGACCGCCCTCGGTGCGGCCGCCCTGGCGGGGCTCGCGGTGGGC
>JBFGJV010000299.1:0-2950 GCA_041577015.1 Myxococcota bacterium
CGCCGCCACGAGCTGCTGGGCCACGCGGATCATGATCACGGCGAAGCGGAACGCCGCGAAGACCTCGTAGTAGTGCAGGTGGCGGACGCGGTGGTCGGTCGCCTTCTCGTAGCGGGCGACGGTCTCCTCCCGGGTCGGAAAACCCGGCAGTCGCTCGCGCCCCACGCCCTCGCTGTGGTGACGGTCCAGGAACAGCCACCAGGCCAGGTCGGACTCGGGGCTGCGGAGGTCCGCCATCTCCCAGTCGAGGACGGCCACGCAGCGGCCTTTGCGGAAGATCATGTTGCCGGGTCGCGCGTCGCCCCAGGAGAAGACCACGGGCTCGTCGTCCTCGGGAACGTGCTTGCGGAGCCAGGCGAGGCCGGCCTCGGCGGTGGGCTGCGGTCTTCCGCGCGCGGCCCAGGTCAGGAACCGCTCGTAGGCGGCCAGCTCGCGCGCAAGCGGCGTCTCACCCTGGCGGGGCGGTTCGAAGAGATCGAGCTCGCGCCAGTCGAGGCGGTGGATCTCCACCAGCACGTCGAGCCCGCTCCACCAGAGCGCCTCCCGCTCGTCCGGCTCGATCTCCGTCACCCAGCCGCCCATGTGGTAGGGGGGGTTGTCGGTGGGGATACGGCCCTCCACGCGCTCCATCACGTAGAAGGGAGCGCCCAGCACCGCCGCGTCCGGCTCGAAGCCGAAGACGCGCGGCACGGGGACGTCGGTGGGCGCGAGCTTCTCGAGGATGCGCGCCTGCAGGCCCAGGTCGTAGTGGGGAAAGACGGTGACCCCGCGCGGCTCGAGCCGCACGACGCGGCCCTCGCGACTGTTGACGCCCGTCGTCTGCCAGGAGAGGTCGAAGAGCAGCGTGTCGTTGGAGTAGCCGGTCGAAGCCGGGCGCTCCAGCTCGGAGACGTGCACGTCCGAGGCCTCCGGCATGCGTCCGGCATGCCATGCCTCGAGCGCGGTTCGCATCGCTTCGAGATCGTGCTGGGGCGGGGGCGGCGGCCCTTCGGCGTCCGGCACTCACGTCCTCCCCAGGCGCGCGTCGCGAAGCGCCGAGCGCCGCAGCTTGCCCGCGTCGTCGCGCAGGGGCTCCTCCACGAGCTCGAAGGAGCGCGGAATCTTGTAGCCCACCAGGTGCTGCTCCAGGTGGGCACGCAGCTCCGTCTCCGTCACGCCGTCGGGGGCGTCCACCAGGGCGTGCACGCGCTGGCCCAGATCCTCGTCCGGGAGGCCGATCACCGCGCTCGAACGCACGGCCGGGTGGGCGTCCAGGGCCGCCTCCACCTCGGCCGGGTAGACGTTGGCGCCGCCCGTCACGATCATGTCCGACTTGCGGTCCACCAGGTAGAGCCAGCCGTCCGCGTCGAAGTAGCCGAGATCGCCGAGCGTCTCCCAGCCGTCGGGCGTGGTGATGGACTCGGCGCCCACGTAGCGATAGGTGGAGCCCTGCCCGCCCGGCGGCATCATGAAGATCTCGCCCACCTCACCCGGCTCGCACGTGCTCCCATCCGGGCGCAGCACCTGGATCTTGCGCCCGGCGGTGGGACGGCCCACCGAGCCCGGATGCTCGAGCCACTCGGTGCCGGAGATGAGCGTCCCGGCGATGCGCTCGGTGCCCCCGTAGGCCTCCCAGACTTTTTGGGGGCCGATCCATTCGATCCAGGCGCGCTTCAGCCACGCGGGGCTCGGTGCGCCGGTGCACATCACGCGGCGGAGCGAGGAGAGGTCGTGGCGTTTGCGCTCCGCCTCGGGCAGGCGCCAGATGCGCTGCATCATGGTGGGAACGAAGAGCACCCAGTCCACGCGGTGTCGCTCGATCAGCGCGAGCGTCTCCGCGGCGTCGAAGCGCGTCATTACGACGACGCTGCCCCCGCAGAGGAGCTGCTGCCAGGCCGTGATGAAGGGGCCCGCGTGGTAGAGCGGGCCGGCCACCAGCGTCGTGCCGCCCGCCTGCATGCCGTTCTCCGGCGTCTCGGGGTCGCACGCGGCCGGGGTGAGGTCGAGGATGAGCTTCGGCCGGCCCGTGCTTCCGCCCGAAGTCATGGCACGCACGTGGCGGGCGGTGACGTCCGGAAGCGGCGCGTCGGAGAGGCTGGCGTCGGGCTCGAAGCCGGCTTCGAGCGCGGGGCGCGCGCCGGGCTCGCCCTCGGGTGCGCCGATCACCAGTGCGGGATCGGCCAGCTCGATGATGGCGCGCCGCTCCCGCTCGGGAAGGCGCGAGGAGACCGGCTGGGGCGTGGCGCCGAGCTTCCAGGTCGCCAGGCACGCCTCCAGGAACGCGATCCCGTTCGGGAGCGCGATGGTGACGAGGTCGCCCTCGCCCACACCGAGCTTCTGGTAGGCGCGTGCCAGCCGGCTCGTGCGTCGCTCGAGCTCGGCGCGGGTGCGGACCGCGCCCTCGTGCACGATGGCGAGGCCGTCCGGGTCCCGATCGGCGTGCCAGGCCATGGCGTGCGGATAGGAGGTGCGGGGCATGGGGCGGCCAGCGTATGGTAGGGCGCGCAGGCCCGGCAAGGTCTCGGGGAGGACGCGTGGCGGGACTCGTGGACGGGAAGGCCGCGCTGGTGACCGGCTCGGCGTCGGGGATCGGGCGGGCCGCGGCGCTGGCCTTTGCGCGCGAAGGGGCGCGGGTGGTGGTCTCGGACGTGGACCGGGAGGGCGGCGAGGCCACCGCCGAGGCCATCCGCAAGGAGGGGGGCGAGTCGGTCTTCCTGGCGTGTGACGTGTCGAGCGACGCCGAGGTGGGGACGCTGGTGCGCACGACCGTGGAGCGCTTCGGCCGACTCGACTGCGCCCTCAACAATGCGGGTGTCGCGACCCAAGGCGGACTGCTGCATCAGATCCCCCTGGACGAGTGGGAGCGCACGCTGGCCGTCAACCTGACCGGTGTCTTTCACTGCCTGCGCCACGAGATCCGGGTGATGATCGCGCAGGGGGGCGGCGCGATCGTGAACACCTCGTCGGGCGC
>JBFGJV010000300.1:0-2948 GCA_041577015.1 Myxococcota bacterium
CCGGGGGACCAAGTGGGCGATCCACGGGTCCCCCGGACGGCAACCAAGGCAAGGAACGTCCCCGCCCGCCTACGCGTGCACCGGTGGGAGGACGTCGAGCCAGGGGCGCGCGGCTTCCAGCTGCGCGGCCACGCGGAGCAGCTGGTCCTCGCGCCCGTAGGCGCCGACGAGCTGCACGCCGATCGGCAGGCCGAGATCGTTGCGGTGCAGGGGCAGGGTGAGCGCCGGCTGCCCGGTCACGTTGAAGGGGATCGTGAAGAGCACGAGGCTGGTCGACCGCGCGAGCGCGCGCAGGGGCTCCTCGTCGGTGGGATCGAACTCACCCAGGCGCGGCGGCGGCTCCGGGAGCGTCGGCGTCAGCAGCAGGTCGAAGCCACCCTCCCACCAGGCGGCGAGCCGACGCGTGTAGGCCTGGAGCGCCTCGACGGCGCCGATGTAGCGCGACGCCGACGTGGCCCGCCCGATCTCGGCCAGCGCCCAATTGTGCGGCTCCACGTCGTCCTGCGCGATGGGACGCCCCACGCGCTCGCCCCAGTAGTCGAGGTTGCGCGCGGTCCAGCTCGCGATCACGAGCGTGGCCGCCTCGGTCAGCTGGGGCTCGGCGAAGCTCGGCGGGTGCGATTCCTCCACCCGGTGGCCCAGGTCGTCGAGCAGGCGGGCGACGGTCTCGGCGGCCGCGACGGCATCCGAATGCACCTCCACCTCACCGCGTGGATCGTGGGTGAGGACGCCCACCCGCAGGCGGCCCGGGTCCGCACCCACCTCCTCGGTGAAGGGCCGCTCAGGCGCCGGCGCCGCATAGGGATCACCCGGCATCGGTCCCGACACCGCCTCGAGGACGCCAGCCGTGTCGCGCACCGAGCGGCTCACGACGAGCTCCGCCACCATCCCCGCCCACTTCTCTCCGGTCTCCGGGCCCACCGAGACCCGGCCCCGGCTGGGCTTCAGGCCCACCAGGCCGCACTCGCTGGCCGGGATGCGGATCGACCCGCCCCCATCGCTCGCATGCGCCACAGGCACGAGACCCGCCGCCACCGCCGCGGCAGCGCCGCCGCTCGAGCCTCCGGCGGAGCGCGCCGTGTCCCAGGGATTGCGCGTGCGTCCGTGGGCCCGCGACTCGGTCGTGACCTGCGTGCCGAACTCTGGCGTCGCGCTCTTGCCCACCAGCACGAAGCCGGCCTGTCGGAAGCGCACCACCAGGTTGGTGTCGAACTCCTCCTTCCAGCCGAGCTCCTTCAGCAGCGTCCAGCCGGCGTGGAAGGGGTCGCCCGCCGAGTGCGAGTCGAGATCCTTCAGCAGCAGCGGCACCCCCTGGAAGGTGCCGGCGACGGTCGATTCGGCCTCGGCGCGCGCCTTCTCGAAGAGTGGCGTCACCACGGCGTTCAGCTTCGGATCGACCCGCTCGATGCGCTCGATCGCGGCCTCGACCAGCTCGGCGGGCTTCACGTCTCCGCGCCGCACGAGGTCCGCCTGGGCGGTGGCGTCCAGGCGGGCCAGCTCGTCGCTCATGGGGGCATCCTCCGCTTCGGGGCCGGATCCTATGCCGCCCTCGTGCGCCGGGCCAGCGTTGTTGACGCTCCCCGGGGGCGCGTCTACTCTGGCAGCGCTCTCGGGTCCGAAGGTTCGGGTCGATTTCAGGCGCTTGCAGGGCCCCTCGGACCCCCGAAACACCAAGCCCGACGGGTCCTCCCGTCTTGCTAAGCGCCGCCCTCGTGAGACGACGATGAAAGAGCGCCGCGATCAGCCGGCGGGAGACTCCACGCGCGCGGTCCACGCCGGCGAGCGGGATCGGCGCGAGAGCGACGCCGTCCCCACCCCGATCTACCAGACCTCCACGTTCTGGTTCCGGGACTCCGAGGAGCTGCGCGCCTACCAGGAGAAGCGGCTGCGCCGCGACGAGTACGGGCGCTACGGCAACCCCACCTGGCGCGCCGTCGAAGGCAAGCTCGCCGAGCTGGAGGGAGCGGAGGCGGCGGTGCTGTTCGCCTCGGGGATGTGCGCCGCTACGACGCTCTTCCTGGCGCTGCTCCCGCGCGGCTCGCACCTGATCGTGACGAGCGACTGCTACCGGCGCACGCGCCAGTTCATCCGCCAGTACCTGGTCAAGCTCGACGTGGAGACCACGGTGATCGAGCCGGCGGATCCCAAGAAGCTCGCGGCGGCGATCAACGGCCGCACCAAGCTCTTCTTCACCGAGAGTCCGACGAATCCCTACCTGCGCGTGATCGACGTGCCGGAGGTGGCGCGCGCGGCGCACGAGCGAGGGGTCAAGGTGGTGGTGGACTCCACGTTCGCGACGCCGGTGAACCAGCGCGCGCTCGCGGACGGTGCGGACCTGGTCATCCACAGCGCGACCAAGTATCTGGCCGGACACAACGATCTGCTGGCGGGGGCGGCGGTCGGGTCGGGAGAGCTGATCGAGAGCCTGCGCGAGGCGGTGGGGGTGCTCGGCGGCGTGTTGGATCCTCACGCGGCCTGGCTCCTGCTGCGCGGACTCAAGACGCTCCCGCTCCGCATGAACCGCCACAACGAGAACGGCATGCGCGTGGCGCGCTGGCTCGAGGCCCACCCGCGTGTGCGGCGCGTCTTCTACCCGGGTCTCGAGAGCCATCCCGATCACGCCACCGCGCAACGCATGATGCGCGGCTTCGGCGGGGTGGTGACCTTCGAGCTCGAGGCGGACTTCGACGAGACGGCGCGCTTCGTGGACCGCTGTCGCATCCCCTACCTGGCGCCCAGCCTCGGCGGCGTCGAGTCGCTGATCGAAATGCCGGCGTTGATGTCCTACTGGGACCTGACCCGCGAGGAGCGCCACGCGCTCGGCATCAGCGACTCGCTGGTGCGCCTGGCCTGCGGCATCGAAGACACCGACGACCTCCTGGCCGACCTGGAGCAGGCGCTTTAGGGGACGTTCGTTGCCTTTGTTGCCTTCTGGGGGACCGGGGTGC
>JBFGJV010000301.1:0-2885 GCA_041577015.1 Myxococcota bacterium
CGGGGCGCGTCCGCGCAGGGAGCGCGCCAAGCGGAGCAGCTCCTCGGCGGAGGTGGGGCCTTCGTCCGCGCCGCCGCCGATCCGTCGCACGAGCGGCTCGATGAAGCGGTCGAAGAAGAGGTGCGCCGGGCGGAAGATCTGGTGCACCAGGTAGAGGGGCAGGGCCACCGCGAACGAGAAGCGCCGCGGCGAGCGCGCCGCCACCGCCTTGGGCAGGATCTCGGAGAAGATCAGCACCAAGAGCGTCATCGAGATCGTGGCTACCGCGATGCCCGCCTTCTCGCCCAGGTAGTAGACGGCCATGGCGGAGGCCAGCGCCGCGCCCAGGATGTTGACCACGTTGTTGCCCAGCAGGATCGTCACCAGCAGCCGCGAGGTGGAGTCGAGCAGGCTTCGCACCGCAACCGCGGCGGGGCTGCGCCCGGAGCGCACGTCGCGCTCGAACTCGTGGGCGCGCAGCCGCATCAGCGCGGTCTCGCTGCCGGAGAAGAAGGCCGAGAGCACCAGGCAAGCGGCGATCACCAGGACGTGGGCGACCGGATCCATTGAGCGATCCTCCTACTGCTAAGGTACCGCGGTGACGGTCGCCCACGTAACCTTCGAGGCCGGCTTCTCGGGCGGCGAGGTGCAGGTCTTCCTGCTGATGGAGGGCCTGCGCAAGCGTGGGCACCGCAACGTGCTGCTCTGCCCGGGCGGGAGCGCCGCCGAGGCCCAGGCCCGGCGCCGGGGGCTCGAGACCCGCGCGGTCCCGCGCCGCGTGCGGGCGGTGCGGCGGGTGCTGCGCGAGCTCCGGCCGGACCTCGTGCACCTGCACACGGGGCGGGCGAACTGGCTGGGCGGGCTGGCGGCGTGGTGGCTGGGCATCCCGGCCATCTCCACGCGCCGGATGGATCGGCGCGTCAAGCCGGGGCTCCGGACCCGAATCCTGTACCGGACGCTGCTGTCGCGCGTCGCGGCCATCGCACCGGCGGTGGAGCGCAGGCTCGTCGAGGGGGGCGTCCCGCCCGAGAAGATCCGCCTGATCCCGAGCGCGGTGGATCCGGATGCGTTGCATCCCCAGCGAGCGATCGCCAAGCAGGGACCGGTGGTGCTGAGCGCGGCGGCGCTGGTGCGGCGCAAGGGGATCGACGTGCTCCTCGAGGCCTTCGCGCGCGTGGGCGAGGCGGAGCTCTGGATCGCGGGGGACGGGCCGCAGCGGGGGGCGCTCGAGACGCGCGCGAAGGAGCTGGGCGTCGCCGAGCGGGTGCGCTTCCTGGGAGCGCGCGACGACGTGCCCGACCTGCTGGCGGCTTGCGACGTCTTCGTGCTGCCCTCCCGTCTCGAGGGCCTCGGGGTGGCGGCGCTCGAGGCCATGGCGGCGGCGAAGCCCGTGGTGGCGACCCGGGTCGGCGGGCTCGGCGAGGTGGTGCGGGACGGGGAGTGCGGTCTCCTGGTGCCGCCCGAAGACCCGGCGGCGCTGGCGGCCGCGCTCGAGCGCCTGCTGGGCGACCCCGAGCTGCGCGCGCGGCTGGGCGCGGCGGGCCCGGCGCGCGTGGCCGAGGGCCACCTCCCCGAGCAGCTGACCGACGCCTACGAGCGGCTCTATCGCGAGGTCCTGCCATGAAGCTCGAGTCGATCGAGATCGTCGAGGACCGCACGGCCGAGAGCCGCTGCGACCAGGGCTTCCTGCGGGTGGCGCGGCTGCGGCTGCGCAACCGCTACACCGACGGCACCACCTCGGAGGTCTATCCGTGCGACGTGGTTTCGCGGCCCGGGAGCGATGCGGTCGTCGCCGTGCTGTGGGAGCTGGACGGGGAGCGTCGGGTGAAGGTTCTGCTCCGCGAGGGGCCGCGCGCGCCGGTCTACCTGCGCAGGCGCAAGACGTTCGTGCACGCCGACCCGCGTGAGTACCGGGCGCTCGTCGAGCTGGTGGCGGGGATCGTGGAGCCGGGTGACGCACCCGGGCCTGCGGGCCTGTGCGCGCGAGCCGTGGAGGAGGCGCGCGAGGAGGCGGGTCTGCACGTGGAGGGCTTCCGGCTGCTGGGGGGCGAGACCTTCGCCAGCCCCGGCACCAGCGACGAGAAGCTCTACTTCTGCGCTGGTGAAGCGCCACTGGCCGGCGCGCACGCGCCCCGGGGCGACGGCAGCGTCATGGAGGAGTGCGCGGAGCTGGTGGTGATGGAGCTCGGCGAGGCGATCGAGGCCTGCCGCGACGGCCGTATCCCGGACATGAAGACCGAGGTGGGGCTGCTCCGGCTGACCGATCGGCTGGGCTATCTGCCCCAGCTCGGCGCCTTCGCCGACGAGCTCCCACCTGCGTGGCGCGCGCGACACCGGCGGCTGGGCCTGGCTTGAAGCCGCGCATCGGCATCCTGGGCGCGCGCCGGCGGCGGCAGGGGCTCGGGCCCTTCGTGGCCCGGTGGCTGCGCCAGCACGGCGCGCAGGTGGTGGCCTTCACCACGACCTCCCGGTCGACGCTGCGCGAAGCGGGCGACGCGATGCCCGGAGCGCGCGGCTACCTGGAGCTCGACGCGTTGCTGCGTCAGGAAGAGCTCGACGCCCTGGCGATCCTCACGCCCTCGGAGGCGCACCGCGAGGGTCTCGAGGCCGCGCTCGAGGCGGGCCTCCACGTGCTCTGCGAGAAGCCGCTCGTGTGGAACGGGTCGCTCGACGCGGACGCGCTGATCGACGGCTTCGAGGCGCGGGGGCTCGTGCTGTTCGAGAACTGCGTCTGGCCCTACACCCTGGGAGCCTACGGCGAGCTCCACCCGGAGGCGCTGCTCGAGTCGCCCGGGAGCTTTGCCATGCGTCTCCAGCCGCTCGCCAGCGGACGCAAGATGCTCGGCGACTGCCTGCCTCACGTCCTGAGCCTGCTCCAGGCGGTGGCGGGCGAGCAGAAGGTGACC
>JBFGJV010000302.1:0-2856 GCA_041577015.1 Myxococcota bacterium
AAGCGCGGCTTCGGCGACGTCGGAGGACGCCCGGGCGACGGCACGCTATGAGGATACCCCGGTGGCCCGGAGGGCGGCGATGCACCTGCGGAGAGGAGAGCCTGGTGAGCCGGATCCTGCTCCTGACGGGTGTTCCCGGCGTGGGCAAGACCACGGTGGTCCGCCGCGTGACGGCCGACCTGGGCGACCTGCTCTGGCTGGCTTCACCACCGAGGAGATCCGCGCGGGAGGCCGGCGCCTGGGATTTCGGATCGTGGACTTCGAGGGCCGTGGCCGGACCCTGGCGCACGTGGACTTCCCGGGCCCGGTGCGCGTCGGGCGCTACGGGGTCGACGTGAAGGCCATCGAGGCCATCGCCGCCACGAGCCTCGTCCCCGATCCCGCCGTCGATCTCTACGTGGTGGACGAGATCGGGAAGATGGAGTGTCTCTCGGAAGCGTTCGTGGCGGCCATGCGCGTCCTGCTCGACTCGGAGCGGCGCGTGCTCGCGACCATCGCCCGCCGGGGCGGCGGCTTCATCGACCAGGTCAAGCGCCGCGGAGACAGCGAGCTGTGGGAGGTCACGGTGCGAAACCGCGAGCGGCTGCCCGAACGGGTCCTCGCCTGGGTGCGGGGAGCGCCTAGCCCGTCTTGAGATCGGCCCCGGTCAGGCGGTTGAGCAGGCGCAGGGGCAGCGGATCGCGGATCTCGCGCCCCTCGTCGTCGGCTCGGATCTGCGCCTCCACGGTGCGTCGCACCAGGCGATCGCGCAGGAAGCGCGGGCCCAGGCCCTGCGGCTTCCGACCCACGAAGGCGAGCTCGGTCCACGGACTCGTCCGGTCGGAGATCATGTCGGCCACCGCGTGGGCCGCGACGTTGCTGATCGCCACGCCGTGCCCGTTGTAGCCGTAGGCGTAGGCCACGCGCCGGCGGCGCGCGTCGAGCCAGCCCACCAGGGGCAGGAAGTTCCCCGTGACGGCGATGGGACCGCCCCAGCGCTCCTCGAAGGGCACCTCGGCGAGCTGCGGGAAGAACCACTCGAAGCTCTCGCGCAGGCGCCGGAAGACGCGCTCGTCGCGGTCGTAGGTGGCGCGAGGGCCGTCGGGACGGAAGACGGGATCGCGGCCGCCCCAGAGGATCCGACCGTCGGGCGTGGGACGGAAGTAGTGGAGGCTCACCCGGCGGTCCTCGGCGCCCTCGCGTCGAGCCCAGCCCACGCGCTCCCACTCCGCGTCCGTGAGGGGTCGCGTGAGACAGATGTAGGAGTAGAAGGGCAGCAGCGTCTCGCGGGTGCTGCTCCACGCCGTGGCATAGGCGTTGCCCGCCAAGAGGGCGCGGTCGGCAGCGACGGTGCCGCCGGGCGTGCGCAGCCGCACCGCGTCGCTTCCCTCGCTCCAGGAGGTCACGGCCGTCCCCTCGTAGATCCGCGCGCCCAGGCGCTCCACCACGCTCGCGAGGCCCCGCGCCAGCCGCGCGGGATTGAGCAACGAGCAGGTCGGCTCGAAGAAGCCACAGCGGATGCGCTCGGAGTGGAGGCGCTCCTGAGCGGCGGCCCGGTCCAGGAAGGTGAGCTCGCGTTCGAGGCCCAGGCGTGCCGCGGTGTCCAGCTCGTCGTAGATGATGCGGTCCTGGGACGGCGCGTCCGAGAGCGTGAGCAACCCGTTCGGCTGGAGGTCGCAGGCGATCCCCTCGCCCGTCACCGTCTTGCCGATGTGCTCGACGGCCTGCCTCGCGGCGAGATAGATCTCGCGCGCCGCGGCGTCACCGACGTAGGCGGCCAGATGCGCCAGCGTGCGGTGCACCAGCGTCATGGCGAAGCCACCGTTTCGGCCCGAGGCGCCGTAGCCGATGGCGTTCGCCTCGAGCAGCACCACGTCGAGGTCCGGCCGCTCCTTCAGCAGGAGGTACGCCGTCCACAGCGAGGTGAAGCCTCCACCCACGAGGGCCACGTCGGCGCGCACGTTCTCCGCCAGCGGCTCCCGCGGCGTGTGGGAGTCGAGGCCGAGCCACCAGGAGCGGGAGCCGAGCTCCTCCAAGCGGACCCTCCGGGGACGAAGAAACCATGAACGTACCATCGCGCCCGGCCGGCCGCCCGCCGGGACCACGCGAAGCTACTCTCCTGCCACGATGGCTCGCCTGACTCTGCGCCCGCGTCGGGCGCTCGAAGCCCTGCTCTCGCGGGGCCGCTTGCAGAGAGGCGGCAGTGCGCACCTACGGTTGGCCGGGCTCGCGCTCCTCGCCCTGCTGGCGCTCGCGTGCCGCGACACCACGGACCTCACGGCCACGGGCGAGACCCTCTACCGGCGTCACTGCGCCTCCTGTCACGGTCTCGGGGGCAAGGGCGACGGGCCGGTGGCGCCCACCCTGCAGCGCGCGCCGACGGACCTGACGACGATCGCCCGGCGGGCGGAAGGCCACTTCGACGAGTCCCGCGTCATGGCGATCATCGACGGCCGCTACGAGGTGGCCGCGCACGGACCGCGCGAGATGCCGGTCTGGGGCGCGGTGTTCGAGGGCGAGCTCGAGGGCGAGCCCTACGGCGCGTACCGGGGCGTGGTCTGGACCCGCGCCTTGAGCGACTACCTGCGCGCGATGCAGCAGCCCTGAGCCGGGCGGGCACGACCCGGCGGCCCTTCAGGGGACCGCTCCGGCGAGGCCTGGTCGGGCGGTGTTGGCGGCGTTGCGGTAGGCGCGCACGCGGAAGGGGTTGGCATCCTGGGCCGCGAGCAGGTCGGCCATCCGCTCGAGGACCGCTGCGATCTCGTGGTTGCCCAGCCGCGGAGGACCCATGGACCGGGGTCAGCCGGGCGCGGCGCGCGAGGCAGCGGCGAGGGCCTGTGCGACGGCGCGACGGCCCTCCGCGATGGCCTCGTCCGC
>JBFGJV010000303.1:0-2852 GCA_041577015.1 Myxococcota bacterium
ACGCCGCCGCCCAGGACGAGGCGCGCACCTTCCTGCCGTCCCTTCTCGATGTAGGCCAGCACGCGCTCCTGCTGGCGGCGGCTCACCTGCGGACCCTGCAGGTTCCGGGGATCGGTGGGGTCGCCGTAGCTCCAGCTCTCGAAGGCGGCCTTCACCCGCGCCAGGCCCTCCGCGTAGCGCGAGCGCGGCAGCAGGAGCCGGGTGGTGATGGCGCAGCCCTGGCCGGCGTGGATGCAGGTCATGGCGGTCATCGGGAGGACGGCCGCGAAATCCGCGTCGTCCAGCACCACGTTCGCGCTCTTGCCGCCGAGCTCGAGGAAGACCCTCTTCACCGTCGCGGCCGCGCACTCCATCACGCGCCGGCCGGTGGCCGTGGAGCCGGTGAAGGTCAGCAGGTCCACGCGCGGATCGGTGGCCAGGATCTCGCCCACCGCATGGTCGGACGAGGCTACCACGTTCACCACGCCCGACGGGATCTCGGTCCGCTCCGCGACGACGCGGCCCAGCTGCGTGGCGCTCCAGGGCGTGTCCGGAGCGGGCTTCAGCACCACGGTGCAGCCCGCCGCGAGCGCCGGCCCGAGCTTGGCGAGGTTCAGATAGATCGGGACGTTCCAGGGCGTGATCGCTCCCACCACGCCCGCGGGCTCGCGGCGCAGGATGCGCCCCTGCGGGCCGCCCAGGTAGCGGAGCGTCTCCATGCGCCGCTCGTAGGGGTAGGATGCGGCCTTCTCCGCCCAGTAGTCGATCCAGTCGAGAGGGCCGTCCACGTGCAGGAAGGGCGTGGTCGAGACCGGCGCGCCCGCCTCGTGCACGACGATCGAGCGGAGCTGCTCCTTCTCGGACTGGAGACCCTCGTGGAGCTGGCGCAGGCAGCGCGCCCGGACGGCGGGCTCGTGGGCCCAGTCCGTCTCGTCGAAGGCCCGCCGTGCGGCGGCGACGGCCGCGAGGACGTCGTCCTTCGTGCCGTCCGCGCAGTTGCCGAGCACCTCCTCCGTGGCCGGGTTCACGTTCTCGAAGCGGCCGCCCTGGCTGGCCTCCAGGAGGCGTCCGTCGATCAGGTTGCGGGTCTCCGGATCCAGGGGAGGCAGCGCCATCCGTCCTCCTAGGGCCGCATGAGCTGGCCGCCGTCCACGTTCAGCACGTGGCCGGTGATCCAGCGGGCTTCGTCCGAGAGCAGGAACAGGCAGGCGCCGACCAGATCGCCCGGGGCGCCGAGGCGGGCCAGCGGAAGCTGGCCCGCCATCTGCCGGGCGTAGTCGCCCGCGGTCTTGCGCAGCGCATCGGTATCGATCGGTCCCGGCGCGATCGCGTTCACCCGGATCTTCTGCGGGCCGAGCTCGCGCGCCAGCGCCTGGGTCATGCCGTTCACGCCAAGCTTGGCGAGTCCGTAGAAGCCCACGGCCATCCAGGCCGCCGTGGAGGACTGGTTCACGATGGCCCCACCGCCGCGCTCGCGCATGGAGCGGTAGCAGGCGCGCGTGCACAGGAGCACGCCGTTCAGGTTCACGTCCAGGAAGCGGCGGTAGTAGTCCCAGTCCACCTTGAGCAGCGGCTCGAGCCTCATGCCGCCGAAGATGGCGGCGTTGTTCACCAGGAAGTCGATGCCGCCGAAGGCCTCGATCGTCCGCTCCGCCAGGGCCCGGGTGGACTCGGGCGAGCCCACGTCCACCTCCACGAAGCGGGCGTCGCCGCCCGCGGCCCGGATCTCTTCGGCCACGCGCTCGCCGGCCGGCTTCTGGATCTCCGCCACCACCACGCGCGCACCCTGGGCGGCGAGCCCCTTTGCGTAGGCCTCGCCGATCCCGCCGCCGCTTCCGGTCACGATCGCGACCTTGCCCTCGATGCCCGCGTATCGCGTCACGAGCGGAACTCCTTCTTGCGGCCGCCGGGCTGCACCTCGACGACGGTCGGATAGGCCTCGTCCACGGGAATGCGGACCGTGCGCACGATGGCGCGCGCCACGCTCTCCGGCGGCATCCAGTGCAGCTTGCGGAAGACCCCCCAGTACTTCCACGAAGCCAGGATTCCGGGCAGCCGATCCTCGGGCATGCGACTGCCGAACTCGGTGCCGGTCGGGCCCACGCGCACCAGGATCGAGCGCACGCCGGTGCCCTCGGTCTCCATCTCGAGCACGCGCGCGAAGGCCTCGAGCCCCGCCTTGGCCGCTGCGTAGGCGGCCTGGTAGGGGCGCGGCCGCGCCGCGCTGTCGGAGCCCACGAAGACCACGTCGCCCGAGCGGCGCTCGAGCATCGACGGCAGCACGCGGCGCGTCATCCACATGGCGCCGAGCAGGTTCACCTCCAGGTCGCGGCGCAAGGCCTCGGGAGTCGCCTCCTGGATCAGCGCCACCTCGTTCTGGCCGGCGTTGTTCACCAGGACGTCGATCGGGCCGAGCTCCGCCCCGACGGCGGTGACGAAGGCCTCCACCGCGTCGGCGTCGGTCACGTCCAGGGCATGGGGGAGGGCACGGCCGCCGGCGCGCTCCACCTGCTTGGCCACGTCCTCCAGGCGCTCGCGCCGGCGCGCGCCGAGAGCCACCCGCCAGCCGAGGCGGCCGCATTCGACCGCGGTGGCGGCCCCGATTCCGGAGGAGGCGCCGGTCACCACGACCGTGCGCGCCGGCTCAGCCATCGCGGAGCTCCAAGGGCAGCTTCGCGAAGCCTCGCACGTTCACCGAGTGCACGCGTACGATCCCGTCCGGATCCACCCCATAGCCGGGGAAGCGCCGCCAGAACTCCTCCAGCACGACCCGCGCCTCGAGCCGCGCCAGGGACGCCCCCAGGCAGAAGTGCGTGCCCTGGCCGAAGGAGAGCATGGGGGTCGTGTTGCGCTCCAGGTCGTAGGCGTCCGGG
>JBFGJV010000304.1:0-2836 GCA_041577015.1 Myxococcota bacterium
CACGAGGAGTACGCGCGCGCGGGAGGCCCGGGTCGCCTCGGCCACATCGGCGAGACGCTGCTTGCGCCCACGCTGCTCGCCTTCGGCAGCGAGGAGCAGAAGCAGCGCTTCCTGCCGCCCATCCAACGCGGGGAGGCGATCTGGTGCCAGGGCTACTCCGAGCCCAATGCCGGCTCGGACCTGGCGAACGTCCAGACCCGGGCGCGCCTGGAGGAGGGCGCGTGGATCCTGCACGGCCAGAAGGTCTGGACCTCCTGGGCGCAGTGGGCGGACTGGTGCTTCGTGCTCTGCCGCACCGACCCCGACGCCGCCAAGCACCGCGGGCTCTCCTACCTCCTGGTTCCCATGCGTCAGCCGGGGATCGAGACCCGCCCCATCCTCCAGATCACCGGCGACTCCGAGTTCAGCGAGGTCTTCTTCGACGGCGCGCGGACGGCGGTTGAGAACGTCGTGGGCGCGCCGGGCGACGGCTGGAAGGTGGCCATGGGTACGTTGGCCTTCGAGCGGGGCGTCTCGACCCTGGGCCAGCAGCTCCAGTTCCGCAACGAGCTGGACCGCGTGATCGAGGTGGCCCGGCGGAACGGTAGGGCCCGCGATCCCCTGATCCGCCAGCGCATCGCCGACGCCTGGATGGGGCTCGAGACCATGCGCGCCACGGCGCTGCGCGTCTTCAGCGATCCGAATCAGAGCGAGCTTCCGCGCGCCGCCATGGTGACGAAGCTCCACTGGGCCACCTGGCACCGGGACCTGGGCAAGCTCGCCATGGACGTGCTGGGATCGGAGGCGGAGGTCCTGGAGGGTGCCCCCTATCAGCTCGGCGAGCTCCAGCGTCTGTTCCTGTTCTCCCGCGCCGACACCCTCTACGCCGGCTCGAACGAGATCCAGCGCAACCTGATCGCGCAGCGGGCTCTGGGGCTGCCGCGCGAGCCGCGGGGCCAGGCCTGACGTGAGCCGCACGCCCCCGCCGTATCCCCGCGGTCGCGGTCTCCTGGAGGGCCGGACCGTGCTGGTGACCGCGGCGGCCGGCACCGGGATCGGCTTCGCCACGGCGCGGCGCTGCGCCGAGGAGGGCGCCCGGGTCATGCTGAGCGACCTCCACGAGCGTCGCCTGCACGAGGCCGCGCTCGCCCTGGAGAAGCAGACCGGCGCGAGACCGCCCGTCCAGCTCTGCGACGTGACGCGTCAGGAACAGGTGGACGCGCTGATGCGCGGCGCGCTGGACGCCTTCGGCCAGCTGGACGTGCTGGTGAACAACGCGGGCCTCGGCGGCTACGCCAAGGTCGCCGAGATGACCGACGAGCAGTGGGCTCGCGTCCTGGACGTCACGCTCACCGGGACCTTCCGCATGACCCGCGCGGCGCTTCCGCACATGATGGAGCGCGGGCAGGGCGCCATCGTGAACAATGCCTCGGTGCTGGGCTGGCGCGCCCAGGACGGGCAGGCGCACTACGCAGCGGCCAAGGCCGGCGTCATGGCCTTCACGCGCTGCGTGGCCGTGGAGGCGGCGCAGGCCGGCGTGCGCGTGAACGCCGTGGCGCCCAGCCTGGCCGCGCACGAGCACCTGGCCAAGGTGACGCCACCCGGCCTGCTCCGGGAGCTCACCGCGCGGGAGGCCTTCGGGCGCGCCGCGGAGCCCTGGGAGGTAGCGAACGTGATCGTGTTCCTGGCCAGTGACCAGGCCTCGTACCTGACCGGCGAGGTGCTGTCCGTGAGCAGCCAGCACGCCTGAGGAGCGCCATGCCCACCGTGTTCGAACATCCTTCCCAGCTCAAGCGAGCCGTCGGCACGCACCTCGGCTGGAGCGATTGGCTCGAGATCACCCAGGACCGCATCGATCGCTTTGCCGAGGCCACCGGCGATCACCAGTGGATCCACGTGGACCCGGAGCGGGCCAAGCGGGGGCCCTTTGGCAAGACCATCGCCCACGGCTACCTCACCCAGTCCCTGGTGAACCACTTCCTGCTCCAGATCGTGGAGGTGCGCGGCATCGCCATGGGCATCAACTACGGGGCGGATCGGCTGCGCTTCCCGGCGCCCGTGCCGGTGGGCTCGCGCGTGCGCGGGGGCGCCGAGCTGACCGAGGTGCAGGAGGTGAAGGGTGGCGCGATGCAGGCCAAGTTCCGGGTCACGGTGGAGATCGAGGGCGGAGAGCGGCCAGGCTGCGTGATCGACACCATCGCGCGCTACGTGCCGGCGGAGGGCGCGACCTCGTGAAGTTCTGGCAGGTGGTCTCCTTCTGCGAGCCGGACCAGCTGGTGGGCGTGGCCCGCGCGGCCGAGGAGGCGGGCTTCCATGGGGTGATGCTCTCGGACCACCTGTTCTTCCCCGAGAAGCTGCTCTCCAAGTACCCGTACGCGGAGGACGGCAAGCCCGCCTTCGACGGCACCACGCCCTTCCCGGATCCCTGGGCGTGCATCGCCGCCATGGCGGCCGCTACCGAACGGCTTCGCTTCGGCACCATGATCTACATCCTGCCTCTCCGGCATCCGCTCGAGGTGGCCAAGACCGTGGGCACGGTCTCGATCCTCTCCGGCGGGCGCGTGGCCCTGGGCGTCGGCGCGGGCTGGATCCGCGAGGAGTACGACGCGCTCGGCGTGGACTTCCGTACCCGCGGCAAGCGCATGGACGAGATGATTCCGCTGCTGCGGAAGCTCTGGACGGGCGACACCGTGGAACACCACGGCGCCTTCTTCGAGCTGGAGCCGCTGCGGATGAGCCCGCCGCCGCAGCGGGCGGTCCCGGTCTACGTGGGGGGGCTCGCGCCGCCGGCGCTGCGCCGCGCCGCGGTTCTCGGCGACGGGTGGATCGGGACCGGCCAGCAGCCCGACGAGGTGCC
>JBFGJV010000305.1:0-2818 GCA_041577015.1 Myxococcota bacterium
CGGAGATGCGCAGGTACAGGGTCTGGTCGTAGGTGTTGTGGAAGGTGGTGAAGGGGCGCGCCGCCGCGCCGCCGTAGATGGGCTGGAGCACCGGCGTCTCCACCTCGAGGAAGCCCCGGGCGTCGAGGGCGCCGCGCAACGCCCGGATCGCGCGGCTGCGCACCAGCGCGACCCGGCGCGCCGGCTCGTTCACCAGCAGATCCAGGTAGCGCTGGCGGTAGCGCGTCTCCACGTCCGCGAGTCCGTGCCACTTCTCGGGCAGCGGGCGCAGCGCCTTGGCGGCGAGCACCACGTCGCGTGCGTCCACGGTGAGCTCGCCGGTGCGCGTGCGCCAGAGCGGGCCCTCGGCCCGGACGAAGTCGCCGACGTCGAGGCTCTTCACCCGCGCGAAGAGCTCGGGGGCGAGCTCGCCCTTGCGCGCGCTCGCCTGGATCTCGGCGCCGTCCTCGCGCAGCTGCAGGAACACGAGCTTCCCGAACGAGCGCACGGCCATGATGCGGCCGGCCACCGCCACGGTGGGCGGATCGTTCTCGAGGGCGGCGGCGTCCCTGCCGTCGTGCGCCGCGCGGACTTCCGCGATGCGTGCGGTGGGACCCACGCGCGCGGGATACGGGTCGACCCCCGCCTCGCACAGTGCCTGGAGGCGCTCCCGACGAGCGCGGCGCTCCTGCTCGCTCACGCGTCCGCCTCCCCGTCGCCTGCCCGGGCCAGCAGCGCCGCGCGTACGAAGGCGTCCAGGTCCCCGTCCAGCACGCCCTGGGCGTTGCCGATCTCCACGCCGGTGCGGTGGTCCTTCACGCGCTGGGAGGGATGCAGGGTATAGGAGCGGATCTGGCTGCCGAAGCCGATCTCCTGCTTGGCCCCGCGCAGCGCGGCCAGCTTCTCCTCCTGCTCCCGGAGCGCCCGCTCGTAGAGCCGCGCCCGCAGCACCTTCATGGCCTGGGCGCGGTTCTTGTGCTGGGAACGCTCGTTCTGGCACTGCACCACGATGCCCGTGGGCTGGTGCGTGATGCGGACCGCGGAATCGGTCTTGTTCACGTGCTGCCCGCCCGCGCCGCTGGCGCGGTAGGTGTCCACGCGCAGATCCTTCTCCTCGATCTCCACTTCGATGGACTCGTCGAGCTCCGGCCAGACCGAGACGCTCGCGAAGGCGGTGTGTCGCCGGTGCTGGGCATCGAAGGGAGAGATGCGCACCAGGCGGTGCACGCCCTGCTCGGTTCTCAGGTGGCCGTAGGCATAGTCCCCGGCGATCGTCACCGTCGCGCTGCGCAGACCCGCCTCCTCCCCCGCCTGCGCATCGAGGATCTCGCTCTTCCAGCCCCGCGACTCGGCCCAGCGCAGGTACATGCGCAGCAGCATCTCGGCCCAGTCGGAGGCGTCGGTGCCACCGGCGCCCGCGTTGATGGAGACGATGGCGTTGGAGGGGTCGTGCTCGCCGCCGAGCAGCCGCCGCAGCTCGGCATCCTCCAGGCGCCGCTCGGCCTCGTTCAGCTTGTGGGCGGCCTCCTGGCGCGTCTCCGCGTCGTCGGCCTCTTCGGCCAGCTCGAGCAGCACGCCGGCGTCCTCGAGGGCCGACGCCAGGGCGTCGAACGTGGCGAGCTCCCGCTCCAGGCGGCTCTTCTCCCGGAGCAGGCCCTCGGCGCGCTCGCGATCGCTCCAGAGCTCCGGATCGGCGCTGGCGCGCTCGAGCTCGCTCAGGCGCGCGCGCATGCCCTCCGCGTCAAAGCCGCCCCCGGAGCTCGCCCAGCCGTGCGCGCTGGGCGCGCAGGCGATCGGCGAGCTCGGCGGAAGCCGGCTCGGACGCGTGCGTCTCGGTCTGGCTCATGTCGTCCCCCCGCGCGCGGCACGGCGCGCCCGGGCAAGGATCGCGGCTCCGGCGAGCGCCGTCCAGCAGGCCCAGGCGAACACGTCGCCGTGCCGAACGTAGAAGGTCGCCCCGGCTGCCACCGGCCGCAGCGGCACGTCCGCCACCAGGAGATCGCGCTCGAAGATCGCCGTGCGCGCCCGCACGCGTCCGCGATGGTCGATGATGGCCGAGACCCCCGTGTTGGCCGCCCGGGCCGTCCAGACCCCCGTCTCCGCCGAGCGCAGCGCCGTCATGGCCAGGAACTGGTAGGGGGCGCCGGTGCGCCCGTACCAGGCATCGTTGGTGAGCGCGAAGAGCACGTCGGCGCCGTCGCGCACGAAGCGTCGCATCAGGTCCGGGAACAGCAATTCATAGCAGATCGGCACCCCTGCGGAGAGGACGCCGGTCGCGTGGGGGACGGGCAGCGCGAGCGCGCGCGGGCCCGGCCCCGGACTCACGTCCTCGGGGGCGATGCCGCGGGCGAGCGCACCGAGGAAGCGGCCGAGCAGCGCGCGCAGGGGGACGTACTCTCCGAAGGGAACCAGGTGTGCCTTGTCGTAGCGATCGACGAGCGCGCCGTCGGGAGCAAAGGCGAAGGCGCTGTCATAGAAGCGCCAGGCCCGCTCGCCCGGATCGACGCCTACGCCGCCCACCACCAGCAGCGCCCGGGTCTCGCGAGCCAGGTCGGCCAGACGTGCGCGCAGCTCCGGACGCGTGGTGACCGAGCCGGGTACGGCCGTCTCCGGCCAGAGGATGGCGCGAGCCCCGCGTGCGGCGGCGCGGCGGGTGAGGTCCTCGTAGTGGCCGAGCGTGCGCTCGGACCACGCCGGGCTCCACTTGACGCCCTGGTCGATGTTGCCCTGCAACACGGCGACGCGAACGCGCTCCGCCTCGGCGAAGTCGGCGTCGTCCGGCCCGGTCACCGCCCCGAAGCCGTGCAGCAGCGCCAGCACCCCGAGCGCCACGAGCGCC
>JBFGJV010000306.1:0-2817 GCA_041577015.1 Myxococcota bacterium
CACCTCGCGGACGCGCTCGAGCGCGCCCCCCCGACCCACGCGCACCGGGATCGGCTCCCCGTCGGGACCCGGCTCGGCCTCCACCCGAAAGGCCACGATCGTCCTCCGCCGCAGCGCCGCCTGCCCAGGCTAACCCGCGCGCGGTATCCTCCCAGCACCGTTCCCCAGTCCGCATCCGTCCCCGGAGGAGGTCCATGCGCCAGACCGTCGCGATCTGTCTCACGCTGCTGCTCGGCGCGGCCGCTCCCGCGGCGGCCGAGGACTTCCTGGACGCCATCGCCGCGCAGGTGGGATCGGACGTGGTGCTGGTCTCCGAGGTGGAGCAGATGATGAAGCCAGTGGAGGCGAGGCTGCGCGAGATGGGCGCTTCGGAGCTGGAGATCGTGCGCATGCGCGCCGACGCCCTGGAGCGACTGATCGAGCAGCGCCTGATCGCGCAGCTGGCGCGCCGGGCCGAGATCGAGGCCAGCGATGCCGAGATAGACCAGGCCATCGCCGGCATCGCGCAGGAGACGGGCCTCACGGTGGAGGACGTACGCGCGCGCGTGGAGGCGGAGGGGCTGCCCTTCGAGGGCTACCGCATGCAGCTGGCCGAGCAGATCGTGCACCAGAAGGTGCTGGGCGGCATGGTCCAGAGCCGCATCCGCATCGACGAGGCCGAGATCCGCCGTCTCTACCGGGCTCGCTACGACGAGCAGCACGAGGAGGGCGAGGAGGCGCACGTGCGGCAGCTCCTCGTGGTGGCGGAGGGCCGCTCGCCGGCCGCGCGCGATGCGGCCTGCGCCCGGGCGCGCCGGGCGCGCTCCCGCATCGCCGCGGGTGAGCCGTTCGAGAGGCTGGCGAAGCAGCTCTCCGCGGTGAATCCCGAGGCCGGGGGCGACCTGGGCTGGCTGCACGTGGAGGACCTGGCCGGGTGGATGGCCCCGGTCGTGGCCGGGCTCGAGCCGGGCGGCGTCTCGGACGTCGTCGAGACGCCCTTCGGCTGCAACCTGCTCCAGCTGGTGGAGCGCCGCCAGACGAAGCCGGTGTCCTACGAAGAGGCGCGCCCCACCCTGCACGCCGAGATCTTCGACCAGCGCTTCGCCGACGAGTACCTGAAGTTCCTGGAGAAGCTGCGCGAGCGCACCTACATCGAGCGCCGGGGCATGTTCGCGGAGGCCGCCCGGCTCGGAGGTGCCGGCCCCGCCGCCGCCCCGCCGCCGGCGATTCCGATCGCGCCGCCGCCCTCGAGCCCGTGACGCCCACGCCCGCCCCGGCCCCTTCGCACATCGTGGTGCGGGGCGCCCACGAGCACAACCTCGCGGGCGTCGACGTGCGAATCCCCCGGGACCGGCTGGTGGTGATCACGGGCCTGTCCGGATCCGGCAAGTCGTCGCTTGCCTTCGACACCATCTACGCCGAGGGCCAGCGGCGCTACGTGGAGTCCCTCTCGGCCTACGCGCGCCAGTTCCTGGAGCAGATGAGCAAGCCGAACGTGGAGTCCATCGAGGGGCTCTCGCCGGCGATCTCCATCGAGCAGCGCACCGTGAGCCGCAATCCCCGCTCCACCGTGGGGACGACGACCGAGGTCGCCGACTACCTGCGCCTGCTGTACGCCCGCGTGGGTCAGCCGCACTGCTGGAGCTGCGGCAAGCCGATCGCGAGCCAGACCGTGCAGCAGATGACCGATCGCGTGCTCGACCTGGGCGAGGGCGCCCGGGTCCAGGTGCTGGCGCCGGTGGTGCGGGGACGCAAGGGCGAGTACCGCAAGGAGCTGGAGGGCTTTCGCCGTCACGGCTTCGTGCGTGCCCGCATCGATGGAAGCCTCCGCGAGCTGGACCAGGAGATCCGGCTCGCCAAGCAGAAGAAGCACGACATCGACCTGGTCGTGGACCGGATCTCCGTGAAGCCGTCGGCGCGCGGGCGCCTGGCGGAGTCGATCGAGACGGCGCTGCGCCTGGCCGAGGGCCTGGTCAAGGTGGACGTGGGGCCGGGCCGCGAGGAGTGGCTGCTCTCGGAGGCGAACGCGTGCGTGGACTGCGGCGTCTCCTTCCCGGAGATCGCGCCGCGGCTCTTCTCCTTCAACAGTCCCCACGGCGCGTGTCCGATCTGCGGGGGGCTCGGCACCCGCGAGGAGTTCGACCCGGTGCGCGTGGTGCCGGACGAGGAGCAGCCGCTCACCCACGCCGTCGAGCCCTGGCGTTCCGGACGGCGCGTGCCACGCTACTACGCCCAGCTGCTGGCCTCCCTGGCCGCCCACTTCCAGGTGGATCCCCGGACGCCGTGGCGCGAGCTGCCGCGCCGCGTGCAGCGCGGGATCCTGCACGGCACCGGCCGCGAGGAGATTCGCTTCGTGTTCGAGCGCGCCGGACGCACCGAGCGGGTGCGTCGGCGCTGGGACGGCGTGCTGGGGGAGCTCGAGCGGCGGCGGCGCGAGCGACGGGAGGACGAGACCGACGAGCTGGCCCGCTACACCAGCCCGCGGCCGTGCTCCGCATGCGAGGGCTCGCGCCTGCGTCCGGAGGCGCGCAGCGTGAAGCTCGCGCGGCTCGGCATCGACGAGCTGGCGCGACTCTCGATCGGGCAGGCCATCGCCTTCCTGGACCGACTCGCCCTGGACCGCTCGCAGCAGCGCATCGCCGAGCGCATCCTGAAGGAGATCCGCGACCGGCTCCGCTTCCTCTCGGACGTGGGTCTCGACTACCTCACCCTGGATCGCTCCAGCGCCAGCCTCTCTGGAGGCGAGGGGCAGCGCATCCGTCTGGCCACGCAGGTGGGCTCCAGCCTGATGGGGGTGCTCTACGTGCTGGACGAGCCCTCCATCGGGCTCCACTCCCG
>JBFGJV010000307.1:0-2811 GCA_041577015.1 Myxococcota bacterium
CGAGGTCTGGGTCGCGAACCACGTCTCCGAGAGGCTGCCGTCGGAGCTCCCTGAGGGCCCGAAGGCTGGCTCTCGGCGGTGAGCCTGGCCCCAGGCGGCTTCTGGCGCGTTCTCCCACGCGCGGCTCTCCTGGGATCACCGCGCCAGTGCACCGGAAGCGTGTCTCGCAGGCGCGCGAAGTGCTCGGCAGGCTCGCCCGGGGGGAGTGGCACTTCCCAGGCTGGTCGAACTCGTGCAGACTTTGGCACACGAGCAGGTGCCTGCTCGGGGGTGCGCCCATGGCCCTCTACGGGTTGATTCCGCGCTGGCCGCGACCATGACGCGTCGGGGAGCCGTGCGTCTCGGCTCCCACCGCGGCCTTCACGCCACGTGAACGATTCTACCTCGCACCGTCGGCCCGGGCGTGCTCTCGCCCGGTCGCCGCCGGTGCAGGAGTAGCTCCATGGCTAATCGTCTCTACCCGTTCCTTTTCTTCCACCGCCGCCGTTTCGACCGGACCGTCTGGCTGCACGACGCCCGGGACCTGCTGGCCTTCTGCGAGATCTCGGCAGCTCTCGCCGAGGACGGCTTCCGCTACGGTGGCCCGCTGTTCAACATTCCGCCGCCCGAGGACCCGGCCCCGGACGCACCGCGGCGGCGGATCGACGTCGGTGACGTGGACGGCGAGGACATCATCCTCGACTTGACGCGTGCCCCCCTGAGCGATCGTGAGCACGGCGGGCGCAAGCGGGTGCCGCGCGGCTGGACGGAGGTCGAGGATCTGATCCTGGAGTGCCTCGGCAACGTCTTCGAGGAGCTCTCGCGCAGCGAGGCGGCCCTGCGCAGCTGGGTGCGCGCCCGCCTGCCCCGCGAGTTCGCCGACTGGGGACAGATCGAGTTCTACAGCAACCACCCGGGCCACATCCTCCGGACCAACCCGCGCGACGGCACCGGCTGGCGCAAGCGCCCGCGCGACTCCCGGACCACGGCGGGCTACCTGCTGCGCGTGGAGCACCTCTGGCGGGGTGGGCCTGGCCTGCTCGCCGCCTTCTCCATGTCCGGGGACACCACGCTGCTCTGGGCACGCTGTCTGCGCACGCGCTTTCCGGAGCTGCTGAGCAAGCCGGGCTTCGTCATCGCGGAGCTGACGGTGCCCCAGATCCCGCCGCTCCCCACGAGCCTGCGGGAGGCGGGCGAGGAGCAGTGCGAGGCCAGGATCGTGCTGTCCGCGGGCCCGGAGATCTTCGCCGCAAGCTGAGCTTTGCGGCAAAGGCGCCTTCGCGGCGCGGGCGCGCTTCGCGCTGAGCACGTCTTTGCGGCGATGCTCCGCGCGCGTCCCAATGCGGTAGAGGTCGGGGATCGGATCACCGTCGGAGGACGATCCCCATGGAAACCCCCACGCCGCCGCCCACCGGCGAGGCCACGTCGCTTGCGATCGGCCCGCAGCTCGTGCGCGTGATCGAGCTCGCGCACGGTGAGAAGCTCGCCGTGCTGCTGGAGGGACCCACAGGGGTCGGCAAGAGCGAGATCGTCGAGCGCGCCGCCGAGGAGCTCGGCATCCAGCTCGTGATCCTCGATCTCTCTCTGCTCGAGCCGCCGGACCTGATCGGCATCCCCTACGTCGAGGACCGCGTCACCCGCTACGCCGCGCCGAGCATCATGCCGCGCGAAGGGCGCGGCATCCTGATGCTGGAGGAGCTCAACAGGTCCGAGCGCTACCTGCAGCAGGCGGCGCTCCAGCTCCTGACCGCGCGCCGGCTCCACGAGTACGAGCTCCCGCCAGAGTGGTCGATGGTCGCCGCCATCAATCCGGAGAACGGGGAGTACAACGTGAATCCCCTGGACCGCGCGCTGCGGGCGCGCTTCCTCCAGCTCCGCGTGCGTGCCGACGTGGAGAGCTGGCTTGCGTGGGCGCAGGAGAGCGGGATCCATCCCGCGATCCTGCGACTTGCGCGGCTGCACGACCGCATGCTCGCCGACGTGCCGCCGCGCACCTGGACCTACGCGTCGCGCCTGCTCCACGCCCTGCAGGGCGCGGGCGCCGACGCGTCCACCTGGCGCTCGGCGCTCGCGGGCTACCTGCCGGGCCCGTGGCTCGAGCTGCTGCTGCAGCAGACCGTGCTCGAGGACGAGGACGCCGACGAGGAGCTGGAGGCGAGCCTGCTGCTGCGCCTCTACCACGAGAGCAAGGGGCTGCGACGTCGCCTGCAGGGCCTGGTGCGCGGCGGTCGCACCGACCGCGTGGACCGCCTCTACCGCAGCCTCTACACCACGCTTGCCAGCGCGGAGCTCGGCCGGCTGATCCGGGCAGACGGGGTCTCGCTCGAGGCCCTGGAGCAGCTGCTTGGCGACCTGCCCGGCGATCTGCGCGAGGGCCTCCAGGAGGCCTTCGGCGGCAACCCCGAGGCGGCGGACCTGCTGCCCTTCGACGCCGACGCCGTGCTGGGGGGCTACCGGGCGCGCAGCCGCATGCGCCGGGAGCTGCAGGGCTGGGTCCTGGACGGGCGCCTCCGGCACCGGGCCCGCGCCCTCGCCACCGCCGTGCGCGCGCGGCTGCGCGAGCACCCGGACCTCGCGGCGCTGCGCGGGGATCGACGCCTGCGCGGTGTGCTGGCCCAGCTCGTGGACGACCTCGGCGGGCAGGGCTCGGCCGAGCTCGGCCACGTGATCGAAGATCTCCAGCTCGCCCTCGCGGTGACCGGGGACTGAAGGAGATTCCATGGACCACGAGATCCGCGACGGCCTCGAGGCGATCGTGCGTGCGCCGGAGTTCGTGCGCCGCTACCCGCTCTTCGTCCACGTGCTCGGGCGCATGCACGTGCTCGCGGCCCC
>JBFGJV010000308.1:0-2786 GCA_041577015.1 Myxococcota bacterium
CCCGTCGCCGCGTAGCGCCGCTCGAAGGCCTGCAGATCCAGGCCCTCGACCACCTCGTCCACGAAAAACGCCGGGTCCGAGGGGTCCAGCGCATCCGCCGTGTACGACGGCAGAAGCTCCCCCTGGCCCGGCGCGTACGCCTTGAACTCGATCTCACCACCCATGACCGCCATCCTACCCGAATGGCGAGTCTTGGGTCAGGCTCCTAGCTCGCGCGCTGGGTCAGGACGCCCCGTTCCACCAGCGTCGCGAGCGCTGCGCGGATCTCCGCGTCCGTCTCCGGGATGACGTCGAAGATGCGCCGCACCGTGAAGCCGGCCGTGGCGAGCTCGAGCACCGCCTCTTCGGTCTTGCTGAGCGGCGAGTCCACCCAGGTGAGGCGCTCGCGGTCGACGTCCAGGCTGGCCTCGGGCGGGAGCTGCGGCAGCTGGAGCTGCTTCTCCTCGTCGATGCGCCGCAGCCCGTCCAGCAGCGCCGCCTCCAGCGACATCGCCGACTGATCGTACGGGCCCGGGTCCACGTGGTTGCGGAACTCGAACTCTCCGTCCTCCCAGAGCAGCAGCCGCGCCAGCGCCTTGGTTCCGGTGACGGGGCCAAGCTGGGCCACCAGCAGCTGGCCGTTCTCGAAGGCGATGGTCCCCTCCTCGGTGCCGCGCGTGAGCGTGACCGTGCCGCGCGGCCCGCAGGAGGCGAACATCTGCAGCAGGCTCGCGACGCCCATCTCCTCGATCGGACCACGGATGCCCTCGCGCCTTCGGGTCTCCTCGATGCGCTGCACCTCTTCGATGAAGCGCGTCACCTCGGCGGCGCGGCCGAGGCCCGGGTCGAAGCGGATCGCCACGGCGGGCACGGTGCCCTCCCCTGGCAGGTGGCGCACCACGCGCCCGTCGATCTCCAGCTGCGTCCCATGGGCGGGATGCGTGAGGAGGAGCGAGACGCGACGGCCCAGCGGGAGCTCGGCCCCTTCCACGCTGAGCAGCACACCCGAGCGGCTCAGGTCGCGCGTGCGCGCCTCCAGCTCGGTACCGGTTGCGGTGCGCACGCGCACGCGGATGCGCGCCACCTCGCGCGGCGAATCCCGGCGCTCGTCGTGGAAGGGAGAGGACGTGGCGCGCGGGGACGGGGGCTCGGGGACGGGTTCGGGAGGGCTCTCCTCGACGACCTGTTCCAGCTCCAGGGCCGGCGCAGGCTCCCAGGTGGGCGTCTCGGGCTCCGGCTCCGGCTCCGGGAACGACGCGACGGGGTCCGCCCGGCTTTCCCCCAGGAGGTCGAGATCCGCGTCCAGGTCGAGCGCGCCTTCGTCCTGGGAGAGACCGAAGTCGAGCAGCTCCTCGCTGTCGTCCGGCTCGTCGTCCGGGTCGTCCGCGCGGAGGCCGAGGACCACGCTCTGCGCGGCGGCGAGGTCGGCGCTCGCCGCGTCCTCGCCGAATCCGTGATCTTCGGGAGCGGGGGGCGGAGGGGCGGCGGGCTGCGACGGGGTCGCAGCGTTCAGATAGGGCTCGAGCTGGGTGCGGATCGCCTCCACGTCGCCCAGGAACTGCACCGCGACACCCGGCTCGGCACCCTTGGGCGCGACGCCGGGCGGCAGGCACAGCACCACCTCGGCCGGGAGCGGAAGCTCGAAGTCCACGAAGGGCAGACGCAGCAGCACCTCCACCACCTCGCGCATCTCGAAGCGCGCTTCGGTGGCCACGAATGCGCCCCCCTTGTGCAGATTGCGCGCGTACTCCGCCCGCAACGACTCGGGGTTCGCGATCGTCAGCTCGAGGCGTCGCCCGCTCTCGGGCAGAGAGCGGGCGTCTCCCGACGGCTCCCTCATCGGGCCGCGAGACCTCCCTTCGTCGGCTCGTATCGGCGGTTCAGGGGAGCGGCTTTTGGGTCTCCGGGAATTCCCCTGGGGGAACTGGGTGACCCCCGCTACGTCCGGGACGGGGCCGGCCCGCCCCGGCGCGCCTGGTCCACCAGCGCAGCGAAGAGCCGGCGCTGGGACGAATCCGGCGCCAGATCCAGCTCCGGGTGCCACTGGACCGCCAGCACCTCGGGGCGGCCCTCCAGCTCCAGGGCCTCCACGGTGCCGTCCTCGGCCCAGGCCACCGCGCGCAGCCCCCGTCCCAGCCCGGCCACGGCCTGGTGGTGCCAGGAGGCCACGTCCAGGGTCGTCGCGCCGTAGATCCGCGCCAGGTGCGAGTCGGGCGCCAGCCGCACCGCGTGGCGGGTGGGCGCATCCTCGGACACCCGATGCAGCACCCGTTCGCCCACCACCTCCGGCAGGTGGACGTGGAGGCTCCCGCCGAGCGCCACGTTCAGCACCTGCATGCCGCGGCAGATGGCCAGGATCGGGAGCCCGCACGCCAGCGCTGCCCGGGCGGCGGCCACGTCCGAGGCGTCGCGCTCGGCGCAGACGGAGTAGTGCGCATCGTGGGCGACGCCACCGAACAGCCCCGGGTCGATGTCGCCGCCCCCGCAGAGCAGCAGCGCGTCCACCTCCCCGATCACGTCCTCGGGGTGATCGTCGCCCGGGGGAAGCAGCACGATGGCGCCGCCCGCCCCGCGCACGGCGTCCACGTAGCCGGTGGGGACGTGGAAGCGCGGCCGTTCGGAGCCATCGCGATGGTAGGTGTTGATGGCGACGAGGGGACGTGCGCGCCCGCGGGCCGCGCCGGCCACGCTCAGATCCGCTCGAAGTAGCGCGTGCGCTCCACGTCGCTCACCACGGACTCGAGCGCGCGCTGCTCGCTGCGCGCGAAGTGGAGCAGGTGCTCCACCACCGCGTCCCCGAAGGCGCG
>JBFGJV010000309.1:0-2760 GCA_041577015.1 Myxococcota bacterium
CCCGAGGTCCGGGAGTGGCTCCAGAAGGCGCTGGCGCCCTTCGCGACCTACGTCCACTACGTCACCAACTCGACGGTGACGTTCTCGGGCGACGAGGCCCGCGCGCGCACCGCGGTCCTCAACCCCATGGGCTTTCCGAAGAAGGACGGAAGCCTGCACATGTTCACGGTCGGCGCCTACTACAACGACCGCCTGGTGCGCACGCCCGAAGGCTGGCGCATCGCCGAGCGCATCGAGGAGTCGGCCTTCCTGGACGGGACGCTCCCCGAGGAGCTTCAGATCCCGAAGTGAGCGCTCGGCGCACGCTGCGGAGTGCAGCCCCCGAGGTTGCGATCCTCGGGGCGGGGCTGTCCGGCATGTGCATGGGCATCCAGCTCAAGCAGGCCGGCATCGACTCGTTCACGATCCTGGAGAAGACCGACAACGTCGGCGGCACCTGGCGTGACAACACCTACCCGGGTGTGGCCTGCGACGTGCCCTCGCACCTCTACTCCTACTCCTTCGAGCTGAACCCCGACTGGAGCCGGGCCTTCCCGCCCGGCTGGGAGATCCAGGGGTACTGCGAGCGCACGGCGGCGAAGTACGGGCTCGGGCCGCATCTCCGTTTCGGGAGCGAGGTCGAGCGCGTGGAGCGCCGGGACGGGCGCTGGCGCATCCAGCTCGCGGGTGGCGAGGAGCTCGCGGCCGACGTGGTGGTGAGCGCCCTCGGCGGGCTGCACAAGCCGAACGTTCCCAAGCTCCCGGGCCTCGACGGGTTCGCCGGCGTGCACTTCCACTCGGCGCGCTGGAACCACGAGCACGATCTCACCGGCCGGCGCGTGGCGGTGATCGGGAGCGCCGCCAGCGCGATCCAGGTCGTGCCCCAGATCGCGCCCGCCACCGAGAGGCTCTTCCTGTTCCAGCGTACGGCCAACTGGATCTTCCCGAGGAACGACCGGCCCTACTCGGAGCGGGCGCGTCGTCGCTTCCGGCGCGTCCCAGGCCTGGCCCGCCTCTACCGCTGGATGATCTACGGGCTGCTCGAGATGCGCTTTCCGGCCTTCAAGAAGGGCAGCTGGATGAGCCGGTTCGTGGAGCGGCAGTGTCGCAAGCACCTCGAGGAGGTGATCTCCGATCCCGAGCTGCGGGCGCGGCTCACACCCGACTATCCGCCCGGCTGCAAGCGCATCCTGATCTCGGACGACTTCTTCCCGGCGCTCGAACGCGAGAACGTCGAGCTCGTGACGAGCGGCATCGAGCGGATCGAGCCGGACGGGATCGTGACGGCGGACGGTCAAAAGCACCGCGTGGACACGATCGTCTTCGCCACCGGCTTCCAGCCCTTCAACTTCCTCTCCCCGCTCGAGGTGGTGGGGCCCGGCGGGCTCGCACTCTCCGAGGTGTGGCGGGACGGCATCCGGGCGCACCGCACCCTCGCCATACCGGGCTTCCCGAACTTCTTCATGCTGCTCGGGCCGAACAGCGGGCTCGGTCACAACTCCGTGATCTTCATGATCGAGTCCCAGGTGCGTTACGTGGTGCAGTGCGTCCGGACGCTCACGAAGCGCAGGCTCGCGTCCCTGGCGCCCCGCGCCGACGCGGCGCAGGAGTTCGAGGCCGGGATCCGCCAAGGCATGCAGAAGATGATCTGGGAAGGCAGCTGCAAGAGCTGGTACCAGGACCCGAAGGGGCGCGTCTTCGCGCTCTGGCCCGGCTCCACGATCCGCTACTGGTGGAGCATGCGCCGGCCGCGTCTCGACGAGTACGAGCAGCAGCCGAGCGCGGGCTAGGCGGCGCCCTCCAGGGCCGCGCGGAGCCGGGGGTCGGAGCGCTTCGCCGCCTTCACGTCCGCCGCACCGTCCAGCAGCGTCTGGCAGCGCTGTCGGACGATGGCGGCCTCGTAGCTCGGCCGCTCCTGGAGCCGCTGCCAGTAGGCGGCCACGGCGGGCCGCCTGCCGTCGCCCCAGAAGTGGTGGTCCCAGTCGGCCTCGGCCAGGCGGTCGAGGATCACCACCCAGCTCACGTCCGCCAGCGTGAAGCGCTCGCCCACGATCCAGGGACCGCCGCACTTCGCGAGCCGCTCGCCGAGGGTGTCCAGGTGCGTGGCCATGTGGCGGCGGCTGCGGCGGATGAGCTCCATCGCAGGCGCGAGCCGGGGGAGGCGGTGGATGCCGCAGAGCTTCAGCATGCCGAGCATCAGCGGGCGCCGCCTCTGGGGATGGAACAGCAGACCCTCGAGAAAGCGATGGTAGGGGATGTAGCGGACCATCGTCGCGAAGAGCGGGACGGTGAGGCCGGGGATGCAGTTGCCGGCGCGGCGGTCCGTGCCCCGCATGGGGTCGGCGCCCACCAGCGACGCCACGTCCACCCAGTGCTCCACCAGGGCGCGGGTCTCCGCGTCCTCGGGCAGGAGCTCGCGGCCCCGTTCGCCCGCGTGGCGCGCCGCGTAGACGATCTCGTCGTGCGACTCGTAGACGGGGTGGCCCCGGTGCACCAGCACCGGAACCAGTCCGGCAGGGTTCACGGCCAGGAAGCGTCGGCTCACGTTCTCGTAGGAGCCGGTCTCGATCAGATCGACGGGGTGGCTCCGGTAGTCGAGCCCGAGCTCCGCCAGGCAGACGCGCAGCTTCTTCGAGCAGAGCGAGAAGGAGTTGTGATGGAGCTCCCATTCCTGATGATGCGGAAGCGTGATGTCTTCGTGGAGGCCGCCCGCCATGGGAGCGGTGCGGCGGCGGCTTCGTTCCACGAGATACCAGACCAGGGCTGTGCCGAGGATCAGGA
>JBFGJV010000310.1:0-2746 GCA_041577015.1 Myxococcota bacterium
ATGCGCGTGCTGCTGGCCTGCTCCCGGGAGGGAACGAATCACCGGCTCGACATCGTCGACTAGCGGCGCCCCGCTCCGGCCCGCCCGCGTCGTCTTCGGCCGGGTGGTCGGTGCCCACGGGCTCACCGGGCGGCTTCGGGTGCGACTCTTCGGCGACGGTCCGGACAATCTGCAGCGCGTCGAGCGGGTCTGGCTGGGAGCCGCCCCCGACGATCCGGCGGCGGCCGCGCATCGGGTGGTGGCGGTGGCGCCGGGGCGGCGGGGGGAGGCGCGCATCGAGCTCGCGGGCGTGGCGGGCCGGGAGGCGGCCGAGGCGCTGCGCGGTCTGCTGGTGCTGGGCGATCCGGCCTCGCTTCCGCCCCCGGAGCCGGGCGCCTTCTACTGGTTCCAGCTGGTGGGCTGTCGCGTGGAGGATCCGGACGGGCGAAGCATCGGGACGGTTCGCGAGCTCTGGGATCCCGGAGCGCACGACGTCCTCGTGGTGGAGGGAGAGCACGGGGCCGAGATCCTGATCCCGGCGGTGGAGGAGCTGCTGCGGGAGGTGGACCTCGAGGCGGGCCGGATCGTGGTGGAGCCGGTGCCGGGCCTGCTGGACCCGGCCCGGTGAGCGGACGGGAAGCGGGCCAACCGCTCCGGATCGACGTGATCACGCTGTTCCCGGAGCTCTTCGAGCCCTTCCTCTCCACCTCGATCGTGGGCATCGCCCAACGGGAGGGCCTGGTGGAGCTGGTGGTGCACGACCTCCGGGACTGGGCGCGGGATCGCCACCGCACCGTGGACGACGCCCCCTACGGCGGAGGCCCGGGGATGGTGATGAAGCCCGAGCCCCTGGTGGAGGCCGTGGAGGCGGTGGCGGGCCCCAAGGCTCCCGGCCGCGAGGCGCACGTGGTACTCCTCTCGCCCCAGGGTCGACGGCTCGAGCAGGGGCGGCTGGACGAGCTGGCCCGGGAGCGACGACTGGTGCTGCTCTGCGGGCGCTACGAGGGCGTGGATCAGCGGGCCATCGACCTGGCCGTGGACGAGGAGATCTCGATCGGCGACTACGTGCTCGCGGGGGGCGAGGTGCCGGCCATGGCGGTGATCGAGGCGGTGACCCGGCTCGTACCGGGCGTGCTCGGCAATCCCGAGTCGCCGCAGCAGGAGTCGTTTCAGGGCCCGCTGCTGGAGGGGCCCCAGTACACGCGACCCGCGGTGTTCCGCGGCCTCGAGGTTCCCGAGGTGCTGCGCTCCGGGGACCACCAGGCCATCGCCCGCTGGCGTGCGGCGCGGGCCCGTGAGGTGACGAAGAGACGGCGCCCCGACCTGGCGGCGGGCGCGGCCGGAGAGGACGAGCGATGAATCGGCTGGACGGCATCGAGAACGCTTCCCTGCGGCGCGACCTGCCGCCGTTCCGAACCGGCGACACGCTCCGCGTGCACGTCAAGGTGCGCGAGGGCGACAAGGAGCGCACCCAGGTTTTCGAGGGCGTCGTGCTGCGCCGCCGCGGCCAGGGCACCTCGGAGACCTTCACCGTGCGCAAGGTCTCCTACGGCGTGGGTGTCGAACGGGTGTTTCCCGTGCAGGCCCCCATCGTCGAGAAGGTGGAGATCAAGAGCCGCGGCCACGTGCGTCGCTCGCGGCTCTACTTCCTGCGCGAGCTGCGCGGCAAGAAGGCGCGGCTGCGCTCCAAGGTGCGCGACCTCTCGCACCTGGTCTCGCCGGAGGAGGCCGACGCCCAGGCGGGGACGGCGGCCGAGGCCCTGGCCGACGAGCCCGAGGCGGCCGCCGCCCAGGCGGAGCCCGCGGCCGAAGCAGGGGCCGAGACCGAGGAGAAGCCGGAGGCGTAGCTCCCCGGCTCCTAGTCCCCGGCGTCGAAGGCGCCCTCCAGGTGGCGCAGCCGGGCGCGGCCGCTCGCGTCGATCTCGCAGCTCACCACGTCGAAGCGCACCCGCGGTCCGAAGCCGCGGTGGGCGGCGAGCCACGCCGCCGCGCCGCGCACCAGGCGCGCCCGCTTGCGCACGTCCACCGCCTCCTCCGGGGCGCCCAGGCGCCGGCTGCGGCGCGTCTTCACCTCGACGAACGCGACGAGTCCGGGACGCACGGCGACCAGGTCGATCTCGACACCGCCCGCGCGTACGTTGCGTGCGACGATGCGATACCCTCGCCGCGCGAGATGGGCGGCGGCTCGCGCCTCGCCCTCCGCGCCGAGCGCGCGACGTCCATCGTGCATGGGAAGGCTCCGCGGGACCGCGGGGCAGGGGGGAGCGTAGCGCATGGGCGTCCTGCACCTGGTGGCGACTCCCATCGGCAACCTGGAGGACGTGACGCTGCGGGCGCTGCGCGTGCTGCGCGAGGCGGACCTGGTGCTGGCCGAGGACACCCGTCGCACGCGCACGCTGCTCACCCACCACGGGATCGCCGCCCGTGCGCGCTCGCTCCACGCCCACAACGAGGCCGCGCGCACCGAGGAGGTGCTGGCGGCGCTCGGCGCGGGCCGCTCGGTGGCGCTCGTGTGCGACGCGGGGACGCCGCTCGTCTCGGACCCCGGCGAGCGGCTGGTGGCGGCCGCGGTGGCCGCCGGGCACCGGATCGAGCCCCTCCCCGGGCCCTCGGCCGAGCTGGCGGAGCGCTTCGGCGAGGGGGCGCGCGGTGAGGTGACGCTCGTGGTGGAGGGCGCCCCGGCCGCGCTGCCCCTGGATCTCGACGCCCTCGACGCGCGCATCCGGGGCCTGCTCGCCGCGGGCCGCTCGCCGCGGGAGATCGCGGC
>JBFGJV010000311.1:0-2742 GCA_041577015.1 Myxococcota bacterium
GCCGGCGACGTCTACCAGGCCAACCTGACCCACCGGCTCGAGGCTCGCTTCCACGGCGATCCGTGGCGGCTCTTCCGCCGCCTGGCTCGCCACAACCCGGCGCCCTTCGCCGCCTACCTCGCAACGCCCGAGATCACCGTGGTGGGGAGCTCTCCCGAGCGCTTCCTGCGCCTCGATCCGGACGGCCGCGTGGAGAGCCGTCCGATCAAGGGCACGCGACCTCGGGGGGCGGAAGCGGCGCGGGACGCTGCTCTGGCCGAGGCGCTCGCCGTCTCCGAGAAGGACCGCGCGGAGAACCTGATGATCGTGGATCTGGTGCGGAACGATCTGGGGCGCGTCTGCGAGACGGCCAGCATCGACGTGCCCGAGCTCTTCGCCATCGAGCCCTACGCCACCGTCTTCCAGATGGTCTCGACCGTGACGGGTCGCCTGCGGCCCGACCGGGACGTCGTGGACCTGCTGCGCGCCGCCTTCCCGCCCGGCTCCATGACCGGCGCGCCCAAGATCGCCGCCATGCAGCTCCTCGCGCGTCTCGAGCCGGTGCGCCGCGGGGTCTACTCGGGCGCGCTCGGCTACCTGGACGTACGGGGCGGGGCGGATCTCTGCGTGGTGATCCGCACCGTGCTGGCGCGGCCTGGACGGGCGTGGCTGCACGTGGGCGGGGGGATCGTCGCCGACTCCGAGCCGCAGGCGGAGTGGCAGGAGTCGCTGGACAAGGCGCGCGCCCTGCTCGACGCGCTGGCCGCAACGCAGGCGGAGCCGCGCGCGGGCCGCTGACGTGGAGCGTGTCCCGGAGCCTGAGCTCATGTCCGAGGAGGCGCAGGCGCGCGCCTACGCCGAGGCCGACTTCGCCGAGCCGCACGAGCGCTTCGTCGACCTGCTGCGCGTGGCGCTGCCGGACTTGCCGGAGATCGGGGTCGCCCTCGACCTGGGCTGCGGGCCGGCAGACGTGACGCTGCGCTTCGCCCGCGCCTTCCCGGGCTGGCGCGTGGACGGCCTCGACGGCTCGCCGGCGATGCTGCAACACGGACGCCAGGCCGTGGTACGCGCGGGCCTCGAAGGGCGCGTGCGCCTGCTCCAGCTCCGCCTGCCGGAAGGCGAGGCGCCGCGGCCGCGCTACGACCTCGGGCTCTCCAACAGCCTGCTCCACCCCCTGGCCGATCCGGCGTGCTGTGGCGCAGCGTCCTGCGCTGGACCGGGTCGGGTGGGGCCGTCTTCGTGATGGATCTCGCCCGCCCGAAGAGCGAGGACGCCGCGCGCGCGCTGGTGGATCGCCACGCCGCTGGAGAGCCGGACGTACTGCGCCGCGACTTCTTCCACTCGCTGCGGGCAGCCTGGCGCATCGAGGAGGTGGAGGCGCAGCTGCGTGCCGCGGGGCTGGAGGAGCTTCGCATCGCCCCGGCCAGCGACCGCCACTGGATCGTCTGGGGCATCCGCTGAGCGGGCTGTTGGCCGACGCGGTGGTGCTGGTCCACGGCGTGTTCATCGTGTTCGCCGTCGCAGGCGGCCTGCTGGTGGCGCGGCGGCCGTGGCTGGCGGTGCTCCACCTGCCGGCCGTGGCCTGGGCGGCGCTGGTGGAGCTGCGCGGCTGGATCTGCCCGCTCACGCCCCTCGAGAACGCGCTGCGGCGCGCCGCGGGAACCGCGAGTTACGAGACGAGCTTCGTGGAGCACTACCTGGCGCCGCTGATCTACCCCGCCGCGCTGACGCGGGAGCTCCAGATCGCGCTCGGCGTGGCCGTGCTCCTCGTGAACGTCGCCGCCTACGCCTGGGTGCTGCGACGCCGCCGCGCCGTCGCCTCCGCCGCGCGCTGACTCTGGCATAATGGCGCGCCGGGGGAGCGGAGGCGCCGTGGAACGAGCCTTCTCCTGGGTGCTTGCGGCGTACGCGAGTGCCCTGGCTGCTGCCATCCTGGTTGGAGCCTGGAGCGGCCTCGAGCACCCCATCGCCGTGGCGTTCGTGGCCGACCTGGCCGGGACGGTCGTCATCTTCGCGTTCAGCTACGCCTTCAAGAACTCGAGCTTCTACGATCCCTACTGGAGCGTGGCGCCCATGGCGATCGTCGCCTACTGGGCGCTCGTGGCCGACGCGGCGGTGCCCGGCGTGCGCCAGCTCGTGGTGAGCGCTCTGGTCGTGGCCTGGGGCGTACGCCTCACCGCGAACTGGGCGCGCGGGTGGCAGGGCCTCCGCCACGAGGACTGGCGCTACGTGGATCTCCAGCGTCAGCACGGGCGGCGCTACTGGCTGGTGAGCTTCGCGGGCATCCACATGGCGCCGACGCTGTGGGTGTTCCTGGGCTGTCTTCCCCTCTACGCGGCCCTCACGGTCGGGACGCGGCCGATCGGTCTCCTGGACGGCCTCGCCCTGGTGGTGACCGCCGGCGCGATCCTCCTCGAGGGCTGGTCCGACGAGCAGCTGCGCGCCTTCCGCCGCGCCGGCCCGTCGCCGCAGGCGGTGCTCGACACCGGGCTCTGGGCCTGGTCGCGCCATCCCAACTACTTCGGGGAGATGGGCTTCTGGTGGGGACTGTGGCTGTTCGGCCTGGCGGCGGACCCCGCCTGGTGGTGGACCGTCGTGGGCGCGCTCGGCATCACCGGCATGTTCCGCTGGGTCAGCCTGCCGATGATCGAGGACCGCATGCGGGCCAAGCGTCCCGAGGCCTTCGAGGCCTACGCGGAGCGCACGTCGCTCGTGATCCCCTGGCCGCCCAGGGTTTGAGGCCCAGGCGGTGGCGCAGGCAGC
>JBFGJV010000312.1:0-2728 GCA_041577015.1 Myxococcota bacterium
GAGACCTTCCTGGTCATGTCCGAGGTGGTCGGGCACCTGGACCTGCTGCTGGACGAGGGGGCGGTGGCCCTGGAGAGCGAGGCCGGGGTGGAGCGCGTGGTGCTGCTGCGCGCCACCCGGGAGGCGGCCCCGTGAGCTTGAGCAAGAGCAGCGAGCTGATCGGCTCCTCGCCGCAGAGCTTCGAGCACGCCGCCTGCCAGGTGGTGGAGCGTGCGCATCGCACACTCCGGGGCGTGACGGGGATCCGCGTGCTGGCCAAGGAGGTGCGCGTGGGCGAGGGCGGCGAATGCGAATACCGCGTGCGACTGTGCCTCAGCTTCGACATGGCTCCGGAGACGGTGCTGCACGGGTAGGAACGAGGGACATGGGGATCGATTCGGTCTCGACCATCACGGCGGGGTCGCCCTTGGGCTGGCAGGACGCCCTGGAGCGCGGCTTCGAGCGGGCGCGCAAGACGCTGCGCCACATCCGCGCCCTCGAGGTGGCGGAGGAGCGTGCGCGCGTCGTGGACGGCAAGATCACCGAGTACCAGGTGACGCTGCGGGTGGTCTTCCGTCTCGAAGAGCCCGACGCCTAGCATGCAGGTTCCCGCGGTCGTCGCCGCCGGTGACCGGCGTGCGGCCAAGGCAGTCTACGGCGAGAGCAAGGTCTATCTCGCCATCGACGACCGTCCGCTCGTGGCGCACGTGGTGCAGACGCTCCAGCGCGTGCCCGAGATCTCCGAGGTGTGGGTGGTCGGCAACCTGGCCCGCCTGGAAGCGGTGCTCGCCACCGACGCCGTGCAGCGCGGCCTGCGCAAGCCGCTCCACCTCGTGCCCCAGCAGCGCAACCTGTACGAGAACTGCTGGGAGACCTATCGCCGTCTGCTGCCCGGGGCGCCGCCCGAGGGCCGCGATCCCGGTCCCGAGGACGCCGACCGACGCGTGCTCTACCTCTCCGCGGACCTGCCCTTCGCCACGCCGCAGGAGATCTCGGAGTTCGTGCGCCGCGGCGCCGAGCTCGACTGCGACTACGTGCTCGGCCTCGCCACCGAGGAGGCCATGGAGGCCTTCTACCCCGAGCGCCCCGGGGAGGCCGGCATCCGCATGGCCTACTTCAACCTGCGCGAGGGCCGCTTCCGGCAGAACAACCTGCACCTGGTGAAGCCCGCCCGCATCACCAATCGCTTCTACATCGAGGAGATGTACGAGCACCGCTACCAGAAGCAGTTCGGACAGATCGCGGGCCTGGCCTGGCGCCTGCTGCGCAGCGAGGAGGGCGGCCTGCGCGTGCTGTTCTACTACGGGCTCATGCACCTGGCGGCCGTCGCCGACCGGCGCGGCTGGCGCCGCACCGCCGACCGACTGCGCCGCTGGATCTCGCTCGCCAAGGTGGAGGTCGCGCTCAGCCTGCTGCTGCGGTCCTCGCTGAAGACGGTGGTCACGGATCTCGGCGGCTGCGCGGTGGACATCGACAACGAGGAGGACTTCGACGCCGCGCGCACCCGCTTCGAGGTCTGGCGCAAGCGGCAGGAGGCGCTGGCCGTGGAGCGCTACGGGCCGCTTCCGCTGCCGTCCCGGGCCGGCGGGGGGGAGTGGGAGTGAGCGCGGCCGAGCAGGCGCGGGCGGTGCGGCGCGGGGCCGGGCTGTTCACCCTCGACAGCCGTGCGGTGCTCGAGGTGACGGGCGGCGACCGCGTGCGCTGGCTGGAGGGACAGGTGAGCAACGCGGTGGGCGCGCTCGATCCGGGCGGGCCGCGTGCGGGCTGCCTCGCCCTGCTCCTTACCCCCCAGGCGCGCATCGTCTCGGACCTCTACGTGCTCGCGCGCCCGGAGTGCTTCTGGCTCGATTGCGACCGGGCCGCAACGTCGCCGGTGCTCGAGCGGCTCGCGAAGATGGTGCTCGCCGACGCCGTACGCCTCGAGGATCGGAGCGCCGCGGTGGCGCGCTTCGCGCGGGAGGGGCCGCGGGCGCCGGAGATCCTGGCGGAAGTGCGGGCCGAAGCCATGGAGCTTCCTCGGGACGGCGCCGCGCCGGCTCGCATCGGGGACGTGGAGCTGCACGTGGCCGCCTTCGGCTGGAGCGGCGAGCCGGCCTACCAGCTGTTCGTGCCCCGGGCCGCGGGAGCGCGGGTGGCGGACGCGCTGCGCGAGGCGGGGAGAGGGCGCGGCCTGGAGCAGGCGGACCAGGCGGTGCTCGAGATCCTGCGCGTGGAGGCGGGCATCCCGCGCTTCGGACACGAGCTCGACGAGGACGCGCTGCCGGCCGAGACGGGTCTCCTGGAGCGTGCGGTCTCCTTCACGAAGGGCTGCTACACCGGCCAGGAGATCGTGGCGCGCATGCACACGCGCGCACAGGTGAAGCACCAGCTGGTGGGGCTGCGCCTCGACGGCGACGCGACGCCGGAGCCGGGTACGGACGTCGAGGCGGACGGCCGCCGCGTAGGGGAGGTCACCAGCGCGGCGCGCTCTGCGCAGGCGGGGGCGATCGCGCTGGCGTTCGTGACGCGGCCCCACGACGTCCCGGGCACCGTCGTCTCCGTGGGCGCCCTCCAGGCGCGCGTGGCGAAGCTGCCGCTGGTGGCGCCCTCGGAGCGCGGCGCATGAAGGGCTGGCTGATCGTCTTCGCCAAGGCCCCGCGTCCGGGACGGGTGAAGACGCGCCTCTCCCCACCTCTCACCCCCGAGCAGGCCGCGGCCCTCTACGCCTGCCTGCTCGCCGACACGCTGGAGGAGAGCGCGCGCGCGGCCC
>JBFGJV010000313.1:0-2705 GCA_041577015.1 Myxococcota bacterium
CGCGGCGATGGCGCCCCTGGTGGCGCGCTCCTGCGCGGTGGGCGTGGCGCACGGCCTGGCCGGGAGCGCGGCGGTGGCGCTGCTCGCCCTGGCGGCCATGCCCTCCGCGGGCGCGGCCGTGGGCTATCTCGCCGCCTTCGCCGCCGGCACCGTGGTCGGCATGGTGGCCTTCTCCCTGGGCGTGGGCGTCCCCTTCGCCTGGGCCGGGCGCGTGCCGGGGCTGCAGCGGGCGCTCGTGGCCGGAAGCGGCGCGGTGGCCGTGGGCGTGGGCCTCTATCTGGCCTGGGAGCTCGGGTTCGCCCATGGCGTCCTCTGAGGGCGAGCGCGCCGCCTCCGCCCGCCTCGACGCGACGACGGTGCGTGAGTGGGGCGAGCGCTACTCCAACTGGGGCCGCTGGGGTGCCGAGGACCAGCGCGGAACGCTCAACTTCATCACGCCCGAACGGGTCCTCTCCGCGTGCAGCCTCCCGCGCCGCGGCCTGGTGATCTCGTGCGCGCTGCCCTTCGACCAGAAGGGGCCCCAGACCGGCTTCGCGGGACGGCACAACCCGATCCACGTGATGCTGGCGGACGGCGGCGACGCCCTCTCGGGCGCCCAGGACTTCCTGGCAGGCGGATTCCGCTACGCGGACGACGCGGTGATCATGCCGCTCCAGTGCGGCACGCAGTGGGATGCCCTGTCCCACGTCTTCTACGACGGCAAGATGTACAACGACCGCGACGTGCGTTGGATCACCAGCGGCGGCGCGCTCTTCAACTCCATCGACCGCATCGCCGACGGCGTCTTCGGCCGGGGCGTGCTGCTCGACCTGCCGCGCTTCCGACGCGTGCCCTGGCTCGAGAACGGCACGGCGATCCTCCCCGAAGAGCTCGACGCCTGCGCCGAGGCGGAGGGCGTCACGGTCGAGTCGGGAGACATCGTGCTGGTGCGCACGGGCATGATGAAGCGCTGCCTCGAGCAGGGTTGGGAAGGCTACTGCGGCGGACCGGCTCCGGGGCTCTCGCTCCACTGTGCACGCTGGATCCACGAACGCTGCATCGCCGCCGTGGCCACCGACACCTGGGGCGTGGAGGTGATCCCAAACGAGACGCCCGATTGCTTCCAGCCCCTGCACATGGTCGCGATCCGCAACACGGGCGCGCTGTTCGGCGAGATCTTCGCCCTCGACGAGCTGGCCGAGGCCTGCGCCGGGGACGGGGAGTACGGCTTCCTCTTCGTGGCCCCCCCGCTCCCCGTCACCGGCGCGGTGGGCTCGCCCATCAACCCGCTCGCGATCAAGTGACGTCGCGACGCCGAAACCGGGAGAACACCATGCCCTCCGACGCCTTCGTCGTGGAGCGGGACGGCGGCGTCGCCACCGTCACCATCCAGCGGCCCGACCGGATGAACACCTTCACGGACCAGATGTTCAACGACTTCCCGGGCCGCCTGCGCGAGCTGGCAGAGGACCCGGAGGTGCGCTGCGTCGTGCTCACCGGAGCCGGCTCCCGGGCGTTCTCGGCGGGGCTCGATCTGGAGACAGGCGCGACCTCGGTGCCGGACGAGAGCGACGCGGCGGCCAAGCAGACGCTCGAGGACGCCATCGACCGCGTGCAGCGCTACCAGGAGGCCTCCTGGCTGCTGCACACCATGCACAAGCCCACGCTCGCGGCGGTGAACGGCGCGGCCGCGGGCGCCTCCTTCTCCATGGCCCTGGCCTGCGACCTGCGCATCGCGTCGGAGAACGCGCTGTTCCGCACCGCCTTCGCGCAGATCGGCTTCTCGGGCGACTTCGGCGGCAGCTACTTCCTGACCCAGATCGTGGGCACGGCCAAGGCGCGGGAGCTGTTCTTCCTGGCCGACCGCGTGCGTGCGCAGGAGGCGCTGCGCATCGGGCTCGTGAACCGCGTGGTGCCGCAGGCGGAGCTGGTGGACGCCACCCGGGAGTGGGCGCGGCGGCTGGCCGCGGGCCCCCCGCTGGCCTTCCGCTACATGAAGCGGAACCTGAACCTCTCGCTCCAGACGCACCTGCGCGACCTGCTCGACCTGGAGGCCGAGGCGATGATGCGCACCGGGGCCACCGAGGACTTTCGCGAGGCGGTGCGCGCCTTCCTGGACAAGCGGGAGCCGACCTTCCGAGGCCGCTGAGAGCACGGATCGCACCGGCGTGGGGCGCCTCGCTCTGCTCTTCTTCGCCTCGGGCGTCGCCGCGCTGGCGCTCGAGACGGTGTGGCTGCGCTGGCTTCGGCTGCTGCTCGGGGCGACGGCACCGGCGGCCTCGGCGACGCTCGCCGCCTTCTTCACCGGCAGCGCGCTGGGGGCGGCGTGGGCGGCGCGGCGGGCGAGCCATTGGCGTGCGCCACTGCGCGTGTACGGGGTGCTCGAGCTGGCGGCGGCCGCCTGCGCCCTGCTGGTGCCACTGGGCCTTCACGCCGCGGAGCTGGCCCTGGGGCCCGGCTACGACACCTTGCGCGCGGCGCCGGGCGCGCTCACGGCGCTCCGCTACGCCGCGGCGCTGCTCGCCACGCTCCCCGCGGCGTTCTGCTTCGGCGCGACGCTCCCGGCCGTGGGTGCGGCCGCGCTGGCGCGCGCGGACCGGCCGGGAAGCGTCGGCGCGGGCCTCTACGCCTGGAACACCCGCGGCGCGGCGCTCGGCGCCGCGCTGACGGCCTTCCAGTTGATCGAGACGCGGGGCGTGCCCGCGAGCTATGGGCTGGCCACCGGC
>JBFGJV010000314.1:0-2649 GCA_041577015.1 Myxococcota bacterium
AGCGCTCGCGCCGGGCGGGGACGGCGCTCGACGCCATCCGTACCTCCGCCCACGATGCCAGCTCCCGGGTCTCCGAGATCGCGCGGGCGGCGAGCGAGCAGAGCCGCAACTCCAAGCACGTGGCGGACGCGGCCCAGCGCACCTCGGAGATGGTGCAGCAGATCACCCAGGCCATGGGCGAGCAGCAGCGGGCCAGCGAGCAGATCCTCCAGAACGCCCAGGCGGCGCTCGATCTCTGCCGGCAGGTGCACCGCTCCACCGAGGAGCAGCGCGAGAGCGGGGCCTTCATCCGGGAGAGCATCGAGTCGATCGCCACGCGCATCCGCTCGATCCACGAGAACACCGAGAGCCACGCGCGCGCCAGCGAGGCGGTCTCGCAGACCGTGGCCCGCATCCTCGAGGTGGGCCGCACCACGGGCGAGCGTCTGCCCGCGCTCTTCGAGTCGCTCGAGGGACCGCGCGCGGAGACCGAGGCCCTGGCCCGGGCGCTGGCCCCCTTCGCCGCGCGCGACTAGACGCCCGCCACGCCCTCGAAGGCGACCGCCAGGCCCGCCTGGTACGGGAGATCGGCCCCGAGCGCGGCAGGGAGGATCTGCATGCGCTCGGCCAGGAAGGGCCAGAGGCGCTGGCGCACCTTCTCGCGCACCGGCCGGAAGCAGAGCTCCTCGCCGGCGGCGGTGGCGATCGTCCCGAGCACCACCGCCTCCGGCGCCAGCACGAAGCCCAGCGTCACGAGCGCCCGGGCCAGGTACCCGTTGAAGCGCTCCATCTCGGCCAGCGCGAAGGCGTCCCCCTCGCGCGCCGCCGCCACCACGTGCTCGGGCAGCGCGTGGTCGCGCCCGCCGGCCAGCGCCACCACCCGACTGCGCTCCGGCGCGATGGCGCGCAGCCGCTTGGTCCAGGAGGCGCCGCCCGCGTACGCCTCGAGACAGCCGCGCATGCCGCAGTTGCAGCGCTCGCCGCCCCACTCGACCGGGATGTGACCCACCTCGCCGGCGCTGGCGAAGACCCCGCGATGCAGCCTTCCGCCAAGGATCAGCCCCCCGCCTACCCCGGTGGACATGGTGAGATACAGCATGTGCTCGAAGCCGCGGCCCGCGCCGAAGCGCCACTCCGCCAGGGCTGCGGCGTTGGCGTCGTTTTCGAGCTGCACCGGGGCACCAAGCGCGTCGGCCAGGACGTCGCGCACGGGCACGCGGTTCCAGCCCGGGAGGTTCGGGGGGTTGAGCAGCAGGCCCTGCTCGAGGTCGAGCGGCCCGGGGAGCGAGACTCCCACCCCGGCCAGGTGCTCCGGCTCGGCGTCCACCTCCTCGAGCAGGGCGCGGGCATCGGCGGCCATGCGCGCCAGATCGCGCTTGGGATCCCCCGGCTCCGTCGGGCGCCGGTGCCGGGCCAGGATGCGCCCACGCGCGTCGCCCACCGCGAAGGCGACCTTGGTGCCGCCCACGTCGATGCCCAGGAGGAGGGAGTTGCCCCGGGGGGCGCTCATCGGCCGCAGCCTATCACAGCGCCTCAGGCCGCGCGCGCGGCCGGACGATGAGAACCCCGGAGGTGTACGCCCATGGGAAGCCGGACCGTCCGCCTGGCCTTCGCGGCCGCGGTGCTCGTCCTCGTGGGAGGATGCGTCGCCTACGGCGTGGACCCCTTCAACACCGACTCCTCGCTCCACGATGCGCACAAGCACTACACGCGCCTGGTGCGCTGGTCGGAGTTCGACCGCGCCAGCCTCTACGTGGCGCCGGACCAGCGCGAGGCGTGGCTCGTGCTGGCGGGAAGGCTCGGCGGGCTCCGCTTCACCGACTACGAGGTACGCGAGTGGGAGGAGGACGACGCCGGCCAGGAGGCCATGGTGCGCGTCCTCTACCACGCGTATCTGCAGGACTCTGCCACGACCCTCGCCTTCGAGGAGCAGCAGTTCTGGTATCGCGACATGGAGACCCAGGAATGGCGGGTGCGAACGGTACTCGAAGAAAGCTCCCCCGCGTCGCACGGCTAGGCCGCGCGCCGCGGCGCGCCAAGGAGGGCAGCGCGGAGACGATGCGTCGCACCATCCTGGTGGTCGAGGACGTGCCGCTGATGCGCGAGCTCGAGGCGCTCTACCTCTCGCGCGCGGGGCGGGTCGTGACGGCCGCCACCGGCGCCGAGGCGCTGCGGCGCGCGCGCGACGAGCATCCGGACCTGATCGTGACCGACTTCGCCATGCCCGGGCTCGACGGGCCGAGCCTGTGCCGCGCGCTCAAGCGCGAGCCCGAGCTGGCGGGGATCCCGGTGGTGATCCTGACCGCCAGCGACGAGCCCGAGGACCGCGAGCGCGCCATCGAGGCCGGCGCCGCCGACGTGATCTCGAAGCCCGTCGAGCGCGGCGCGCTGCTCGAGGCGGCCTGGCGCTTCTTCCAGCCGCTCAAGCCGGTGGGCCAGCCGCGCATCGATCTCGAGATCCCGGTGCGCGTGCACGACCGCCGCGGCGAGTCCTGGGGCAAGGCGCGCAACCTCTCCCGGGGCGGGCTCTTCGTGGAGTGCGAGCCGAAGCACGTGCCGAGGGCGCGCGTGGAGGTGGAGATGGCGCTCCCGGAGACCGAGCGCAAGCTCGAGTCCACCGCCGAGGTGATGTGGACGCGCGAGGGAGATCCCGAGACTCCCGCCGGCATG
>JBFGJV010000315.1:0-2627 GCA_041577015.1 Myxococcota bacterium
CCTTGAAGGCGACCGAGTAGAAGTCCCAGCGGTCGTAGTTCAGGTCGCCGTCGTCGGCGTTGATGGCGAAGGGATCGTCGTTGCACCCGCCATGGCCCGTATAGATCAGGTGGCAGTCGCGGTCCTCCACGCGCACCGCGGCCCCGATCGAGAGCGTGGTGTCCAGGCTGCCCGAGATCCCGCCGAGCTGGAACTCACGCGCTTCGGCCCGCCCGGCCAGGCCGGCGGGCAGCGCCACGAGGGCCAGGGCCGCTCCGAGCCGGCGCAGGCGTGACCTGCGACGCGCGACCCCCCTCCGCCTCCTCATGCGCGCACTCCCCGACCAGCGCTCCCTCCCCCCCGGAACGCTTCATCATACCAGCTTTCGGTCTCGCTCCGCCCACGGGCGGGGTCTACGAGTCTCCGCTCTCCTCCAGCATCAGCTCGCGCATGCGGTATTTCTGCACCTTGCCCGTCACGGTCATGGGAAACGCGTCCACGAGGCGGATCGTGGCCGGGACCTTGAAGTGCGCCAGGTGCGCCCTGCAGAACGTCCGTAGCTCCTCCTCGCTGGCGCTCTCACCCGCATGGAGCTGGATCCAGGCCGCGACGGTCTCGCCGTAGTACGGGTCCGGGACGCCGAACACGGCCACCTGCGCCACCTTGGGGTGGGCGAAGATGACCTCTTCGATCTCCGCGGGATAGATGTTCTCCCCGCCGCGGATGATCATGTCCTTGAGACGCCCGGTGATGCGCAGGTAGCCGTCGTCGTCCATGGTCCCGAGGTCGCCCGACGCCAGCCAGCCGGCTTCGTCCACGGCGGCGCGCGTGGCCTCGGGGTCTCCGTAGTAGCCCCGCATCACGTGGTAGCCGCGAAAACAGATCTCGCCCACCTCGCCGAGCGGCAGGGTCCGACGGCTCTGGGGATCCACCACCTTGACCTCCTGGTGGGGAAGGTTGCGGCCCACGGTCTCGGTGCGGCGCTCGAGGCCGTCGTCGCGGGAGGTCAGGTGCGTGAGCGGCGACGCTTCGGTCTCGCCGTAGCCGATCAGGATCTCGGGGCAGTGCATCTCCTCCATGACGCGCTTCATGAGCGCAGGGGGGCACGGAGCCCCGGCCATGATCCCGGTGCGGAGGCTCGACAGATCGAACTCGGCGAAGCGCGGGTGCTCGAGCTGCGCGATGAACATGGTGGGGACGCCGTGGAGGGCGGTGCAGCGCTCGGCCTGGATGGCCTGGAGCACGGCCTCGGGATCGAAGTGCTCACAGGCGATCACCGCACAGGCCCCGACGGACGCGCACAGCAGGTTGGCCAGCACCATCCCGAAGCAGTGGTAGAAGGGCACCGGGATGCACAGCCGGTCCTCTTCCGTGAAGTGCATGGCCTGCGCCGAGAACCAGGCGTTGTTCAGGAGATTGTGGTGCGTCAGCACCACGGCCTTGGGGAAGCCCGTGGTGCCCGAGGTGTACTGGATGTTGATGGGGTCGTCGCGGTCGAGGGACGCGGTGACCGCATCCAGGGCCTCGGGTTCGACGTCGGCACCGGCCGCCAGCACCTCGCCCCAGGTGGTGAACCCCCGAGCGGGGCGCTCGGTCTCTCCGGGTTGCCCGGGGTCCACCACCACCACGCGGCGCAGGGCGGGGAGAGCGCCGCCCCCGATGCGGTCGGGGTCGCGCTTCTCGAGCTGGGGAAGCAGCTCGACGAGCATGCCCACGTAGGAGCTGGTCCGGAAGGCGGGAATCGTGAAGAGCCCCTGGATCTCGGAGCGCTCCAGGGCGTAGGCCAGCTCGCGCGGCCGGTAGGCGGGGTTCACGTTGACGAGCACGGCGCCGATGCGGGCCGTCGCCATCTGGAACGTGAGCCACTCCAGGTTGTTCGTGGACCAGACGCCCAGGCGGTCGCCCTTGCCGTATCCCAGGCCGAGCAGACCGCGGGCCAGGCGATCCACCTCCTGCGCAAACGCGGCGTAGGTGAGACGCCGCCCCTGGGGCCGGGCGACCACGGCCTCCCGGTCCGCAAAGCGCCGCGCCACGCCGGCGAAGTGCTCGGGAATCGTCCCGCCCAGAAGCGGCTGCGTGCCGCCGCGGTGGAAGTAGCTGAGTCGGATGCCTCTCACTCCGGGTGGGTCTCGACCGCGGCCCAGTAGGCGTCCACACGCGCCTGGATCTCCCGAAGCATGGTCTCGTTGCGCTCCGGCTCGAACAGGTGCCGGAAGCGGCCCTGCGGCTTCAGGTACTCCTCCACGGGAAGGCGCGGGCGCCGCACCTTCGTGTGCACCACTCGCCCGTCCACGTACTCCTTGAGCGGCCAGACGCCCGTCCGCACCGCGAGGCGCCCGATCTCCACCATCTGGCTGGGGTCGAAGTCCCAGCCCACGGGGCAGGGGGCCAGCGTCAGCACCAGGCGGGGACCCTGGAGGGCGAGCGCCTTCTCCAGCTTGCGCGCCAGGTCGAGGGGCTCGGCCCCGATCACGGTGGCGGCGTAGACGGGACGGTGGGCGGTCCAGATGCCGAAGAGGTCCTTCTTCCAGCCGGGGTAGCCGACCGGGCTGCCGCTCGTCGCGGTGCGCGCGCCGTGGGGCGTGGCGCCCGAGTATTGCTGACCGGTATTGGCGTAGCCCTCGTTGTCGTAGCAGACGTAGAGGAAA
>JBFGJV010000316.1:0-2595 GCA_041577015.1 Myxococcota bacterium
GCCAACGTGCGCGGACACACGTGCGGGCAGTGGGTGTAGACGAAGGAGACCACCGCCAGCCCGCCCGGCTGCAACGCGGGTACGACCGCGCGGCTTCCGTCCGGAGCCAGCAGGCGGTGCTCCGCCACGGCGTCGATGGGCGGAAGCTCGTAGCTCCCGGGCTCGGGAAGCGGCGGCGCCGCGGAGGCCGCCAGGGCCAGCCCGGCCGCGGCCGCGAGCGCCGCGGCGCCGGCTCTCACCGGCCGCCCCCGACGCCCGGGGCGTGCGAGGCCACCTTCCCCCGATAGAAGTTCTCGGCGCCGAAGCGCATGATGTGCGGGCGGCCCAGCTCGGCGGCCAGGAAGTCGATCTCGAAGGCCGGCGTGAGCTGCTTCTCGTCCCAGTGGAAGGCCTTCAGGTACTGCTCGTTCTCGGCGCCGGCCTTGTCCCAGTTCGCCAGCAGCGACGACGTGAAGTAGACCCGCTTCCCGTCCCAGGACTGGGAGACCATGTTCACCTGGGAGCCGATCTTGCGCTCGTGCACGACCTTCGGCTGGCGCGGGTTCGAGACGTCGAAGACCCGGACCATCCCGTCCATGAAGCTGTCCACGAAGAGGAAGCGGTCGTCCGCCGAGAGGCTGATGTCCACCGGGAGCGGCGTCGTGGCGGGGTCGCCCACGTCGGCCAGCTCGACCGCCTCGAAGCTGCCGTCCTCCTTCAAGAACACGCCCCAGAGCTTCGAGGTGAGCGCGGTGCTGGTGAAGGCGTAGTCGTGACGCGGCTGGAGCGCCCAGCGGATCTCGAGCGGTGCCCCCGGAACCTCGAGCGTCTGGAGCGGCTTCCGCGCGTGGTAGTCCCAGACCACCATGGTGTTGCCGAAGTTCTTCATGGCCTCGGGGTCGGCGATCACCTCCCCGAGGGCGCGCATGTAGTTGGTGCGCCCCGTGAAGGAGGAGGTGAGCATGCGGTTCAGGTTGGCGTTCACCCGCACGTCGTAGCCGTACTCCGCGCCCTCGGGCATCCACAGCGTGCGCACGGGCTGTCCGTCGTTGCTGTACTCGACGAGCCCGGTCCTCCCGCCGAAGTCCCGCGCGTTGGAGAGCCCGCTGATCAGCATGCGGCCCGGCAGCGCGTAGAAGGTGTGGGGACCCACCACGCCGCCCGAGGCCTCGACGAAGTCGTCGATGCGCTTCACCAGCTTCGGCTTGGCCGGGCTCGAGGCCACGTCGAACACGAAGATGGCGCTGGTGTCGAGCCCGCCCAGCCAGAGGAAGCGCCGGTCGTCGCTGAAGCCGCCGTGGTGGGCCTCGTGGCGGCCGCCCACCGAGGCCACGGAGACGACCTTCCCGTAGTCGCGCCGCGCGGGGTTGGCACCCACGGTGACCAGCTTGTCCGAGCCGTCTCCGACGCCTTCGACGCCGAGCGTCCAGACGTAGACGTAGTCCTCGTGACCCACGAGCTTGGGGAGATAGGGCGACTGGCAGGTCTCGTCGGCCGCCGCCGACGCGCCCAGCCAGACGCCGATCAAGACGAGAACGAAGGCCCGGGTGCGCTGCATGGGGATCTCCTTCATGCGAGGAGGTCGGCCACGCGGTCGACCTCCTCGGGGTCCGACGTGGTCGGGACGAGCAACAGCTCGTCGGCACCGAGATCCTGGACCACCCGGGCGGCCTGCTTCAAGGCCTGCGGCGTGACGGTGCGGACGGTGGCGGCCAGGCTCTCCGCCACGCCGGGACCCAGGAAGGCCAGGTAGCGCTCCAGGTAGGCGTCCATCTGCGCCCGCGCCCGGGGTCCCAGGGCGAACCAGAAGCCCGTGACCAGGCGCGGCGGCGAGGGACGCCCCTCCTCCCGCCAGGCCTCCCGGGCCTTCGCGAAGGCGGCCTCGATCTCGTCGCCGGAGGGGCCCATGCTGAAGCCGAGGAGCCCGTCCGCCCAGCGCGCCGCGCGCCGGATCGAGCGCGGGAAGAGCGAGCCGGCCAGGAGCTCGGGCCCTCCCGGCTGGACCGGGAGCGGCTCCACGGGGCGCGACGCCCCCTCCACCACCTTCTCCCCGGCCCAGGCGCGCCGCAAGAGCGCGACGTCGCGCTCGAGGCGAGCCCAGCGTCCGCGGTCGAAGCGGGCCCCGGCCGCCCGGTAGTCCTCTTCGCGCGCGCCCACGCCGACGCCCAGCACCACGCGCCCGCGCGAGAGGACGTCCAGCGTCGCCACCTGCTTGGCCACCAGCGCCGGGGCGTGCATGGGGAGCACCAGGACGTTGTAGACGAGCTTCACTCGCTCGGTCACGGCGGCGGCGGCGGCCAGCGTGACGCCGATCTCCGGATTGGGAAACGTGATGCGCTCGCCCACCGCCAGGCTCGAGAAGGGCCCGGCGTCGATGCGCCGTGACCAGCCGAGGATCGCCTCGCGGTCGAGCCCCGGCACCATCACCGGGAGGTTCACGCCGAGCTTCACGTGCCGAGCTCCGTCCAGCCCCGCGCGTGGGGCGCGAAGAACACCACGGAGAGCTTCATGCGGCTGTGCAGCCAGCTTCCCTCCACGCGGCGATACGCGTCGTCCTCCACGCCCGCCATCCAGTGGGGCGCCCCGTCGCGGGTGGTGCAGGGCGCGAGGACGTCC
>JBFGJV010000317.1:0-2592 GCA_041577015.1 Myxococcota bacterium
CGGCGTCGCGGTCGACGAGGGTCGGAATGCGCCCGTTCGGATTGAGCCGGAGGAACCAGTCCTGCTTCTGCTCGTTCTGCGACAGGTCGATGGCGTGGGTCTCGTAGGGGAGCCCGAGCTCTTCCAGGGTGACGGAGGCCTTCCAGCCGTTCGGGGTGGGGGCGGTGTAGAGGTCGATCACCGCGTCACCCGCGCAGCCCCGCCAGGCAGCCGGCGCGCTCGAGCACCGGGTCGAGCTTCTTCCTGTCCGCGTCGGGCACGGCCGCGTACCTCTCGCGCAGCGCGCGCAGCGACCTGGCGTGGTACTTCTGCGGCTTCTGCGTCCAGGTGCGGCCGTCCAGCTCCACGCTGAACTCCTCGCTCCCCTTCGCGAGGGCCTCGGCGTTCGCCAGGGTCCAGGGCAGGAACAGGCGCCCCACCTGGCGCTCGAGCAGGGGCAGGAGCGTCGGCTCCAGGGTCGGCCACGTCTCGAACTCGCCCTCCGCACGGGGCCAGAGCATCCGGTGCACCCAGTCGAGCACGCGCGGCGCCCGCCCCTCGATCAGGGCGCAGGCCGTGGGATCGGTCCAGGCGTTGTAGATCTGGCCCCACATCCCGAAATCGCCGAAGGCGGGTCGCGACCCGAACAGGAAGGGCCGCTCGGCCAGATGCGCGTCCAGCAGCGCCAGGGCGTCCCCGAACGAAGCCTCGATCTGGGGCGCGTTCTGCTCGTTCGAGCCCACGAACCAGACGCGGCCGAGCATGCGCGCCTTCACCTGGGCGGTGAGGCCCGCGTGCTGGGTCTCGTCCGCCGCCGGCATCATGGTGCGGGCGATGCGTCCGGCGGAGCTCTCCTGGTCCACCTCGCGCGCCCAGCGCAGGTGGAACATCCACTTGTTGCCCCACTCGTCGCCGAACTCCTCCAGCAGCGCCGAGGCGAAGGCGGCCACCGCGTCCGGGGGATGGATCGAGGGCTTCGGGAACTTCGCCTCGAGTCGCTCGAGGATGGGGGTCGAGTCCTGGAGGCCTTCGTCCTCGGGTGTGACCACCAGCGGGATCAGCGGGATCTTGGCGTACTTCTGGTACTCGGCCTGGGTCTCGCTGTTGCGCACGATCCAGCGGTGGGGGATGCCCTTGTAGCGAAAGTACGAGCGCACCTTCACCGAGTAGGGCGACATCTCGGCCCCGTAGATGCGATAGAGGTCCGTCACGTCAGGGAACCACCTTGGCCGGCTCGAGACACCGTGTCCACGAGGCCCGCCGGCGTGCCCTCGAGGCCATCCCACATCCTCCTTCGCCGGCTCCATGTAAGACCAGGAAGGGCCCCGGTGGCAACCCGCGCGCTCCAGCGTCCTCGGCGGGTCTGCGGCAGACTACCTGCGTGATCGATCGTCGCACCTTCCTGCGTCGCGGCCTCGGCGTGGGAGCGTCCCTCGGCCTCGCTCCGCTGGCGCCACTGGCGAGGGCGGAGGCCCCGCGCGTGCGGCGCCTCGTGCGCCTGGGGCGCACGGAGCTCCGCGTCTCGGACATCGGCTTCGGGAGCAGCCGCCTGGGCGACGACCCGGATCTGGTGCGTCACGCGCTCGACCGCGGCATCACCTACTTCGACACCGCGGAGAGCTACACCGGCGGCGTCTCGGAGACGACGCTCGGCAAGGCGCTGCGGGGCCGGCGCGACCAGGTGGTGCTGGTGAGCAAGGTGAAGGGGGAGGTCGGGGCGCGCAGCGCGGCGCTGATGGAGCGCCTCGAGGCCAGCCTGCGCCGCCTGCAGACCGATCATCTGGACGTCTACTTCAACCACGCCGTGAACGATCCGGCACGCATGGCGAACCCGGAGTGGGCGGCGTTCACGACGCTCGCCAAGGAGCAGGGCAAGATCCGCTGGCGGGGGATGTCCGGACACGGAGGCCGCCTGGTGGAGGCCCTGGACCACGCCCTCGACCACGACCTCGTGGACGTGGTGCTGGTGGCCTTCAACTTCGGGCAGGACCCCGCCTTCCACGAACGCCTCACGCGCCGCTTCGACTTCGTGGCGCGCCAGCCGGAGCTGCCGCGCGTGCTGGCCAAGGCCCGCCAGCGGGACGTGGGCGTCGTGGCGATGAAGACGCTGCGCGGCGCGCGGCTGAACGACCTGAGGCCCTACGAGAGCGGCGGCGCCACCTTCGCCCAGGCGGCGTTCCGCTGGGTGCTCTCGCACCGCGACGTGGACTCGCTTGTCGTCACCATGCGGAGCCCGGAGATGATCGACGAGTACCTGGGTGCGTCGGGGTGGGCGCGGCCGCATCGCGCCGATCTCGAGCTGCTGCACCGCTACGAGAGTCGCCATGGGCGCACCCAGTGCCGTTACGGCTGCGACGGCTGCGCGGGCTCCTGCCCCCACGCCGTGCCGATCCCGGACGTTCTGCGCACGCGCATGTACGCGCGGGACTACGGCGATCCCGAGCTGGCGCGCGAGGAGTACGTGCGACTCGGAACCGGCGCCGAGACCTGTCTCGGCTGCACCGTCCGCAGCTGCACCTGTCCCTTCGATCTCCCGATCGCGGAGCTCACGGCCGAGACCCACCGGCTCCTCTCCTGAGGCACGTGACGGACGATCCCTCCAAGCGAGAGCAG
>JBFGJV010000318.1:0-2533 GCA_041577015.1 Myxococcota bacterium
GAAGAAGGCAACGCCCGCCTCGCGCTCGCCCCGTCGAGGCTCCGAGCGGAAGTTCGAGATCACCACCCGACGCTCCAGGGTAAGGGGAAGCACGACCGCGAGATTCGCCACGTAGGTCTGGTCCTGGAGGCCCCGCGTGCTGGGTAGCAGGTAGACGACCGCGCGCGCGGCGAGGAACTCGTAGACCCGGCGGAACTGGGCGAGGGCCTTGCTGCGGTCCAGCCGCCGGGCCTCCTCGCTCATCTCCTGCATCCAGACGTTGTTGGGCACGTCCGTGGCCAGGAAGAGGGGCACGTTCATCAGGAAGGCGGGAAAGTCCTCGTGCGTGATCGGGGAGCGAGGGTCGGGCAACAAGGGCAACCTCCTGGTAGACGGCAAGGTCCGGCGACGACGCTTGCTCGCCGTCGCGCGGTAGCGCCAGAGCAACGTTCAGGACTAGATGCACGAAAGCTGCGTGCCGGGGAAGTGCAAAAGAGACGTCCCGTGCGGCAACTCCCGTGCAACTACGCGCGCAACTGCCTGCACCGGTGTGTGAAGTGCGGCGGACGCAATTCGTCGAGAAGGTCTCGTGGTCGCGGTCGGCGGAAGCTTGTGAAGGGACTGCAACGAAAAGAGTGCGCTCGAGGAGTCGGGGGAAAATCGACCTGCGCGCTTCGTGGACTCCGCTGGCGTGGTTCGGCGAAAGTCTGCGCACAGGTTGCGTGGCGCGTGCCGTATTTCCGCCTTTTAATGGTGCGAGATTGCCTGCTGCCGAGGTAAGAGAGCGCAGGAAAGAAGGGGGCGTGGGACGTAGACCCAGTGAGGAAGAGCGAGATGCGGATTGGAGAGAGGATGTCGGACTTCTTCGAGCGTGGACGCGGCACTTGGGCGGGCGGTTTGATCGTGGCTGCGGGCGTGGTCTTCGGCTCCCCCGCGCTGGCCGAGAAGACCGTGAAGGCGAGCTTCGAACGGCCCGCGGCGCTGAACATGTCGGTGAAGGCGGAGGGGTGTGACAACAGGGGCGGTCCCACGATCACGCTCACCGGAGAGGTGCTCGGCGGAGGCGTGAACGGGAAGCTCCGGGCCCAGAACGCCGGCGGAACCCACGGAGCCGAGACGGACGCGGTCTTGACGGCCCGGCTGGTGCCGGATCTGGGCGTGCCGTTCTCGATCCCCAAGCAGCCGCCGGAGAAGTTCGACGGCGGCGGGGCCGGCGGGAACCCCTACATCTTCTTCGAAGCCAACGACGCGGGTGGAAAATCCCTGAGCGAGGGGCCGATCCTGCTGGGACGCTGCAAGCAGGGACTGAAGGACGTGTCGCTGCTGTTCGGCCTGCTCTCCAAGGCGAGCGCCACGGTCGGCGGCTCGTGCGACAACAGGGGATCGAACATCACCATCGAGGGGGCCCTCAGCCTGGGCGGGGTCAAGGGCAACATCATCTTCGCCAACAATCGGCGCTTGCGTCACCGGCGCGACGTGGCGGGCAGCCTGGAGTTCGTGATCCTGCCGGATGGCGGCGTGGTGTCCTGGCCGAAGCAGGGCGTCGAGGACGACGGGGTCACCGGGAATCCGCTGCTGTTCTTCCAGTTCACGGATCCCGGTGGTTCGGGCCTCTCGAACGAGGTGCGGTTGGGGCGCTGCAACAAGCTGTGACGGAGAGCGTGCGGAGGACCCTCGCAGGAGGCGGCGTCACGACGTCTCCGCGAGGTACTCCTCCGCCAGCTCCGTGATGGCCCTGGCGAGGAAGGGCACCACCTTCTGCATGGGCTCGATCTCGCGCCGTCCGGCGGGCCAGCCCAGATAGCTGAGGCCGCGCGCCATGAAGAAGGTGGGCATCAGGGCGAGCTCCGCCTCGGGGAACGGCTGCACCGCGCGGTAGCCCTCGAGCCAGCCCGCCCACGCGCTCTCGAACCCGGGCGCCGCGCGCAGGGCGAAGAGCGAGGTGGCCAGCTCGAAGCCGAGCCAACTCCAGCCGCAGTCGTCGAAGTCGATCACGCGCACCTGATCCCCGTCCGTCAGCAGGTTGTCGGGGATCAGGTCGCCGTGGATCAGGGCCGGCGGTGGTCCCAGGGCGCGCAGGCGCTCCCGCGTGCGGTCGCGCGCCTGGAAGAGCACGCGACGCTGGGCGTCGGTGAGCTCCTCGAGCTCCCAGAACGAGCCGAAGGTCGGGGTGTCCCCCACCAGCGTCTCGGCCTCCCAGGACGGGCGCACGAAGCCTTCCGGACGCTTCCAGTTCTCGGCGTGGGCGTGCAGGCGCGCCGCGATCTCGCCCACGGTGCGATACGTACGCCGCAGCGCCTCGTCGTCCAGGGCGACGCCGTGCTCGAGCGTGCCGAGCGGCTCGCCCTCCACCCACGCGAGGAGGTCGCACTGGCGCGGCTCGGGAACGCCCTCGGCCCGCGCCACGGTGAGGACGTCGCCCTCGCGGGTGGGCAGCACGGCGGGCGTCGAGATCCTGCTCTCGGCCAGCGCGCGCATCCAGGCCACCTCGGCGCGGATCTCGGCGTCGCTGCGGTAGACGGGCCGGTGCACGCGCAGCACGTAGCGCGCGTCC
>JBFGJV010000319.1:0-2514 GCA_041577015.1 Myxococcota bacterium
CTTCACCACCGGGTTGTAGAGCAGGTAGCGCCGGTCCTCGGGGCTGGCGGAGCGCATGTAGTCGGCGGCGCGCAGGGCCACCAGCTTCATGGCCACCAGCCGCGCGTAGGCGTCGGTGAAGAGCTGCTTGGCGTGCGGCATGTCGGTAACGTGCATGCCGTAGAGCTTGCGGTGCGCAGCGTGGTGGATGGCCTCGTAGAAGGCGTGGGTGCAGATCCCGATCGAGGCCCAGCCCAGGTTGAACTTGCCGATGTTCACGGTGTTGAGCGCCGCGTTCCAGGCCTCGTCGCCGCGGTGCAGGATGTCCTCCTGCCGCACGGGGTAGTCGTGCAGCGCGTACTCCGAGACGAAGTTCTGACTGTGACAGACGTTCTGGACGCACTGGTAGCTCGGGTGCTGGGAGTCCACCGCGAAGAAGACGAACTCGCCGCTGTCGGTGAGCTTCCCGAAGGTGGAGACGAGGGCCGCGCGGTTGCCGTTCCCGATGTAGTACTTGCGCCCGTTGGCGCGCCAGCCGCCGTCGCCCGCCGGGGTGAGCGCCATCTCGCTGGAGTAGAGGTCCGCCCCATGGGCCCGTTCCGAGAGGCCGAAGGCGAAGATGCCGCCGTCCTCGAGGAGATCGGCGGTCTTTCGCTTCACGGCCTCGTTCGCACTCATCCAGATCGGGCCGAGCCCGAGCACGGAGACCTGCCAGGTGTACCAGTAGGCGAGGCCGTAGAAGCCCAGGATCTCGGCGAACTCGCAGATCCGCCAGGTGTCCCAGCGCGCGTCCTCGGCCCCGTAGCCGGCGGGGGTGCACATCGTGGCGAACAGGCGCTCCTGGCGGACGAAGTCCAGGAAATCCTGGTACCAGACGGCCCCGTGGTCGTCCTCCTTCACCCGGCGCAGGCCCTTGCGCTCGAAGAACTCGATGGTCTTCAGCATCACCTCGCGGGAGCGCTCGTCCGGATACTTGCGGTCGTGCTTCTTGGGGTTGAGCAGAAGGTTCTGGTGCATCACGGGCCCTCCCGGTGGCTAGCGTAGTGGCGAACCAGCTCCGTGACCAGCTCGTGCGCCCCGTGCTGCAGCTCGTCGCCGAGGGAGAGTCCGAGCCGCACCACCACGAGCCTCGCCGACGGCACCACCACGGTGTACTGCCCGCTGTGGCCGCGGGCGGCGTAGGCGCCCAGCTCCCGGGGCCAGAGCCACCAGTGGGCGCCGTAGCGCGCCTCCGGGGCGGTGGGCGTCGGCCTCGTCACGTAGGCGACCCAGCCCTCGGGCAGGACGCGCCTCCCCTCCCAGACGCCGTCGCGACGGTGCAGCTCGCCGAAGCGCGCCCAGTCGCGTGCCGTCATGAAGGTGAACGAGGAGCCGATGAAGCTTCCCGAGGCATCGGGCTCCAGGAACGCGCTGGTCATCCCGGCCGGTGCGAACAGGCGCTCCCGCGACCAGCGCACCATGGTCCCGAGGTCGCCCCCGAAGCTGTCGCGTAGGATGCGCGCCAGGATGTTCGAGGTGCCGCTCGAGTAGCTCCAGCGCGTGTCCGGCGGTGCCTCGAGCGGGAAGCCCGCTGCGAAGGCGCCCGTGTCGGGCCGGGTGAAGAGCATGCGGGAGACGTCGTTCGCAGGGCCGTAGGTCTCGTCGAAGGCGAGTCCGCTCGACATGCGCAGGAGCTGGTCGAGGGTGATGGCGCCGCGCGGGTCGCCCGGTGTCCGCCACTCCGGTACCGGCGCCGGCTCGTGCAGGGCCAGGCGCCCCTCCGCCACGGCCACCCCCACCAGCGTCCCGAGCACGCTCTTGGCCATCGACCACGACAGCATGGGGACGTCGGGGCCGTAGCCGGGGGCGTAGCGCTCCGCCACGAGCCGTCCGTCGTGCAGCACCACCACGGCCGTGGTGTTGCGCACCACGCCGGAGCCCGGGCCGGGCTCCTGGAAGGCACGCTCGATGGCAGCCTCCACGGCCAGGGGCGGCGGCTCGACCGGATCGCCCCAGGGCACCCGTGGCGCTCGCGGGGGGAGTTCCACCGTGCCGACCGACTCCCCGCCCGGCAGCAGCGTGCATCCGAGCCCACGCCGGTGCACGGCGCGGGCTCGGCGCAGGCCGAGCGTTCGCGCCTCCACGGCGCCGTCCGTGACCCGCACGTCCAACGCCGCGCCGAGCGGGGCCACCTCGGGCAGGACGTACCGCTCGAGCACCCGCCCCGGATCCTGTCCGGAGTTGAAGACCAGCGAGCAGGTGACCTTGGCCGCGTAGCCCGCGCCCACGTCGCTCGCCACCCAGACCCACGTTCCCGCCACCGCCAGCGCGGCCAGCCCGACCAGCAGCGCGATCCCGAACGCGATCCGCACCTGGCTAGGGATCCCCGAAGAGCTCTCGCTGCCCGACCCGCTCGTCCAGGGCGAGGGGGAGGCCGCGCAGGAAGGTGATCCATTCCTCGGGAAGCCCGTGGAAGCGCGCGCCCTTGAGCAGCAGCCCCAGGTAGCGTCGCGAGGGCTTGCGCGACGGGTGCCGGTGGGGCGAGAGGTAGGTGAA
>JBFGJV010000320.1:0-2472 GCA_041577015.1 Myxococcota bacterium
ATTCCGCGCCCGTCGTGGCCGACGAGGAGGGAGCCGCCGACGACGAGGCCGAGCGAGACGGCGTTTCACCGCCGGAGCCCGACGCGCCCCTGCCCGTCGTGTTCGACCGGCTGCGCGATCTCGCGCGACGCGAGAGCCGGCATCTGGCGGGCGCGCTCGAGGGCGGCCTGCTGGTGGATCGCGCCGCGGACCGGCTGCGCATCGCGCTGCCCAGCGCCTTCGCCGCACGCCGCCTGGAGCGTCGTACGCAGGAGCTGGATGCCCTGGCGTCGCGCCTCTTCGGGCAGCCCGTACGCGTGTTGGTGGAGGGTCCTGCGGAGGAGACGGAGGACGCGCTCCAGCGCGCCGCAGAAAGCGATCTGGCGCGACGCCGACGCCAGGAGGCCCTGGCCCATCCCGCCGTCAACCAGGCGCTCGAGCTCCTTGGCGGCGAGGTGGTGGAGATCCACCCGCTGGGGAAGAACCGGTGACGGGTCCCGACCTGGGGGAGCTGCTCTCCCGGGCTCGGGAGATGCAGGAGCGCCTGGCGCGGGTGCAGCGCGAGCTCGCGAGCCGCAGCGTGGAGGGCTCCGCGGGCGGAGGTCTCGTCACGGCGGTGGCGACGGGGGAGCTGCGGATCCGCAGCGTCACGATCGAGCCGCAGGTGCTCGAGGGTGGCGATCGCGAGCTGCTGGGCGACCTGGTGGCGGCCGCGGTGAACGCGGCGCTCGCCAAGGCCCAGCGCATGGTCCAGGAGGAGCTGCAGCGGGCCGCAGGGGCGCCGAGCGGTGCGCCCGTGCCGGGCGGCAAGGGCACGGGGCGCTAGGCTCGCGGCGTGCGCAGCGCGCCCCCCATCGAGCGTCTGGTGGCCAGCCTCCGACGGCTCCCGGGAATCGGCGAGAAATCGGCCACGCGTCTGGCCTTCCACCTGCTCTCGACCCCCGAGGCCCAGGTGCGCGAGCTCGCCGAGTCGATCCTGCGTTTGAAGAAGGAGATCGTGCTGTGCGCCGAGTGCTTCGATCTCACCGAGAGCTCTCCCTGCGCCCTCTGCCGCGACGAGCGGCGCGACGCGGAGACGCTCTGCGTGGTGGAGGAGCCGGCCGACCTGGCGGCGATCGAGCGCTCCGGGCGCTTCCGGGGCCGCTACCACGTGCTCGGTGGCGCGCTCGCGCCCATCGAGGGCATCGGCCCCGAGGAGCTGCGCATCGCCGATCTGGAGGCCCGCGTGCGTCGAGGGGGGGTGCGCGAGGTCGTCCTGGCCACCAACCCCACGGCGGAGGGCGACGCCACCGCCCACTACCTGGCGGATCGCCTGCGGGGGACCGGCGTACGCCTGACGCGCATCGCCTGCGGCATGCCCCTGGGCGGGGATCTGGAGTATGCGGACCACGTGACCGTGGCCCGCTCGCTCGAGAACCGGCGCGAGATCGACTAAAGCCCCGCCGGGCGGGCGCCGATCCAGCCGGAGATCCGGGGGACCGGGCTCCGGATGGGTCGCGACGCGGCTTGCCCCGCGCGCGGCCCGCAGGGTAGAGTCGAGCGGATTTCGTTTCATCCCGAGCGCGGTTACGAGGCCAGATGCCCATTCTCGATACCCAGCTCGTGATGTACGACGAGGACTACCGCAAGGTCCTCGTCGTGTGTCAGCGGCTGGCGGAGGACGCCCACGCCAAGGGCGTGTTCGTGGTGGACAAGAACGGCCAGCTGCTCGCCGAGGCGGGCGACGTGAGGGGGATCGACACCACGAGCCTGGCCTCCCTCACCGCCGGCAGCGTGGCCGCCACGGGCGGCCTCGCCAAGATCATCGGGGAGGAGGAGTTTCCGGTCCACTTCCACCAGGGCCAGCGCGACAACCTCCACATCACGGTCGTGGCCCGGCGCATGATCCTGGTGGTGGTGTTCGGCGAGAAGAGCTCACTCGGCCTCGTGCGGCTTCGGGTCAAGAAGGCAGGGGCGGAGCTGGGACGGGTCTTCGAGGAGATCCAGAAGAAATCGGAGCGCGCCGCGAATGCCGAGTCGGGGAGTCCCTTCTCGGAGATCACGGACGACGACATCGACAACCTGTTCTCGGACTGACATCCATGTCGTTCATCAACTACTCGTCGCGCGAGATCAACTGCAAGATCGTCTACTACGGCCCGGGCCTGTGCGGGAAGACGACGAACCTCCAGTTCATCTACAACAAGACCAACCCCGACCTGAAGGGGAAGATGATCTCGCTGGCGACCGAGACGGAGCGGACGCTCTTCTTCGACTTCCTGCCGCTGGCGCTGGGACAGATCCGGGGCTTCAAGACGCGCTTCCACCTGTACACGGTGCCGGGCCAGGTGTTCTACGACGCCAGCCACAAGCTGATCCTGAAGGGCGTGGACGGGGTCGTCTTCGTGGCCGACAGCCAGGTCGAGCGCATGGAGGCCAACATCGAGAGCCTGGACAACCTGCGCGTGAACCTGCGCGACCAGGGCTACGACCTGGACAAGATCCCGTGCGTGA
>JBFGJV010000321.1:0-2461 GCA_041577015.1 Myxococcota bacterium
CGGCGGAGCCCCTTCCCTCGCAGCGTCTGGCCCTGCGCCTGCGGAGCGCGGACGGCGAGGAGGTACGCGAGGCGGACGCCCTCGTGCTCGCGGTTCCCGCCGACGAGGCGCTGCGGATCGCCAGCCCCCTCCTGGTGGCCGCCGAGCGCCGCGTGCTCGGCGCGGTGCATTACGCGTGCTCCATGACCTGGGTCGCGGAGCTTCCGCGCACGCCGGTCGGCGTGGCGACGCGCGTGCGCGTCCCTCGCGCGCTGGGGAGTCCGATCGCGAGCGTCACCCTGGAGCCGCGCCTCGGTCCCGACGGTACGGCCCGGGGCGCCCGCGCCACGCTCGTGACGCGCGATCCCTGGGCCCGCGAGCATCGGGATGCGTCCGACGACGCCATCGCCAAGGAGCTGGCCGCGCACCTGGCGCGCTGGACGCACGCTGGCGCCGAGGAGCCCCGCTCGCCGAGCGTGCAGCGCCATCCCCGCGCATGGCCGGATTTTGCGGTGGGACGCTACCGGGCGCTGGCGCGCCTGCGACGCGTGCTCGCCGATCGTCGCGCCGCCGGGCGCCGGCTGTATCTGGCCGGAGACTGGACGGCGGGCCCCACGCTCGAGGACGCCGCGTGGTCGGGTGTCCGGGCTGCCTCGGACCTGCTGCGCGATCTCGGTGCTAGTCGAAGCAGCGGAACCACAGCATCGCGGCCAGCGCCTTGACGCCGTCGCGCCAGCCGATCTTCTTGCCCTCGGCATAGGTGCGGCCGCTGTAGCTGATGGGCACCTCGTAGATGCGCAGGCCCCGTCGGGCCACCTTGGCCGTGAACTCGGGCTCGAACCCGAAGCGGTCCGAGCGCAAGGGCATGCCGTCGAGCACTTCGCGGCGGAACACCTTGTAGCCGGTCTCCATGTCGCTCAGGTTGATGTTGTTGAGCGCGTTGGAGAGCACGGTGAGCAGGCGGTTTCCCACGTAGTGCCAGAAGAACAGCACGCGGTGCGGTCCGCCCAGGAAGCGCGAGCCGTAGACCACGTCCGCACGCCCGTCGAGGATGGGCTCGAGCAGCTTCTCGTAGTCGCGTGGATCGTACTCGCGATCCGCGTCCTGGATGATCACCACGTCACCCGTGACCTTCTCGAAGCCGGTGCGCAGCGCCGCGCCCTTGCCGCGGTTGCGCTCGTGGCGCTGGAGCCGCACCTCCGGGGCCGCCTCGGCCACCCGCGCCACGATCTCGGGGGTGGCGTCGCTCGAGCCGTCGTCCACGACCACGATCTCGCCGGCGATACCGGTCTCGCGCACGCGCCCCAGGACCTCCTCGATGGTGGCCGCCTCGTTGTAGACCGGAACGACGACGGAGATCTTGGCCAAGCGCCCCTCCCACCCCATTGTGACGCGCAGGTCCCTCAGCCGTCCAGCCTCGCCACCGTGATCCCCTCCCCGCCGCGCTCCGCATCCCCGGGAGCGAAGCCGGTCACGTACGGGGAGCTTGCCAGGTGCTCCCGGACGGCGTCGCGCAGGCGCCCGGTCCCGAGTCCGTGCACGAACACGACCTCGGCACGGGCCGTCAGCGTCGCCCGATCCAACGCCTCCGCCACCCGCCCGAGCGCCTCCTCCACGCGCAGCCCGCGCAGGTCGACGCGCTCGACGCCACCCGCCGCGGCCGGGGCGCCGCCCTCCACGGCGACCCGGGGCGTCGGGGCGGGGCGGCGCTCGTCCCCTTGCGAGGCCGAGGCCCGCTGCACCCGCTCCGCGGGTACGAGCATGCGGGCACTCCCCACCCGCAGGGCCACGCGCCCGCGGCGGTCCGGCAGCGCCAGCAGCTCGGCCTCACCGCCTTCCCGAAGACGGACGCGGTCGCCCGGTCGCGCGCGGGGCCAGTCCACGGGCTCCCCGGGTGCCGGAGCCGGCTCGAGGTCCGCCTCCGCCTGGCGGGTGCGGGCCTCCAGGTCAACGAGCCTCTCGCGCGCGCGGGCCGCGTCGCGCGCACTCCCGCCGCGCTGCAGCTCGCGGATCACGCCGGCCACCTCGGCATGGGCGTCCCGGAAGGCCCCCTCGAGATCCCGCTTGAGACCGCGGAACAGCCGATCCCGCCGCTGCTGGAGCTCGTCGAGCCGACGTCTCACCTCGTCCCGCTCCGCCTCGGTCTGCGCGCGCACGCGCTCGGCCTCGTGACGCTCGCGCTCCAGGGCGATCCGGCTCTCGGCGAGCTCGCGCAGCATGCGCTCCAGGCGGCGGTCCTCGCGGGCCAGGAGCGCGTCGGCGCGCTCGAGTACGTCGCGCCGCAGCCCCATGCGCGCGGCGACGGCGGCCGCCGAGGAGGCACCCGGCACGCCCACACGCAGGCGGTAGGTGGGCGCCAGGGACTCCGGGTCGAATTCGAAGCTGGCGTTCTCGAAACGGGGATCCACCGCCGCCATCTCCTTCAGCAGGTTGTAGTGCGTGGTGGCGACCACGCGGGCTCCCGCCGAGGCCAGGGCCTCCA
>JBFGJV010000322.1:0-2414 GCA_041577015.1 Myxococcota bacterium
ACGGCGATCCCGAGCTGGCGCGCGAGGAGTACGTGCGACTCGGAACCGGCGCCGAGGCCTGTCTCGGCTGCACCGTCCGCAGCTGCACCTGTCCCTTCGATCTCCCGATCGCGGAGCTCACGGCCGAGACCCACCGGCTCCTCTCCTGAGGCACGTGACGGACGATCCCTCGAAGCGAGAGCAGGACTCGACGCCGCGCCCGGGCGGGCTCCGGCGTCGCGAGGCATGGCTCTGGGTGCTCGCCGTCGGTCTGTTCCTGGCCGGTCTGGTGCGATGGATCGCCGGCGGCCCGCGCGTCGAGCTGGAGGGGCTCGAGCTTCCCTGGCGCCCGCCCGAGGTGGAGGCATCGCTACGGAAGGTCGAATCGCTCCCCCCCGTCGAGCTGGCCGGCTGGAACGTGCTGCTGGTGACGCTCGACACCACGCGCCCGGACCGTCTCGGGTGCTACGGCAACGACGCGATCGGGACGCCGCACCTGGATGGCCTCGCCGCCGACGGTGTGATCTTCGTGGACGCGCTCGCCACCTCGCCCACGACGCTCCCCTCGCACGCCTCGATCCTGACCGGCTTGCTGCCACACCGGCACGGCGCGCGCGCAAACGGGCTGTTTCCCCTGGCCGAAGATCACGCGACGCTCGCCGAGCTGCTGGCGGCGGGTGGCTACGAGACCGCGGCCTTCGTCTCCTCCTTCGTGCTGGATGCTCGCTTCGGCCTGTCGCAGGGGTTCGCCGTCTACGACGACGACTTGGAGACCGAGGCAGGGTCCCGAGTCGCTCCCGGCGAGCGCGGCGTGCGCCCCGCGGAACGGCGTGGGGATCGCACCACCGACCGGGCGCTGGCGTGGCTTCGCCGGAGCAGGCCGCCCTTCCTGCTCTGGGTGCACTACTACGACCCGCACGCCGACTACGAGCCGCCGGCCGCCTGGGCCGAGCGCGCCGCGAATCCCTACGACGGGGAGATCGCCTTCGTGGACGCCCAGCTCGGCCGTCTGCTCACGGCACTCGACACGCAGGGATTGGCCGACCGCACCCTCGTTCTGGTGGTGGCGGACCACGGCGAGGCCCTGGGCGACCACGGCGAGCTCACGCACGGCCTCCTGCTCCACGAGGCCACGCTTCGGGTCCCGCTCCTGATGCGCGCTGGAGCGAGCTGGCGCGGACTGCGCGTGGACCGCCCGGTCTCCCAGGTCGATCTCGCGCCGACGGTCCTGTCGCTGCTGGGCATCCCGGTCCCGCCCGGCCTCGATGGCCTGGATCTGACCCGCGAGCCGTCGCCGCAGGCGCGCGCCCTCGTGGCGGAATCCGTGCAGGGTCTCGTGGAGTATGGATGGGCGCCGCTCGCGACCCTGCGCGCGGGCACCCGCAAGTACATCCACGGGCCGCGACCGGAGCTCTACGACCTCGCCGCGGATCCGCTCGAGCTCCACGATCGCGCAGCAGCGGAACGCCAGGCGACGGCCACGCTGCGCAGCCGGCTCGAGGCGGCCTACGCGGGTGATCTCGATGCCGCGCTGTCGCCTGAGCCGCCCGCGGAACTCGATCCCGACACGGCCGCTCGGCTCGAGGCGCTGGGCTACCTGGCGGCCGGATCGCCCCCGTCTCCCCCGGACGGGCGTCCGGACCCCAAGACCATGCTCCCGGTGCTGACGCGCGTGCGGGAGATCTTCTACGGGGAGGCACCCCTGCGCGGCGCAGACGCGGCGGCGGCGGACCTCCAGGCCATCGCCACGCGGCAGCCCGACTTCGCGCCGACCTTTCGCTACCTGGCGCACCTGCACCGCACCCGCGGCGACCTCGTGCGCTCGGAGCGCGCGGCGCGGCGCGCTCTCGAGCTCTCGCCCGGGAGCACGCCCCTGGTCGGCCTGCTGGCGGGGATCCTCCTCCAGCAGGGACGGATCGACGAGGCGACGGCGGCGCTCGAGGGGCTCCTGGAGCGTCATCCGCGCTACTTCGAAGGGCATCTCCAGCTAGGGCTGATCCGGCTTGGGGTCGGCGACGCGGCGGCCGCATCCGACCACCTGCTCCGCGCCTTCGAGATCGATCCCGGTCAGGAGGCTGTCCTCGAGCCCCTCGTCCAGGCCATGTCCGCAGCCGGTCGTCACGACGAGCTCAGGGCCGCGCTGGAGGCCGTCCTCGCCGCCCGTCCCGAAGACACCCCGATCCGTCGCGCTCTCGAGGCGCTTCCTGGGGCGGATGCCTGACCACGCGTGGGAAAAGTGATTCCGCAACTTGGGGAAACATTTTCACTCACCCCGGGGGCCAATCTCCCCAGTAAGTTGGAAAAGTCAACGAATCTGGTTATTTAAGCTGATAGGGACGGCTGGGGCCTTTCGGCATCAATCTTGCTCTACGAACCTCGAACTCTAGACCTCTACGCGCAGGGGGACAGCGATGACTCGCTCGACCAAGTTGCAC
>JBFGJV010000323.1:0-2398 GCA_041577015.1 Myxococcota bacterium
CATGTTAGAATCGCCGTCGGTATGGCTTCCGACTTTCCCACCTGGTTCGAGAGCGTCGAGGCCCTGGTCCGGAGCGAGCGGCCCTCGTTTCCCGTCTTCTGCGTGCGCCCGGAGGCGATCGCGGAGAGCGCGCGGCGCTTCCGGGAGGCGTTTCCCGGGCGGGTGCTCTACGCGCTCAAGTGCAACCCGCACCCGTGGGTGCTGGACGCGCTGCACCGCGGCGGGATCCGGCACTTCGACGCCGCCTCGCTGCCCGAGATCGCCCAGGTGAGGAGCGCCTTTCCGGACGCGCACGCCTACTTCATGCACCCGGTGAAGGATCGCGAGGCGATCCGCCGTGCCTACGACCAGCACGGCGTGCGTCACTTCGTCGTGGACCACGAGGCCGAGCTCGCCAAGGTGCTGGACGAGACCGGCGGCACGGACCTCGTGATCCTGGTGCGCATCGCCACGCCGGAGGCGGCGCAGGTGCTGTACCACCTGGCCGCCAAGTTCGGTGCGGAGACGGAGGAGGCCGCCGAGCTGGTGCGGGAGGCGCACGGGCGCGGCTGCCGGGTGGGGCTCACGTTCCACGTGGGCTCCCAGTGCCTCGAGCCGAAGGCCTACCGGGTCGCCCTGGAGCGGGTGGGACAGGTGGTTGCCTCGAGCGGCATCGAGCCGGTCTGCCTGGACGTGGGAGGCGGCTTCCCCCACTGCTACCACGATGCGGAGGTGCCGCCCCTGGAGGACTACGTGGCCCACGTGGTGGCGGGTGTGGAGGCTCTGGGTCTGCGCTCCCCTTGCGATCTCTGGTGCGAGCCCGGACGGGCGCTCGTGGCGGGCGGCTGCTCCCTGGTCGCCCAGGTCAAGCTTCGCAAGGACGAGCGCCTCTTCATCAACGACGGCGTCTACGGCTCCTTCTCGGAGCTGATCGACTCGGAGCAGGAGCTCCCGGCCCGGCTGCTTCGTGCCGAGGAGCGCGCGCCGGGCACGCCGCGGGCGTTCGTCGTGAACGGCCCCACCTGCGACTCCATGGACGTGTTCTCCTCCCCCCTGGTGCTGCCCGACGACGTCGCCGAGGGCGACTGGATCGAGATCGACCAGATCGGCGCCTACTCGAACGCCCTCGCCACCCGCTTCAACGGCTTCGGGCTCGAGACCTTCGCCCGGGTCTTCGACGCGCCGGTGGCCGGCTCCCGCGACCCTGAGCCGGCACGCCCCTCCGCCGGAGCGTAGCTCCTGCCGTACGCTCGCATCCTGCTCGCGCTGGTGATCACGGCCTTCACGGACTCCCTGGCCGAGGAGTTCCTCCAGCCGCTGATCGTCGTGCGGCTCGAGCTGCAGGACACGGCCACGTTCCTGATCGGCCTCGCCACCAGCAGCGGCGACCTGGGCGTGCTGCTCGCCGCGCCCTTCGTGCCCGGTCTGCTCCAGGTGCTGGCGCCGGTGACCTTCGTGCGCTGGAGCCTGCTCGGCCTGTGCCTCGGCATCTTCCTGTTCCCGCTCTTCCCGAACGTCTACGCCTGGATCGCCCTGGACTTCCTGTTCGGCGTGGTCACCTGTGGCTATCTGGTTCTGAGCGACACCCTGGTCAACGCGGCCTCCGAGGATGCACGCCGAGGGCGCCTCATCGCGATCTACATGATCGCCGAGTCCCTGGGCGCGATCCTCGGTCCCCTCCTGCTGAGCCGCATCGGGTTCGCCGGGCTCCAGCCCTTCGCCGTGGCGTCGGTGATCATGTTCGTGGGCATCGTGCCGTGGCTGCTGCTCCGGCCCGATCAGGCCCCTTCGCTCCAGGACGAGGAGCCCGCCCCGCGCTTCCTCCACCTGATGCGCCGCACGCCGCTCATCCTGCTCCTGGCGGTAGCTGCCGCCTTCCTGGCGGACGTTCCCACCAGCCTGTTCCCCGTCTACGCGCTCGAGAACGGCCTCGACGAGAGCACGGCGGTGGTGATGCTCTCGGTCGTGGCGGGCGGGACCCTCGCCTTCCAGTTCCCGGCCGGCTGGGGCGCGGACGCCCTGGATCGGCGCGTGTTCCTGATCGGGATCTGCGTGGCCTCGATCGCGGGCTGCCTGGCGCTCCCCGGCGTGCTGACGCACACGCTCTGGCTCGCCGGGGTGCTCTTCGTCCTGGGCGGACTCTTCAACGCCTTCGACGTGCTCGGGCTCGCCCTGATCGGACAGCGGGTGAGCCTCGGCAGCCTGGCCGCGATGCACGCCGCCGTCACGCTGTTCAGCAGCGTGGCGGGCTTCCTGGGACCGCCGGCGACCGGCCTGCTGATGGACGAGATCGGTCCCGAGGCCTTCCCCGTCGCCCTGGCGGGCATGGCGGGCGCGGTGCTCCTGGCCGCCCTGGTGGATCTGTGGCGCCGGCCTCGTGCCTAGGCGTGGTTCCAGGTGATGCAGTTCAAGGCGCCCC
>JBFGJV010000324.1:0-2392 GCA_041577015.1 Myxococcota bacterium
CCGCGAGGGCCGCAAGCCGGGGGATCTCCGCGAACTCGGGATGGTCGCCGGCGTGGCGAAAGCGGTGACTCCAGAGCAGGCGGTCCTCGGCGACCAGGAAGAGCCCGGGCATGCGCCAGACGTCACCCATCCGCGCGCCGCTCGAGCCGAAGTGGCGCAGGAAGACGAGGAGGGTCGGCTCGCGGCCGATCTGGTCGCGCAGACTTCCGGGACGCAGGTTGACGCCCTGCACCGCGCGATCCAGGGCGGCGCCGGGAACGGCATCTCCCTGGCTCACGCGGGCGTCTCCGTTCCGGAGGCGGAGAGCCGCTGCGCGACGACCCGATACACGTCCGGGCTGAGGCCCAGGCCGATGTGCGTGGTCTCCACCTCGACGTGCTCGACCCGCGGGCTCGAGCGATCGATGCACGCCTGCCAGGCCACCACCCCGTCCGAGCGGCTGTAGATGGCCGTGATGGCGGCACGGATCGGCTGGCGGTTTCGCGCCTCCACCTCAGCCTCGATGGCATCGAGGTCGTAGCCCTGTCGCTCGTACCACGACGCCACCGCGGTGTACTTGGGCCCGCCCACCACGGGCGTGCCCAGCGTGACGACGCGCTCCACCGCGTCGGGCCGCTCCCGCGCAGCCTCTCGGGCCAGCACGCCGCCGAGGCTCCAGCCCACCAGTCGCAGCGGCCGGTCCGTCTCCTCCGCAAAGCGCTCCGCGGCCTCGGCGACACGGGGAATCAACGCGGGCACGTCGCCGCGGTTCAGGCCGAGGCCCCATCCACGCACCCGGTAGCCGAGTGCGCGCAGGTAGCTGCGCAGGGGAGCCGTCGAACCGTCGCCCGTCCCGAAGCCCGGCATGACCAGGACCGGCTCACCGCGACCGCGAGGCTGCGCAGCGAGCTCCCGGGCCCGCCAGGCGAGCCGGGGGAGCTCGGCGAGCGCGCGGCTCTCGCGCAGGAGTCTCCAGATCGGGGGGGTCTGGGGGGCTTCCATGCGTGGAGTCTCGGCCGTGCCCCGTGCGTGTCAAACCCTCGGCCGCAGCGAGAACGCCATGGCCACGCGGTTGCGAAGACCCCGAGCGCTGTCTTCGTGGAGGATCTCCGCCAGCTCCGGACCGAGCTCGTGCGCATCGAGGACCCGGAAGCCCTCACGGGCGTAGAAGGGTGCGTTCCACGGCAGATGCGCGAACGTGGTCAAGGTGATCGACCCGCGACGCCCCGCGCGCGCCCACGCGACGACTTCCCGCAGCAGCCTCGCACCGAGCCCCCGCCTCCCGTGGCGCGGATGGACGTCCATCTCGTCGAGGTGCGCCTCCCCATCCACGTCGCGCGCCAGGGCGAAGCCGACCGGCTCTCCCGAGGAAGCGCAGGCCACCCACAGGCGACCCTCCTCCTGAGCGGCCGCGAACGTCTCGCTCGGCGTACTCTCGCTACGAAGCCGGGCCGGCAAGTCCGCCTCCGGGAACATCGCGGCGGCAGCGGCCTCGATGGCCGGGAGCGCGCCCAGGTCCGAGGGCACGGCCGGGCGAACCGTGTAGGCGCTCACGCCTCGGGCGGAAAGAACGGATTCTCGGGCCTGACCCGTGCCGCCAGCACGGCCTCGAGTCCGGGCTCTCCCGCCGCCCCGGCGGCCAGGGCCCGAAGCGTCGCCTTGGCATTGTTGGCGAACACGGCCTCGGCGTCGTTCGCCTTCGGGTCCACCCAGACCGCGGCGACGAGCAGCAGCTCGCCCACCCGTTCCGACGCCACGACACCTGTCGCCACCGCGTCCGCCACGCCCTTGGCGACGCCGGCCTGGGCGGCGCCCCAGGTGAGCTCGGCGTGGCGGTCGCCGAGGATCGTGGCCTTGTTCACGAACAGCGTGAACGGCTTCACGGGCAGGCCGGGCTTGAGGACGACCACGAACGGCGTGTGGCCGCGCTTCGGCTGCGCCAGCGACGCCACCCACGCCGCCTCGACGTGGCCGCCCTTCGCGCCCAACACGGTGTTGACGTGAGCCGCGTTGGGTCCGCTACCGATGAAGCTCTCCCCGATCTGTGTGACGAAGTCGCCCATGGCCTCGCTCCCCGCCCGCTACGTCGCGGGCCCCGATCGGTAGAAGCGCACCTCCACCCTCTCCAGCGTCGCCAGTCCCTCGCCGATGGCAGCGTCGATGGTAGGCAGGAAGGACTCGATCTTCTGCTCCGTGTCGACGATCTCCACCACGATGGGTAGATCGGTCGAGAGGCGCAGGACCTTCGCGGTGTGGAGCCGGCTGTGCGCACCGAATCCCTCCAGGCCGCGCAGCACGGTGGCTCCGGCCAGGCCGTGCTCGCGAGCCCGACGCACGATCCACTCGTAGAGCGGCAGGCCTTCGTGCTTGTCGCTCTCTCCCACGAAGATGCGCAGCAGCTTGCCCTCTTTCG
>JBFGJV010000325.1:0-2375 GCA_041577015.1 Myxococcota bacterium
ACACTCCCCGGGGCCGTAGCTCAACTGGGAGAGCGCCGCGTTCGCAACGCGGAGGTTGGCGGTTCGATCCCGCTCGGCTCCACCAGGGAGTCTCCGGGAGTGTTCGGACGTGACGCGCAGCCTGGACGAGCTGGTCAACCGGCAGGCCCGCCGCTGGGAGCACGCCCGCCGCGCCTCGGTGCCCCGGCCGCGGGGCCCCTGCATCGCGATGTCCCGCCTGCCCGGCGCGGGCGCGGGCGAGGTGGGGCGGCGCGTGGCGGAGTGGCTGGACTACGGCCTGTTCGGGCGCGAGATCGTCGACCAGGTCGCCGAGGAGCGCGGCGTCCAGCGCCAGCTGGTCGCCGGCCTGGACGAGCACGTGCGCAGCACGATCGATCGCTACGTGGTCTCCGCCTTCAAGACGCGGCCGTTCACCGAGAGCGACTACATCCGCCACGTGGTCGAGACCATCGTCACGCTCGGCCAGCGGGGCATGGCGGTGATTCTCGGGCGCGGCGCCAGCGTCATCCTGCCGCCGGAGCAGGCGCTTCGCGTGCTGGTGGTCGCGCCCGACGCGGATCGCATCGAGCGCCTGGCCAAGGTCCGGGGCGTCTCGCCCGAGGTGGCGCGCGCCCGGCTCGGCCAGGAGGACGAAGACCGCGCCGGATTCCTCCGCCACCACTTCGGCGTGGATCAGAACGACCCGAGGCTCTACGACCTCGTCGTGAACACGGGGACGCTCGGAATCGAGGGCGCCGCCGCCCTGGTGGTGGAGGCCCTGCGGCGTCGCTTCCCGGTGACGCGCGACGCCGCCTCGGGCCCCTAGCTACCAGCGCGCTCCTCCGCCACGAACCCGCAGCGCCCGTGCGTTCCGTCGCAGAAGGGCTTGTTCGAAGACTGCCCGCAGCGACACAGGGCCACGGGCTTGCCCGCCTCCACCGACCAGCTGGCGCCTTCTTGGTCCACGAGCCCGACGGGTCCGGTCACCACGTAGGGGCCGTTCTTCAGCACCTTGATGCGAACCTCGGCCATCTGAAGCTCCTCCGACCCGACGGAGGATGCCTCACGAGGCGACGGGAGGCGATGGCGCCGTGCGCCGGGGGGCCTGCGGGGGACGTGCGGCGCCGCGCAGCACGCCGAGCATCCGGGGTAGCGCGGCGCGCAGCGAGTAACGCGCGACGGCGCGCCGGCGACCCGCGGCTCCGAGACGGCGGCGTAGCTCGGCGTCCTCCAGCAGCCGCCCCAGTCGGTCCTCCCACACGGCCGGCGCGGCCGCTAGGAAGCCGCAGGTGCCGTCCGCCACCACCTCGGCGTTCACGCCCACCGGGCTCGCCACCACCGGCACGCCGCAGGCCATGTACTGGATCGCCTTGAGCGCACACTTGCCGGCGGCGAAGGCCTCGTCGGGAAGCGGCATGATGCCCACGTGGAAGCCGCGCACGTCGCGCGCCTCGTCGCGGGGATCCGCGTAGTCTCGCCAGCCCAGGCACTCGACCTCCACGCCGGGACAGACGAAGCGCCGGGGACCGATCAGCCGCAGGCGGAAGCGGAAGCGGCGCGCCAGCGCCTGGAAGACGGGCACCAGGGGCTCCAGGTAGACGGCGTTGGGTGGCGCGCCGATCCAGCCGACGGTGAGCGGGCCCGCCGGGCGCGGGCCCGGCGTGAAGACGTCGGTATCCACCACCGTGGGCAGCAGCCGGACCGCGCCCGCGTGGCGCCCGGCCCACTCCGCCAGCACCGGGCTCCCGGCCACGACGGTGCGGCAGCGCGTCAGGAGCGCCGGGAGCGCGCGTTCCCGGCGGAGCAGCCCGTCGGCCAGGCGTCGGGCCAGGCCGCCGCGTCCGTCCGGGAGGCGGGCACGGGCGTAGACGGCGTCGTCGAAGTCGTACACCACGGGGAGTCCCAGGTGCGGGATGAGTCGCTCCAGGCCGAAGGGAAAGGTCTCCTTCTGGATCCAGAGCACGTCGTAGCGTCGCGCGGCCCAGAGATCGCGCAGGCGCCGCGCAGCGCGCGCCGCGAAGTGCGCCGCCGCCCACGCGGTCCCCACCGCGGAGGGCACGCGGCGAAGCCCGTAGCCCAGCTCGAAGTAGCGGCGTCCCGCCAGCGGCCGCACCTCCACCTCGATGCCCTGCCGGCGCAGCTCGGGCAGGTACTGGAACACGCGCCAGCGGCTGCTGGGCTCGCACTCCGGTCCCGTGGTGAAGGCCATCACGCGCACGCAGCCCGGATCGGCGCGGTCACGTTTCGACTTGAAACGTCCGCTGGCTGGCTCGTCTTCCCCGGCGGGACTACCTTGGCCGAGAGGAGGGCGCGATGGGCGCGTTCCAGTCCGGAAGCCTGGCCGAGCGCAACCGCTTCGACCGCGTGGTGCGCATCCCGACGCCGACACCGCTTCC
>JBFGJV010000326.1:0-2372 GCA_041577015.1 Myxococcota bacterium
CCCACGTCGCTGACGGACTCCCCGGTCATCCGGTTGCGGAACGCGTTCGCCACGCGGGAGGAGGCGCGCCGGTGCCAGGCATCGCGACGGTCCACGCGCACGCCGTTCACCACGTCGGCACCGTCCAGCAACGCCAGCAGACCCGGAATGTCGGCGGGGTCGTTCTGCAGATCGGCGTCCAGGGTGACGGTCACCTCGCCGCGCACCCGTCGGAAGCCGGCGTCCAGCGCCGCCGTCTGCCCGCCGGGCTCGAGCAGACGGATCACCCGCACGCGCGGGTCCTTCGACGCCAGCTCCCGCAGCCGGGCCGGGCTCCCGTCCCGGCTCCCGTCGTCCACGAAGAGGATCTCGACGCCGCCGCGCACGCCGGACAGGGCCGCATCGAGCTCCCGGTGCAGGGTCTCGAGCGAGTGCTCCTCGTTCCGGAGCGGGATGACGAGCGAGAGCCAGGGACTGCTCACCGCGGCGAGGGATCCTCGCGGCAGAGCAGGAACCAGCTGCCCAGGTCGCGGCCGTTCCGGGCGGCGGAGCCAATGGTCACGTGCTCCGAGACGCCGCGCAGGGTGTCCACCATGAACCCGTAGACCAGGCGCCCGAAGCCGCGCTCGTTGGAGCGGATTTCCGGCCAGCCGGGCGGGCAATCGCCCGGGAGCTCGCGGTAGTCGATCAGGAGCTCCGGACGCGATGGATGCGGGCGGGCCACGAAGTAGCCGGGGCCGGTCACGAAGGAGGTCCACTGGAAGTTGTGGCCGTAGAGCCGGTCCGGGTGCTCCGGGTCCGCCCCGCGCGGCCGGCAGAAGCGCTTCTCGAACTGGGTGAAGAGCGGCAAGGTGTTGCGGCCGTGATGGCACACGGTGGCCAGCGCCGGAACCGCGGGGGGAACCAGATCGACGAGGCGGAGCTCGCGGAAGCCGTCCACGAGCTGGTACAGACGTCGCTGATCCCGGCGGCCCACCCCGCGAATCGCCTGGAGGCGCTCCGCAGGAGCGAGCCCGTCCAGAAAGCGCGCCACGTCGAGGGGCTTGGCGGATGCTTCCCGCAAGCGGGCGACCAGCTCGGTGGCCGGTCCCGAGGTCCTGGCGGCAGCCATGCGGCACCTCCTCCAGCCGGAGGGTACTGTTCGGCCGCGTTGGGGGGAAGAGCTGCGGAGCGGGGAGGCCTTGCGCATCGGCGGCGGGGATCTGCGTTGGAGGGGGCTCGTGGTCGTCGGGGCGGCGGTGCTGTTCCTGACCCGACTGGGAGCCACGGACCTCTGGGCGCCGGACGAGCCCCGCTACGGACAGATCGCCGCGGAGCTCCACTCCATGCGGCACGGGCCGGGCGGTCTGGTGCTGCTGCACCTGAACGGCGAGCCCTACACCCAGAAGCCGCCGCTCTACTACTGGCTGGCCGCGCTGGCCGGCACGGCCGCCGGCGGCGTCACGGAGCTGGCGGCGCGCCTGCCCTCGGCGCTGGCCGGCGTCGCGCTGGTGGCGCTGGTGGCAGCCTTCGGGGCTCGGCTGCTCGGCCCCGCAACCGGCGTCTTCGGGGCCGCGTTTCTGGCCACGGCCTACGAGTTCGTGAATCGGGCCCGGCGCGTGCAGCTCGACGTGTTGCTCGCGCTGCTGGAGACGGTGGCGCTCGTGGCCTTCTGGCGGCTCGACCGGGGCGTGGGTTCCGCGCGGGCGAACGTCGCGGCCCTGCATGGCTTCATGGGCCTCGCGGTGCTGACCAAGGGCCCGGTGGGGCTCCTGGTCCCTGCGCTGGTGATCGCCGTGTGGCTGGTGTGGGAAGGCCGTCCCCGGGAGATCGCCCGGGCGTTCCCGCCCTGGGCCTTCCTGCTCTCGGTGGGACCGGGACTGGTGTGGGTGGCCGGAGCGGTGGCGCTCGCACCGCCCGGGTTCTTCTCGGAAGCGGTGGGCGAGTACGTCTTCGGGCGCTTCTTCGCAGGCACCTCCCACGCGCGACCGTTCTACTACTACCTGACCGAGCTTCCCGTCGATCTGCTGCCCTGGACGCTACCGGGCGTGGTGGCGGCGTGGTTCGGGGGACGCACGGTCTTCTCCCCCGGCACGGACGCGGAGACGCGCCGCGGCTGGCGTTTCCTGCTGGCATGGCTGGGTGCGAGCCTGCTCTTCTTCTCCCTTTCATCCGGCAAGCGTGGCCTCTATCTGATCCCGGCCTTTCCGGCGGCGACCTTGCTGTTCGCGGATGCTCTGGTGCGCTGGGTCGGGAACGAGACGCGCTTCCCACCGACGCTTCACGGCATCGCGGCGCTGCTGGGCGCCGTGCTCGCGGGCGCCGGCGCATGGGTGGCGCTGACCGACCCCTTGCACCAACCCGGAGTCTCGCGCCTGGGTGGCGTGCTGGTCGTGGCGGCGGTCGCCATCGCC
>JBFGJV010000327.1:0-2349 GCA_041577015.1 Myxococcota bacterium
GACCTTCCTGGACCGCGAAGCGGAGCAGGTGGCCCGGCTCTCCATCGAGCGTCTCGGCGCCGAGGGCGCGCCCCGGCCGCTCACCGCCGCCTTCCTGGACGCGGGACTGGCGGCCGCCGCCTCCTACGTCCAGGGCACGTCGGCGCTCTTCGCCGACTGGGCCGAGGGCTTTGCGAAGCGCAAGAACGAGCTGCCGCGCTTCGACCCGTCGGTGGCCGCGGCGGCTCATGGCGATCCCAACATCGTCTACTACCACGGCTATTGGGAGCTCGGGCCCGACGAGGCGCTGGTGGTGGAGGTGACGCCGCCGCGCTGCGAGTACTGGAACTTCCAGGTGAACAACCACTGGATGGAGTCGCTGGACTACCGCCACCACACCATCGCGCTGAACCACCACCAGGTGCGCGCGCGGCCCGACGGCTCGGTGCGTCTGGTGCTGGCGCACGAGGATCCCGGCGTGGAGAACTGGCTCGAGACCGCCGGGCACCGGCGCGGCACCATGTGCCTGCGCTGGGTGGGGGCGCGCGAGCACCCGGACCCCACCGCGCGCGTGGTGCCCTGGAGCGAGCTTCAGGCCTCGCGCGCCACGCCGAAGCGCTCGCGGTAGGCGGCGAAGCGCTCGGCGATCTCGCCCTCCGAGAGGCCGAACTGCGCGGCGTCGTAGTGGTGGCCGCCGTGCCTGCCCTGGGGGTTCGCGGCGTGCCAGGCTCGCATGCTCCGCTCCGCCTCCCCGCTCCACTCGAAGCCGAAGTGGTCGTAGGCGCGCCGCACCGCCGAGACCGGGTCCGCCACCAGCTCCCGGAACTCGAAGTCGAAGAAGCGGGCGGGGTCCGCCTTCTCGCGCACGCGCATGGCGTGCTCCATGCGCGCGGCCCACATCTCCACCTGCCAGCGTGCCACGGCGGGCACGTCCACCCCTTCCTCGTAGATGCCGCGCCAGTTGGTGACGAGGCTGCACAGGGAGGGTAGGACGCGGCTGGGATCGCGGTGCGCCTGGATGATGCAGGCATCCGGGTAGGTCTCCAGCAGCACGTGCAGGTGCGCCATGTGCGCCGGGTACTTGAGCACCCAGCGCCGGGGCGGGCCGCTCGACTGCACCAGCTTCAGGATGTCGCGGTGGCGGGCGTAGGAGGGGCGCATGTCCTGCTCGGCGTACCACTTGGTGTAGCTCGGCAGCGTCGAGTTCGAATCGAAGGTGTCGTCGGTGAAGCTCTGCATCAGCAGGTGACGACACTCCTCCGGGCCCTCGGGCGTCAGCAGGTGGATGGCCTTCAGGCCGGGATCGAGCCAGTAGGTGAGCCGCAGCCCGCGCGCTGCCTCCTTGAAGCGCGGATCCCGCTCCCAGTCGGCGCGCGGCGTGCGCGGCCCGGGCGCCGCCGCGAGCCAGTACTCCAGCACCTGGTTGGCCGGGTCGGCGGCGAGCACGTGGTGGAGCGCCGTGGTGCCCGTGCGCGGCAGGCCCAGGATGAAGATCGGGCGCCGGATCTCGCCCTCCAGCATGGCCGGGTCGCGCGCCCAGGCCGCCTGGGTGGCCAGGCGGCTCTTCAGCACGCCGAGCAGCACCTGCTCCGCCAGCATGCGCCCGAAGGGCGTGAGGTGCGCCTCCTCGTCGTAGGCCTGGAGCAGCACGCGCAGCCCGGCGCGAAAGCCCGGCTCGCCGAAGTCGTCGCGGCCGGTGGCCTGGCGCGCGGTCTCGAGCAGCCGCTCCTCGCTGGCCGCGAAGCGCGGCGCCGGACGCCCCAGCCGCTCCCGCAGGCGCGCCACCGCGTTGTACGCGCGCACCGGGAGTCGCGGCCTTCTCGCGCGCGGGCTCGCCATGGGCCCGGTATCGTACCACGCGTCCGACGGAGGAGACGCCATGGCCGCGCAGGAAGCGCAGACGACCCGGCTCGATGCCCTCGAGCGCCGCGTGCGCGTGCTCGAGGACGCGGACGCCATCCGTGCGCTGAAGGCGCGCTACGCCGAGCTCGCCGACGCTCGCTACGCGCCGGACGCGCTCCGCGACCCGGCCGCGCTGGAGCGCCTGGCGGAGCGGATCGCGGCGCTCTTCACCGAAGACGCCGTCTGGGACGGCGGCGCCGAGCTGGGCGTCTGCCGTGGGCGCGACGCCATCCGCCAGCGCTTCGCGAAGCCCACGCTTCGCTTCGCCTGGCACTACTTCGTGAAGCCGCAGATCGAGGTGACCGGCGACGAGGCTCGCGCCCGCTGGGACGTCCTCGCGCCCTGCACCACCCGCGACGGGGCGCCCCACTGGATGGCGGGCGTGGAGGACGACGCGTATCGCCGCGTGGAGGGAAGCTGGCTGCACAGCCGCATGAAGCTCTCCGTGGTGTTCTTCGCGCCCCACGC
>JBFGJV010000328.1:0-2287 GCA_041577015.1 Myxococcota bacterium
ATCCGGGCGACGCCGAGGGTCGAGGCGGCATCTACAACTTCGTCACCAAGCGCGGCAAGTGCCAGGGGAACAACTCGCACATTTCGTGGACGCAGGTGGAAACCGGCTCCGCAATCACCTGGAAGTACCCGAGCTGCATCCTGCAGGGCGACGAGTCCGTGGGCGAGTTCTATTCGGTCGCGCTCACCAACCACCGCCAGCAGGCGGACACCGGCACCAAGATGATCCACGTGGGCAAGCGCACGCGCAGCACGATCGTCTCCAAGGGCATCTCCGCGGAGCGAGGGCAGAACACCTACCGCGGCCTGGTGCGCATCCAGAAGGGCGCCGAGGGCGCGCGCAACTACTCCCAGTGCGACTCGCTGCTGCTGGGCCAGGACTGCGGCGCCCACACCTTCCCGTACCTGGAGGTGCAGAACGACAGCGCCACGGTGGAGCACGAGGCCACCACGTCGAAGATCGGCGAGGACCAGCTCTTCTACTGCCGGCAGCGCGGCATCTCCGAGGAGGACGCCATCTCCATGATCGTGAACGGCTTCTGCAAGCAGGTGCTGGCGGAGCTGCCCATGGAGTTCGCCGTGGAGGCGCAGAAGCTGCTGGGCGTGAGCCTGGAGGGAGCCGTCGGATGACCGCGCAGGGAACGCCCATGCTGGAGATCCGGGACCTGCACGCCGGGCCCGAGGGCGAGGCGATCCTGCGCGGGATCGAGCTCGTGGTGCAGCCCGGCGAGGTCCACGCCGTGATGGGGCCGAACGGCTCCGGCAAGAGCACCCTGGCCCACGTGCTGGCCGGCAAGCCCGGCTACCAGGTGACGCGGGGCAGCGTGCGCTTCCAGGGCCGGGACCTGCTCGGGATGTCGCCGGAGCAGCGCGCCCGGGAGGGCGTCTTCCTGGCCTTCCAGTATCCGGTGGAGATCCCGGGCGTCACGAACATGTACTTCCTGAAGGCGGCGCTCAACGCGGTTCGCAAGCACCGCGGCGAGGCCGAGCTCGACGCCATGGAGTTCCTGACCCTGGCCCGGGAGCGGATGAAGCTGGTCCAGATGGACGAGGCGCTGATGAACCGCGCCATCAACGAAGGCTTCTCCGGCGGCGAGAAGAAGCGCAACGAGATCCTGCAGATGGCGGTGCTCGAGCCGCGCCTGGCCGTGCTGGACGAGACCGACTCCGGCCTCGACATCGACGCGCTCAAGATCGTGGCCGAGGGCGTCAACGCCCTGCGCAGCCCCGAGCGCGGCATGATCGTGATCACCCACTACCAGCGCCTGCTGAACTACGTGGTCCCGGACGCGGTCCACGTGCTGGCGGAGGGCCGCATCGCCCGCAGCGGCGGCAAGGAGCTGGCGCTGGAGCTGGAGGAGAAGGGCTACGGCTGGATCGAGCAGGAGGCCCGCGCCGCGGCGTCATGAGCGCTCCCACGCCGCAACGTCACTGGACCGAGGCCTTTGCCCGGCGCGAGGAGGCGGGACGGCGCGGCGAGCCCGCCTGGCTCCACGCCGCCCGCAAGGCGGCGCTGGCCCGCTTCGCGGAGCTGGGCTTCCCTTCGCGCAAGCTCGAGGCGTGGAAGTACACCAACGTGGCGCCGCTCGCGAAGATCCCCTTCGAGCCGGCGCGCACGGCGAGGGCGCCGGGGCTCCCGGACACCGAGCACCTGCCGGTCCCGCTGGGACACGCGGAGCGGCTGGTCTTCGTGAACGGGCGCCGCGCCCCGGAGCTGTGTCGGGTGGAGGATCTGGACCCCCGCGTCACGGTGGAGGGGCTGGCGCGGGTGCTGGACTCGGACCCCGGCCGACTCGAGGGCGTGCTGGGACGGCTGGACCCCGAGGCCGGCGGCGCCTTCGCGGCGCTCAACCTGGCCTTCTTCACCGACGGCGCGCTCGTGCACGTGCCGCGCGGCGTGACCCTGGAGGAGCCGGTGCATCTGGCGTTCCTCACCCTGGCCGCGGGGAAGCCGGTGGCGACGCACCCGCGCGTCCTCGTGGTGGCCGAGCCGGGGAGCCGGGTCACCGTGGTGGAGCTGCACGCCGCCCTGGGCCACGGCGTCTACTTCACCAACGCGGCCACCGAGATCCGGGTGGGTGAGAACGCGACGGTGGAGCACGTGAAGCTCCAGGACGAGAGCCGCGAGGCCTTCCACGTGGCCCTGCTCCAGGCGCGCCAGGAGCGCGCGAGCCGCTTCGTCTCGCACTCGCTCTCCTTCGGCGCGCACCTGGCCCGAGTGGACGTGGAGGCGAGCCTCGCCGGCGAGGGCGAGGAGTGCGCGCTCAACGGGCTCTACGTCGCCACGG
>JBFGJV010000329.1:0-2252 GCA_041577015.1 Myxococcota bacterium
AGGACCGCGTCGAAGCTGCGGCGCAGATCGGCGGCGGAGAGGTCCCGTCCCACGTGCACCCCGGTCTGGAGAGAGACCCCCTCCTCCCGCATCTGCTCCAGCCGACGGTCGATGATCCACTTCTCGAGCTTGAAGTCCGGGATCCCATAGCGCAGCAGACCGCCGATGCGGTCGTTCTTCTCGAAGAGCGTCACGGTGTGCCCGGCCCGGTTGAGCTGCTGGGCGGCAGCGAGGCCGGCGGGACCCGAGCCCACCACGGCCACGGAGCGACCGCTGCGCCGTTCGGGCTTCACGGGGCGCACCCAGCCCTTCTCCCAGCCGCGCCGGATGATCTCCCACTCCACCTGCTTGATCGTGACCGGATCGTCGTTGATCCCCAGCACGCACGCCGTCTCGCAGGGCGCCGGACACACCAGCCCCGTGAACTCCGGGAAGTTGTTGGTGGAGTGGAGGCGCACCAGGGCGTCCTCCCACTTGTCACGGAACACCAGGTCGTTCCAGTCGGGGATCACGTTCCCGAGCGGGCAGCCGTTGTTGCAGAAGGGGATGCCGCAGTCCATGCAGCGGGCCGCCTGACGCCGCACCGCCTCGGAGGAGGAGTCCGCCTGCACCTCGCGCCAGTCTCGGAGGCGCTCCTCCACCGGCCGGTAGGGCGTGTCCTCGCGCTCGAACTCCAGGAACCCCGTCGGCTTAGCCATCGCCGCTCCCCTCGCGGATGCGATCCGCGAGCGCGCGCTTGTAGTCCACGGGGAAGACCTTCACGATCTTCGGCGCGTACGCATCCCACTTGCGCAGCACCTCGTCGGCCTTCTTGCTGCGCGTGTACTGGAAGTGGCGTCGCACCAGGCGCAGGATGGTCTCCTCGTCGTCCGCGCCGATCTCTTCGAGGACGACCATGCCCGGATTGCAGCGCGCCCGGAAGTCGCCGGCCTCGTCCAGCACGAAGGCGATGCCGCCGCTCATGCCCGCGGCGAAGTTGCGCCCGGCGGGGCCCAGGATCACCACCCGTCCCCCGGTCATGTACTCGCAGCCGTGGTCGCCGACTCCCTCCACCACAGCGTGGGCGCCGCTGTTGCGCACGCAGAAGCGCTCGCCCGCCATGCCCTGGAAGTAGGCTTCGCCGCCCGTGGCGCCGTAGAGCACCACGTTGCCCACGACGCTGTTCTCGCTGGGCTCGAAATTCGAGCCGTGGGGCACCCGGACGACGACGGTGCCGCCGGAGAGCCCCTTGGCGCAGTAGTCGTTGGCGTCGCCCTCCACGAGGATCGAGATGCCGCGGGGCAGGAACGCGCCCAGGCTCTGGCCGGCGGAGCCGCGGAAGTGGATCCGGATGGTGTCGTCCGGCAGTCCCTCCTCCCCGTAGCGGCGCGAGACCTCCGCTCCGAGCATGGTCCCCACCGTCCGGTTCACGTTGCGAATCGGCAGGTGCATCTCCACCGGCTCGGTCCGCTCCAGGGCAGGCTCGGCCAGGCGGATCAGCTCGTTGTCCAGCGCCTTGTCCAGACCATGGTCCTGTTCCTGGCACCAGTGGATCGGGAAGGACACGTCCGGTTTGTGCAGGAGCTCCGAGAAGTCGAGCCCGCGGGCCTTCCAGTGCTCCACGGCGGGCTGGACGTCGAGCCGGTCCATGCGTCCCACCAGCTCCTCGAAGCGGCGGAAGCCGAGCTTCGCCATCAGCTCGCGCACCTCCTCCGCCACGAAGAAGAAGTAGTTCACCACGTGGTCCGGGAGGCCCGCGAAGCGCTTGCGCAGCTCCGGGTTCTGGGTAGCGATGCCCACCGGGCAGGTGTTCAGGTGGCAGACGCGCATGAGGATGCAGCCCAGGGCCACGAGCGGCGCCGTGGAGAAGCCGAACTCGTCGGCGCCGAGCATGGCGCCAATCGCCACGTCGCGCCCGGTCTTGAGCCCGCCGTCCACCTCGACGCGGATGCGGCCGCGCAGGTCGTTCAGCACCAGCGTCTGCTGGGTCTCGGAGAGCCCGATCTCCCACGGCACGCCCGCGTACTTGATGGAGGTCTGCGGCGACGCGCCGGTGCCCCCGTCGTGCCCGCTGATCAGCACGTGGTCCGCCTTGCCCTTGGAGACTCCGGCGGCGATGGTGCCCACCCCCGTCTCGGCCACCAGCTTGACGCTCACGCCCGCGTGACGGTTGGCGTTCTTCAGGTCGTGGATGAGCTGCGCCAGGTCCTCGATCGAGTAGATGTCATGGTGGGGGGGCGGCGAGATCAGGCCTACGCCCGGCGTCGAGTGCC
>JBFGJV010000330.1:0-2250 GCA_041577015.1 Myxococcota bacterium
CACGATCAGGCAGCGCGACGGGTCCTTGGCGATCTCGCGCAGGGTGACGCGGGCCCGCGGGATGCTGTGGGAGAACCAGGGGTTCTTGCCGATGAAGACGCCGACCTCGCAGTGCTCGAAGTCGGCTCGCGTGAAGCCCCCCATCATCTGCGCGCTCACCCAGAACTCGCCGGTCTTCTCCTGGGCGAGGGCGTTCGAGCGGTAGGCGGAGCCGAGCGCCGCGCGCGTCGCGCGCGCGTAGGCGGCCGGGAGGTGGTTTCCCTGACCGCCGCCCCCGTAGTAGAAGATCGACTCGCCGCCGTGCTCGTCCCGGATGGCGGCGAAGCGCGCCGCGATTTCACGGATCGCGGTGTCCCAGTCGATCTCCTCGAAGCTCCCGTCCGGCCGGCGGCGCAGCGGCCGGGTCAGGCGATCGCGACCATTCTGGTAGTAGTCGAGGCGCGAGGGCTTCTCGCAGGCGTAGCCCTGGGAGGCGGGGTGTGCCTTGTCCCCGCGGACCCTCACGAAGCGGCGGCCGTCCTCCCCGCCGAGCTGCACCTCGATCCCGCAGTTGCACTCGCAGAGGATGCAGGCCGTGGATTTCCAGTCGCTCGGGCTCGGGGGAGTGGCGCTCATGGGGCTTCCTCTCGCGACGGCCGGGCGCGGCGATCTGCCACGCTTGTGCCTGTTTGCCCCATTCTACATGCCTCGCCTCCCGGGTTGGAGGCCCTGGGAGACGTCCCCAACCCTGGCAAGGCCCTTGCATTGGGGCCGCGTGAGCGGGAGCGGGCCATGGAGCCGAACCTCGTCCACGTCGTCCAGGCCGGTCCGTACTGGGACTGGAGGGTCGCCCTGGACCTGTTCTTCGGCGGCGCCGGCGTGGGCGCCCTGCTCTTCGGGGTCGCCTTCGACACGGTCTTCCCCGGGCGCCAGCGGCGCCTGTGTCAGACGGCGGCGTGGCTGGCGCCGCTGCTGGTGGTGCTGGGGCTGGTCTTCCTCCTGCTCGAGATGGGCCGGCCGCAGCGGCTCTTCCTGACGTACGTCCAGTTCGCACCCACGTCCCCGCTCTGGTGGGGGGGCATCTTCCAGCTCGTGCTCGTGATCGGGAGCATCGCGTACGCGCTCACCTGGCGTGACGTGGAGACGGTCGGGCCGACCCGACGCAGGCTCGGCTGGGCGCTGGCACCCGTCGCGATCATCGTGGGCGCCTATCACGGCTTGCTGCTGGCCGCGGTGACCGCCCGTCCCCTGTGGAACACCGGACCGACGGTGGTGGCGGCGCTGCTCAGCTTCGCGGCCACCGGCGTGGCCGCCGTGACGCTGGTCCACCTGGTGCGCGCGAAGCTCGCCGGCCGCCTGGCCGACGCGGAGCTCGTGACCTCCTTCCTGAAGGACATGGTCCCGGCTCGGAACGTGCTCGTGGCGGTGCTGGTGCTGCAGCTGGGCACGTCGTTCCTCTGGTGGCTCAGCCTGAGCTTCGGATCCCTCTCGGACCAGCGGGCCCTGGCGGCCGCCAATGCCAGCTACGGGACGATGTTCTGGTGGTTCGGAATCGTCCCCGGCCTGGTGCTTCCCCTGGTCCTCGGGGGCTACGTGGTGTGGCGCGGAGAGGCGGAGCATCGGGCCCGGCAGATCGGCGTGATCGGCCTGGCGAGCGCCCTCATCCTGATCGGCGGGCTCTTCTTCCGCCTGGCCGTGGTGCTCGGCGGCCAGGTGGGTGTCCCGGTGCCGAGCCTGTCCTGAGGAGTGTCCAGGATGGCGAGCCAGCCGTTCGCTTCCGACCGTTCGCCGCAGACGGGCTACGCCGTTTCGCGGCGCGGCTTCCTGAAGGGCACGGCTTGCCTCGGCCTGGTCGCCGCTGCCGGCGGCGGTCCCCTGCTGACCTGCTTCGTCCGGTCGGGCCGCGCCGACGCTCGGGATCTGGCGAGCCAGTGGGTGGCTTCCACGTGTCAGGGCTGCACCAGCTGGTGTCCCGTGCAGGTCCAGGTCGTAGACGGACGCGCGGTGAAGGTGCGGGGCAATCCGCACGCCAAGGCGACGCACGGCGAGATCTGCCCGCGACCGCACCTCGCCCTGCAGCAGCTCTACGATCCGGACCGGATCAAGCTGCCGATGAAGCGCACCAACCCGAAGAAGGGGCGGGACGAGGATCCTGGCTTCGTTCCCATCGGCTGGGACGAGGCCATGGAACTCGTGGCGGAAAAGATGATGGCGCTGCGGCGCGACGCAGAGCCCCACAAGTTCGTGATCTTCCGCGGGCGCTACACCTAC
>JBFGJV010000331.1:0-2215 GCA_041577015.1 Myxococcota bacterium
GGCTCCGCCTGGGATCTGCGCACGGTGGTGGGGCCGCTGATCCGCCCGCCGCGCGGCGCGCTCGAGCGCGGCCTGAAGGAGCTCGAGGCGGGCGAGTCCTGGGCGGTGCGTCCGCGCCGGCTCCAGGCGAGCCCCTGCCTCTGGTCCCCGGGCATCAAGTGGGGGGTCGCGCCCGGGAGCATGACGCACACCACCGAGCTCTTCGGTCCGGTGCTCGGCGTGATGGGCGTACGCGATCTCGACGAGGCCATCGACCGTGTCCACGAGACCGGGTACGGCCTCACCTCCGGTCTCCACAGTCTCGACGACCGCGAGCAGGAGCACTGGGCGCGACGGGTGCGCGCGGGGAACCTCTACGTGAATCGCGGCACCACCGGAGCCATCGTGCTGCGCCAGCCGTTCGGCGGCATGGCCCGGAGCGCTGTGGGTCCGGGCCTGAAGGCCGGCGGCCCCAACTACGTGGCGTCGCTGATGCGCTTCCGCGAGGTGGAGGCCAGTGTGGGCCGCGGGGCCGGGCCGGTCGCCGACGAGCGGGTGGCTGCGCTCCTCGAAGAGCTCGCCACCCGCCGCGTCCTCGAGCCCAAAGCCCTGGCGCGCCTGCGCCACGCCGCGGCGAGCTACGCATACGCCATGGCCGAGGAGTTCGGGCGCGAGCACGACGGCTTCCGCCTGGTCGGGCAGGACAACCTGCGCCGCTACCTGCCCGTGGGGGCGCTCCGCATCCGGGTGCATCCCGAGGACGACGCCTTCGAGCTCTTCGCCCGCGTCCTGGCCGCCCGGGCCACCCGCTGCGCGGTCACCGTGAGCGCGCCTCCGGGCGCGCTGCATCGCGAGGTCGACCTCCTGCACGACCTCACCGAATCGTGGGCCGCGGCCATCGAGTTCGTGGAGGAGTCCGACGAGGACCTCGCTGCGGTCGTCCGCGAAGGCCAGACGGAGCGCGTGCGCTACGCCGACCCCGCCCGCGTGGCCGCGGTCGTGCGCCGTGCCGCCGCGGAGGTGGGCCTCCATCTGGCCACGGCCCCGGTGCTCGCCGTGGGACGCATCGAGCTCCTGCACTACCTGCGCGAGCAGAGCCTGTGCGTGGACTACCACCGCTACGGCAACCTGGGCGCCCGCGCCGACGAGCCGCGCGCGCCCGTGGCGTGACGGAGGGCCGGGTGCGCCAGCGGACAGGCGCGCCCCGATGGCGCTCAAGCGTCCGGAATCGCTGACGAAGCCACGTCGCCGGGAACCGAGCAGCCTGCCCAGCCACGGAGAAGGGCCTTGAGCCGGCCGGAGCGGGAGTGAGACAATGCCGGGCTCGAGCCGCGACCGGGTTCCGGCCGACGCCGTCACCGGTGCCGAGCCCGGGCCGCAGGTCGCGCGCCGGGAGCTGGATCGCCTCGCCGTGGCCTATCAGCCCAAGCCGATCGACACCTCCGGCGTCGAGCTGCCGGAGGATCTGCTGGCGCTTCGCGAGGTCTTGGCGCGAAACGTTCACGACCGGTGGGCGCAGAGGCGGATCCGGGAGGGGCGGGAACATCCCAATCTCGTGCCCTACGAGGAGCTGCCCGAGTCCGAGAAGGAGGTGGACCGCCAGTCCGCGCTGGAGACGCTCAAGGCGATCCTGGCGCTGGGCTATCGGATCGAGAAGTGAGGAGGCCGCGTGAGCCATGGCCATCAAGCGCAAGCAGGTGCTCTGGGGTGGAGCCTTGTTGCTGGCAGGGCTGTGGGCGGTGGGCAGGCTGGTGGAGGAGCAGCAGACCCTCCCCCGATGTGAGGTGGCCAACCGCGAGGTGAAGAGCTCCGTCTTCATCGTCGACGGAGAGCCGAACGCGGGCTTCGAGTTGACCGTGGACGTCATGAACCCAGGGCCCTCGAAGGCTCTCTTCAGGATCGTCGCGACGCTTTCGACGTCTCAGGGCGAGTTCCGCCGGGCCCAGGACCTCGAGCTCGCGGGAGGTGTCCCCCAGAAGCTCAGATACGGCTTCCACGAGCCCACGATCAACGCCACCAACATCCAGGGACGTGTGTCCTGCGATGCCGTCCGAGGCGGATAGCTCGAGCCAGCCATGAAGGGTGCGAGGTGGAGCCGGGCCCCGACGATCACGCTGGTCTGTGGCGTCATCGCGCTGGGGCTCGGCGTCTGGGGATACTGCAAGTCGCTGGCATCCGACACGACGAGCTGGAATGACTGGGTTGAGGCCTTCCTGGCGTCCGTCCAGCTCTTCAC
>JBFGJV010000332.1:0-2215 GCA_041577015.1 Myxococcota bacterium
GCGCGCACGCGGTTGTCCACCTCGCTCGCCAGCAGCACCGTCGGGACCAGCAGCAGGAGCGCCAGCCCCTGCCGGCGCGCGAAGCCGCGCAGGCCGAGGCGCTCGGCCTGGGGCGGCGGGACGCGCACGGCGCCCATCGCCGCCGCTCCCCCCACGCCCAGGGTCAGGCCGATCCCGAGCGCCGCCGTCTGCGAGGCGAAGGAGAGCGCCAGCGACGCCACCACCGGGACCATCAGCCAGGCGAACAGCAGCAGGAAGATCGCGCCCAGGGGACCGGGCCACGGGGCGGGCGCCTCCTCGCCGGGGGATTCCCGATCCGGCGGGCCGTCCGACGGCTGGCTCATCGGCGTAGCCAGCGCCCCTCGCGCAGCGCCCGCCCGGTGTGGCTCTCCGGCGAGGCGGCGACCTGCTCCGGCGCTCCCTCCGCCACGATCTCCCCGCCCTTCTCGCCTCCCTCGGGCCCGAGATCGATCACCCAGTCCGCGGTCTTCACCACGTCGAGCTGGTGCTCGATCACCACCACCGTGTTGCCGAGCTCCACCAGGCGGTTCAGCACCGCCAGCAGCTTCTCCACGTCCGCGAAGTGGAGCCCCGTGGTGGGCTCGTCCAGGATGTAGATGGTGCGACCGGTGTCCCGGCGCGAGAGCTCGCGGGAGAGCTTGATGCGCTGGGCCTCGCCCCCGGAGAGGGTGGTGGCCGGCTGGCCCAGGTGGATGTAGTCCAGGCCCACGTCGTGCAGCGTCTGCAGCGGCCGGCGCACCGAGGCGACGTTCTCGAAGAAGGGCAGCGCCTCCTCCACGGTCATGTCGAGCACGTCGGCCACGTTCTTGCCCTTGTAGAGGATCTCGAGCGTCTCCCGGTTGTAGCGACGCCCGCCGCACACCTCGCAGGTGACGAAGAGGTCGGGGAGGAAGTGCATCTCGATGCGCAGGATCCCGTCCCCCTGGCACGACTCGCAGCGACCGCCCTTCACGTTGAAGGAGAAGCGGCCCGGGTCGTAGCCCCGCACGCGCGAGTCGGGGACCTGGCTGAAGAGCTTGCGGATCCCGCCGAAGGCGCCGGTGTAGGTGGTGGGGTTGCTGCGCGGCGTGCGGCCGATCGGGTCCTGGTTGACGTCGATCACCTTGTCCACGTGCTCGAGCCCGTGGAGGCGGTCGAGCCGGCCCGCCGGCTCGCGCGCGCCGTGCAGGCGCCGCGCCAGGGCGCGGAACAGCGTGTCGTTCACGAGCGTGGACTTGCCGGAGCCCGAGACGCCCGTCACCACGGTGAAGAGGCCGAGGGGAACGCGCAGCGTCACGTTCTTCAGGTTGTGCTCGCGGCACCCGGTCAGCACGAGCGCCGCCTCGCCGGGCTCGCGGCGCCGCTCGGGCAGGGGAATGGTGCGATGCCCGGCCAGGTAGGCCCCGGTGAGCGAGTCCGGATTGGCCTGGATCGCCTCGGGGGTCCCCTCCGCCACCAGACGACCCCCGTGGATCCCCGCCCCCGGCCCCATGTCGATCACCCAGTCGGCGCAGCGGATGGTGTCCTCGTCGTGCTCCACCACGAGCACGCTGTTCCCCAGGTCGCGCAGGCGCGACAGGCTCGCGAGCAGCCTGCGGTTGTCGCGGGAGTGGAGCCCGATGGAGGGCTCGTCCAGCACGTAGAGCACCCCCATCAGGCTGGAGCCCACCTGCGTGGCCAGACGGATGCGCTGCCCCTCGCCTCCAGAGAGGCTGGCGCTGGAACGATCCAGGGTGAGGTAGTCGAGACCCACGTCCGAGAGGAAGCGGAGCCGGTCGCGGATCTCCTTCAGGATGCGCTCGGCGATGCGCTGCTGCGACCGGTCCAGGGCCAGTCGCTCCAGAAAAGCGGTCGCCTGCCCGATCGAGAGCCGCGCCAGCTCGTCGATCCCGAGTCGCGCGAGCTTCACGCTGCGTGCCTCGGGCCGCAGGCGCGAGCCGTCGCAGGCGGAGCACGGACGCGGGCTGGTGTAGCGCGCCAGCTCGTCGCTCTCGTCCTCCCGCCCCTCGCGCCGGCGGCGCTCGAGCTCTCCCAGGACACCGTCCCAGCGGCGACGCACCCGCTCGGTGCGTCCGGCGCGCTCGAACAGGAAGCGGATCTCCTCGCGGCCGGTGCCGTGCAGGATGCCGCGCTGCACCCGGCGCGGGAGCTCGCGCCAGGGCGTCTGCGGATCCACCTGGAAGTGGGCGGCCAGGGAGGCCAGCAGCTGGGCGTA
>JBFGJV010000333.1:0-2191 GCA_041577015.1 Myxococcota bacterium
GAGGGCGTGCCAGGCCAGCGTCGCGCTGTTGACGCGCATGGGGAACGCGCGCACTCCGGCCAGCACCTCGAGCTTGCCGAGCGGGGGGGCGCCGTCGCTGGCTCCGGTCACCACGTCACGAAAGCGGCGGAACAGGGCCTCCACCTCCTGGCGCGACTTGCCCCGCACGGCCTCGGTCATGAGCGAGGCCGATGCCGTGGAGATGGCGCAGCCGGAGCCCTGGAAGGCGGCGTCCGCCACCACGTCGTCCTCGAGGCGCACGAAGATCTCCACCTTGTCGCCGCACAGCGGGTTGAAGCCCTCGGCGTGGTGGCTGGCGTCCTCCGGGGCGCGGAAGTTCCGCGGTTTCTTGGAGTGGTCCAGGATCACGCTCTGGTAGAGCTCGCGCAGCACGTCCGACATCAGCCGAAGACCTCGCGGACGCGGTGCAGGCCGCGGACCAGGGCGTGCACGTCCTCCTCTCCGTTGTAGAGCCCGAAGGAGGCGCGCGTGGTGGCCGGCACGCCGAAGCGTTCCATGAGCGGCTGTGCGCAGTGGTGCCCGGCGCGCGTGGCGATGCCCTCGTGGTCCAGGACGGTCCCCACGTCGTGGGCGTGCACGCCCTCGACCACGAAGGAGACGACGCTGGTCCGCTCCCGCGCCGTCCCGATCAGCCGCACCTCGGGCAGCTCCGAGAGAGCCTCCGCCGCGTGGGCCGCGAGCGCGCGCTCGTGCCGGTCGATCCGGTCCAGCCCCACGGCCTCCAGGTAGTCGATGGCCGCCGCCAGCCCCACGGCCCCCGCCACGTTCGGCGTGCCCGCCTCGAAGCGGGCCGGGATGGCGGCGTACGTGGTCTTCTCGAAGCTCACGCTCTCGATCATCTGCCCGCCACCCTGGTAGGGCGGCAGCTCCCCCAGCAGCTCGCTGCGTCCCCACAGCACGCCGATCCCCATTGGGCCGTAGAGCTTGTGCCCGGAGAAGGTGTAGAAGTCGCAGCCCAGCGCCTGGACGTCTACCGGCATGCGCGGGGGCGCCTGGGCCCCGTCCACCAGGACGGGGACCCCCTGGCGCCGGGCGATCGCGCAGATCTCGCGCACTGGGTTCACGGTGCCCAGCACGTTCGAGACGTGCGAGACCGCCACGATGCGCGTGCGCGGCCCGACCATGCGCTCGAAATCGGCCAGGTCCAGCTCGCCGCGGTCGTCCACCGGGACCACCCGGATGCGGGCGCCGCGGCGCTCGGCCAGCAGCTGCCACGGCACGATGTTCGAGTGATGCTCCATCTGGGTGAGCAGGATCTCGTCGTCCTGGGCCACCCGGCTGCGTCCGAAGCTGGACGCCACCAGATTGATGGACTCGGTCGTGCCCCGGGTGAAGACGATCTCCCGCGCAGCGGGCGCGTTCAGCAGGTGGCGCACGCGCTCGCGCGCGCCCTCGTACGCCTGGGTGGCCCGCTCGCCCAGGAAGTGCACGCCCCGGTGCACGTTGGAGTTGTCGTGGCGGTAGTAGCGCTCGAGCGCCGCCAGAACCGGGCGCGGCTTCTGGGTGGTCGCCGCGTTGTCCAGATAGACCAGACGCTTGCCGTGGACCGGGTGCGTCAGGATCGGGAAGTCCTCGCGCAGGCGTTCCACCTCCGCCGGGCCGAAATCCGGGCGCGGGGCGTCGAGCGTCCTGGCGGTGCTCACGGGCCTGCTCCCGGCTCCTGGGGCCCGAACAGCCGCCGCACCACGAGCGCCTCCACCGCCGAGCGCAGCAGGTCGTCGCCGATCTCCCGGGTCACGCCGGCGGCGAACCCGCGGGTGAGGAGCCCCCGGGCGTGCACGTCGTCCAGACCGCGCGAGCGCAGGTAGAACAGCGCGTCGGGATCGAGGCGTCCCACCGTGGAGCCGTGGGCGCACTTGACGTCGTCGGCGTGGATCTCCAGCACCGGCTTCGTGTTCACGTCCGCGTCCGGAGAGAGCAGCAGGTTCTCGTTGCGCTGCCGGGCGTCGGTCTTCTGGGCCTCGGGCCGCACCATCACGTGGCCGTCGAAGACGCCGCGCGCCGAGCCGCCCAGCACGCCCTTGTAGAGCTCCCGGCTGGTGCCGTGCGGAGTCTCGTGGTCGATCCAGGTGTGGTGGTCCACGTGCTGGTCGTCCGTGGCGACGTAGAGCCCGTTCAGCGCGCACTCCGCGCCCTCGCCAGCGAGGCTCGCCTCCACGTCCACGCGGGC
>JBFGJV010000334.1:0-2181 GCA_041577015.1 Myxococcota bacterium
AGCAGGGCACCGGCGGCGTCATCGTGAATACCGTCTCCGCGGCGCACTTCGGCAACTTCGGCCAGACCAACTACGCGGGCGCCAAGGGCGCCATCGCCTCCATGACCTACACCTGGGCCGTGGAGCTGGCCCGCTACGGCATCCGGGTGAACGCCAACAGACCGCTCGGGACGACGCGCATGTCCGCCCAGGCGAAGGCCACCGGCCCGGACGGGAAGCCGCTCGAGCTGCCCTTCATCGACCCCACCCGCAACGGCGCCTTCGTGGCCTTCCTGTGCAGCGACGCCGCCGACTACGTGACCGGCCAGATCTTCGGCACCGGCGGCGAGCGTGTGACCCTCGTCGAGCAGCCGAAGTACGGAACGGCCATGTTGAAGCCGGGCGGCTGGTCGGTGGAGGATCTCCTCGCGCACTTCAAGAGCCAGCTCGGCGGTCGCCTGGAGCCGATCGGGCTGCTGAAGCACCCCTATCCCTTCTACGACGGCGTCAGGCCGAAGCCGAAGTGAGCGCGGGCATCGTCTCGTACGGGGCCTACGTCCCGCCCACGCGCCTGGGCCTCTCGGTGATGGCCGGGCGCGCGCCGAAGGAGGGCGAGCCCGAGAAGGCGGTGGCTTGGAGCGACGAGGATGCCGTCACCATGGGCGTCGCGGCGGCGCGGAGCTGCCTGGCCGGGCTCGCCCGCGACGAGATCGACGCGCTCTTCTTCGCCACCACCAGCCACCCCTTCCGCGAGAAGCAGACGGCGGCGCTGGTAGCCAAGGCGCTCGGTCTTCGCCGCGACTTGCGCACCGTGGACCTCGCGGGCTCGCTGCGCGCGGGGCTCTCGGCGCTCCGCTCCGCGGCGGATGCGGTCGCCGCCGGCTCGGCCCGCCGCGCGCTGGTGGTGGCCAGCGACTGCCGGATGGCGGCCCCCGGCTCGCCGCTCGAGCGCAACCTGGGCGACGGTGCGGCCGCCTTCCTGCTGGCCGGGCGTGACGCCATCGCGACGCTGGACGCGGCCCACGCCGTGGCGGACGAGATCGTGGACGTCTGGCGTGGCCCTGGCGACCGATTCGTGCACGCCTGGGAGGAGCGCTTCGTCGTCCAGGAGGGCTACGTCCCGCGCACCGTCGAGGCCGTGCGCGGCCTGCTGGCGGGGGCGGAAAACGATGCGGACGCGTTCGCGCGCGTGGCCCTCTATGCGCCGGACGCCCGCAGCCACGCCACGGTGGCGAAGCAGCTCGGCGTGGCGCGCGAGCGTTTGCAGGATCCCCTCTTCGGGCGGCTCGGGAACGCGGGGTGCGCCTTCGCGCCGCTGCTGCTCGCGGCGGCGCTCGAGGAGGCGCGCCCGGGCGAGCGTATCCTGGTCGCCGGCTACGGGGACGGCGCCGAGGCGCTGGCCTTCACCACCACGGATGCGCTCCGCAAGCTCGAGGCGCGCCGCGGTGTGGCCTGGCACCTGGCCCGGCGGCGTCCGGTGCGAAGCTACGCCCACTACCGGCGCGCCCGGAACCTCGAGGCCTCCGAGTGGGAGCGCGGCGCCGACCCGGGCCTCTCGGCCACGATCCACTTCCGCGAGCGCGACGAGGACCTGGGCTTCACGGGCCAGCGCTGCGCCGCGTGCGGCGCGGTGCAGTTCCCGAGGCAGCGCGTGTGCGAGAGCTGCTTCGCGAAGGACCGCTTCGAGGACCACCCGCTCGCGGAGCGAACCGGCCGCGTCGTGACCTGGACGCTCGATCATTTCTTCCCCACGCCGGAGCCGCCCACCATCGTCACCGTCACCGAGATCGACGGCGCGCGCGTGCACCTCCAGCTCGCGGACACGAGCCCCGAGGATCTGAGGCCCGGCATGCCGGTGGCGTTCGTCTTCCGCCGCATCCACGAGGTGGGCGGGCGACCCAACTACTACTGGAAGGCCATACCCCTCCCGGAGTGACCCATGCGCGAGGACGCGATCCGCGACCAGGTGGCCATCGTGGGCGTCGGCTGCTCCCAATTCGGCGAGAACTGGGACCAGAGCCCGGCCGACATGATCGTGGACGCCGCCTACGAGGCCTACGCCGACGCCGGCATCGAGAAGCCGCAGCAGGCGATCGAGGCGGTCTTCACCGGCTCGATCTACTCCAGCAAGGGCCCGCACGAGTGCAGCGACGCGCTCAAGCTCTGGAAGCCGGTCACCATGGTGTCGAACTACTGCGCCAC
>JBFGJV010000335.1:0-2166 GCA_041577015.1 Myxococcota bacterium
CCACCGGGCGGTGGAGGACAGCCCGATCCGCGCCTTCGACGCCGTCCAGGTCGGGATCATGGACAGCGAGGAGTTCGAGAACCGCGCCAACATCGCGGCCAAGGTGGCGGACCAGCTGCGTCTGACCGGCGTCCCGGCCGTACGCAGCGAGACTGCGTCCTCCACCGGTGCCGCGGCCTTTCACGAAGCCTGGTACAAGGTGGCCTCCGGGCAGTGCGACAGCGTCCTGGTCCTCGCCGGCGAGCGCATGAAGAACGTGACCACCGAGGTGGCCACGGCGATCATGTCGAAGACCATCGACCCGGTGGAGCGCGGCTTCGGGTTCACGATGCCGGCCCTGATCGCGCTGGTCACGCAGGCCTGGCTGCAGGAGCGCAAGGTCCGGGGCCGGGCGGTGGCGGATCTGCTGGCGCGGCTGATGTTCCGCGCCCACGCCCTGGGAGCCGAGAATCCGCTGGCCGCGTTCCACGGGCGCCCGGAGCCCCTGGAGGACTACTTCGACACCACCCGGAACCGTCCGGTGGCCACCCCCCTCATGCGCAAGGACTGCTCGCCCATCTGCGACGGCGCCGCGGCGGTGATCCTCACCTCGCGGCCCCAGGCGGTGCGCGTCGCGGGCCTGGGCTCGGCCACGGAGACGTCCTCGATCCTCGACCGCGAGCGGCTGGCGGGCCTCGACGCCACCCGCCGGGCCGCGCAGGTGGCGTGGTGGCGGGCGGGGATCGCACGCCCCCGCGAGCTCGAGGGCCTCGTGCTGGAGGTACACGACGCCTTCAACAGCCTGCTGCCCATCAACCTGACCGACCTGGAGCTGCTCGAGCCCGACGAGACCATGCCGGCGCTGGTGGGGAATCCGCGCCAGGAGCCCGAGGATCCGCTGGAACACCCCGTCACCGGCGTGGGCGGGCGCCTCCCCACCAATCTCTCCGGAGGGCTGAAGGCGCGTGGTCATCCGGTGGGCGGGACCGGTCTGTTCCAGATCGCGGAGTGCTACCTCCAGCTCACCGATCGCTTCCCGAACCGGCGCGCGCAGGTGCGAGACGCGCAGCTCGGCCTGGCCCACTCGATCGGAGGCCCGGGCAACAACGTCTACGTGACCCTGATCGAGCGCAGCGACTCCCGGCGCCGTCTGGAGGTGGTCCCGCGACCGCAGCTCTGCTTCGAGGCCCGGGAGGGCCGCCGCGAGCGCCCGAAGCCCGGGAGCCTGCACGGTGCCCGGGCGGTGGTGGAGGCGGCGACGAGCATCCACGTGACCGCCGGTGGCCAGCCGGCTCCGATCCACGTGGCGCTGGTGCGCATCGCCGGCCGCCGGGCCTTCGCGAAGCTCGACCGCGCGCCGCACGACGAGGAGCCCCTCGAGGCCGTGCTGGCCGGCAGCAAGGTCCGCCTTCTCGTCAAGGACGACGGGGACCACTACTTCTCGGTTCCGCGCGAGCGCGGTTTCGACCTGGGCGGTCTCGTGGAGCGCGTGCGTCGACGCGTACGCCGCGGCCGGACCGGACCGGACGTCTCCGACGAGGACGTGACCGCGGAGCAGCCGGAGTCCGAGAGCCCCTCCTAGAAGACGATCACGCCGCGGGCGTTCACCCCCTTCTGCAGGTCCTCGAAGGCGCGCGGCGCCTCGTCCACCGGGTAGGTGTTGGTGACCAGCTCGTCGAGCTTGAGGCGCCCGGACTGGTACAGGTGCAGGAGCCGCGGGAAGTCCACGTTGACGCGGCCCGAGCCGTACCAGGAGCCCTTGATGGTCTTCTCCGTGGACGTGATGAAGACGGCGGGCAGGCTGGCCTGCTCGGTGGGGCTGGAGACGCCCACGATCACCGCCATGCCACCCTTGCGCACGGCCTTGAAGGCGTCCGTGATGGTGGCGCCGAGGCCCACGCACTCGAAGGCGTAGTCGGCGCCACCGCCCGTCAGCTCCACGACCTTGGTCACCGCGTCCCCGTCCGTCTTGGGATTGACGGTGTGGGTGGCGCCGAACTGCTGGGCGAACTCGAGCTTCTTGTCCACCAGATCCACCGCGATGACGGTGTCGGCGCCCGCCAGCACGCAGCCCTGGATCACGTTCAGACCCACCCCGCCCGCGCCGAAGACCACGGCCGACGACCCCGGCTCGACCTTCGCGGTGTTGATCGCCGCCCCCACGCCCGTCATGACGCCGCAGCTCAC
>JBFGJV010000336.1:0-2155 GCA_041577015.1 Myxococcota bacterium
CCGAGCGCGGCGGAAAGCCGCGCTCGGGAGACGCGGCGGCGAGAGCGTCCTCGTACCCGACGGCGTCCACGGCCTCGGTGCTGTCGTCCTCGAGCACCAGCAGGTGGCGCAGCTTCGGCAGGCGCCGCCCAACCTTCGCCACGCGCGGCGCGAAGCGCCGCTCGAAGACCAGCCCGTCGAGATCCGCGTTCTCGAAGAGATACGCCAGCTCTGCCTCCACGTAGCGGAAGTTCACGTTGATCGGGACGGCGCGGACCTTGAAGAGGCCGAGCATCGTCTCGACCCACTCGGCGCGGTTGGTGGCATAGATGCCCACGTGCGATCCTGGCGCGAGCCCGGCGTCCGCGAAGTGATGGCCCACCCGGTTGGCGCGGGCGTCGAGGGCGGCGTACGAGAGGCGGCTCTCCCCGGCCACGAGCGCCTCGCGCTCTCCCGCTGCGTCCGCCACGCACTCGAAGAGATCCGCGAGGTGGAACTCCAACTCAGACCCGTTCGGGCGCCTGGAAGCGCATGCGCATGTGGTCCACCCGGGCGCAGGTCAACGCGCGCCGGGGAAGACCCAGGCTGCGCAGCTCCTCGGCCAGCGGGTGCTCGCCCAGCTCGAGTGTCGCCCCGCCCAAACGGAACCCCACGCCCTCGCCGCTCGAGACGAAGCGCGTGCGACGCGGCACGCCGCCCAGGCAGGAGAAGGCGGCGAGCTGGGTCTCCTCGTAGCCTCGCCGTCCGGGACGGCAGTCCACCCCCAGGGTGAAGACGTGCTCACCCTCCGCGTCGAGCGTGACGCTGCGTCGCCCTCCGTCCTCGCGGAAGCGGATCTCGGCCACGAACTTCGGGAAGCCCCAGATCTCGCGCCCGGCCGCGCAGGAGAAGTCCGTCGTCACCGGGAGCCGGTGGATGTAGGCGCTCGCCCGGCCGCGCACCAGATCCACGACGCCGCCGCCCAGCCCGCGCTCCGCCCGTGCGCGGACGAAGAAGACCACTCCCACCTCGTTGTAGGCGCCGAGATCATTATCTCGGTACTCGATCCCGGCGAGCGTGCAGAGGGTGCGGCCCGGAAGCAGCGAGATCACCTCGAGGCGCGGGACGTCCACCAGCAGGCGCCGCACGGCGTCGGTCGGGACCAGGAAGCTGGCCGAGATCGAGCTGGCGTCCCGCACCTCCACAGGGAGCTTCACGGTCCGTTCCTGGACCACCACCTCTTTGTGCGTCTCCGTCGCCCGCTCCGTGCTCATGCCTCGAATCGATACTCCGACATGGGATGGCGTTCCACCCGGTCCAGGTCCAGGAAGGTGCGGCAGCTCTCCACCATGCGTGAGACGTTGCGCTGCAGCGCGGCCGGGTCGTTCTCCGCCCGGTACCAGCGTGCGGCGTCCGTCACCGCCTCGCTGGGAAAGCCCTCCTCGACGATGGCCGCCCAGGGGGGCGCCTCCGGAGTCAGGGCGCGCACCACGACGTTGCGGATGTAGGCGTAGGTGCACTGTGTCTCGAGCGCCACGCGGCGGTGGTCGTCCAGCCAGCGCGCCAGCCAGGCCTCGCGCTCGATCCAGTCGGGCCGGCGCAGGAAGGCCACCACGTTCACGCCCGGCGTGCGCTCGCCGGGAGCGGCGCGATGGGTCTCGTTGCGGAGCGCCACCGACTCGGCCACGGCGTAACCCGCGATGCGGTCGGCTACGTCCGCGAGGGGTCGCTCGCAGGCGGGGCGCGCATCGTCCAGCTCCAGCCAGAAGGAGACCACGGCGGCGAGGCGGGGCTGCACGCCGTCCATGTGCACGCCCTCGGCGAAGCGAACCTGCTCGTCCACCACGTTCACCACGAGCCCGCGTGCGCCGAGCTCCGCCAGGCGCTTGGCGGCGGTCCCGCACAGGACGTCGCGGAACTCGGCTTCGCCCGCGGCGGCCGGCCTCCAGAGCGTGTAGAGGAGCTTCTCCACGAGGATCAGCGGCGGCCGTGCCGAGCCTCGAGCTCGGCCAGGATGCGGTTGGCGAGGTCCTCGGCGGCGGCGCGCATGGGCGGCTCGAGGGCTTCGCGCGCCTCGGCCAGCTCCACCCAGAAGGAGACCACAGCGGAAAGGCGCGGCCGGACGCCGTCCATGTGGACGCCCTCGGCGAAGCCGACCTGCTCGTCCACCACGTTCACCACGAGCCCGCGTGCGCCG
>JBFGJV010000337.1:0-2131 GCA_041577015.1 Myxococcota bacterium
GGAAGGATCTGCGTCCGGACCGTCTACACCGCCGCCACCACGGAGACCGTGCGCGCGGCGGCGCGGCGCATGGCCGAGCGGGACACCGGGACCCTGATCGTGCTGGACGACGAGCGGCGGCCGATCGGGATCGTCTCCGATCGCGACGTGATGCACCGCTGCGTGGCCCGGGGCGAGAACGCCGACGAGATCCGTGTGGGCGAGCTCATGACGAGCCCGGTCAACTCCGTCCGCGAGGACACCCCCATCGAGGACGCCCTGCGCCAGATGGCCGACCACCGCGTGCGGCGGCTCGCGGTGGTGGACGAGAAGCAGTGCCTGGTGGGGATCCTCGCCCTGGACGACGTCCTCGAGCTGCTGGCCGAGGAGTCGGCCACGATCGGGCGGCTGCTCGGCCGCGGCTGACGCTCAGAACTTGAGACCCAGCGACTGGATGCACTGCGTCGTGACGTAGTTCCTGCCCCAGGGCAGGCCGCGCGGCTCGCAGTAGCAGCGCATGGCGTCGAGCGTGCAGCGTCCGATGACGCCGTCCACGCGGCAGCGGTAGCAGCCCTCCTGCTTGAGGCGGCTCTGGAGCTGGCTGATGTTCGTGGTGGTCATGTTCACCTCGCACAGCACCGGCCTCCACTCCACCCGCTCCTCGGAGATCTTCTTGCGGATCGTCACCGTCTCGTACTTCTCCGGTACCGGGATGCGCTTCTCGCGCGCCGGCTCGGCCAGCTTGGTCATCGTGACCGTCTTGTACACCGCCGGGATCGCGACCTTGCGCGTCGTCGCAGGCGTCTTCACCACCTGCTTCTTGATGGTCCGGTACTGGGCGGGCTCCTCCACCACCTTCGTGGTGGCCGGCTGATCCACGACCCGCTTCGTCACGGTCCGGTAGGTGGCGGGCACCTCCACCAGGCACATGATCTCGCCGGTGTCCTCCACCTTGGTTTCCACCACCTTCTGGCCGCCGAAGCGCTCCACGAAGGCCGCCACCTGCTCGGCCGAGGCGGCGCCGCCTCCGGTGCCGATGCCGGTGCCCTTCTTCCACTCCGTGTGCGCGGGCCGGACCAGGATGCGCTCGGAGACCGTCTTGTAGGTGGCCGGCACCTCGACGATCTTCTTGGAGGCGGGGCGCACCAGCACCCGCTCCTCCACCGTCTCGTAGACGGGCGGCACCACCTCGAGGCGCTCGCTGGCCTCCTTCACGACCACGCGCTCCTTCACCTTCTCGTAGCGGGCGGGGACCACCTCGATCCGCTGCGTGGCCTCGCTCTTCAGCACGCGCCGGCTCTCGGTCTCGTAGCGGGCGGGGATGATCACCCGCGCATAGCACTCGCCAGGCTTCGGGTTGGGCGGCAGGAGGTCCGTGCTGGGGGCGGGTGCCTCCTCGCGCTGGCTCGTAAGCGCGCGCCGCTCCTCCTCGAGCCGCCGAGCCTCCTCCTGGAGCCGCTTCTCGCGCTTCTGCAGCTCCACGGCCTTGCGCTCGATCTCGTCGGTGCGCTGGGCGAGGGCGTCGGTGGCGGCGGTCGTGGGGGACGTCGTGGAGCTGGCGCAGCTCAGGAGCGCTCCGACGGCCACGGCAAAGAGTCCTCCGCTGATGCTTCGCACGGTCATGGGTCTCCCTCCCGGCAAGGCGCCCTTGGACGCATCGCGGCCCGAATCATTCGGTGCCATGCTACACGCCCATGGGCCCGCTTCGCCTGCTCCTGGCGACGCTCCCGCTGGCGCTGGGAGGCCTGGCCGAGGGCCAGACCGCCGACTGGCCCGTCACGGAGGGTGCGCCCGGCGGGGGCCGCTACTCGCCTCTCGCCGACATCCATCCGGGCAACGTGGGTCGGCTCCAGGTGGCCTGGACCTACCGCCACGGAGACTTCCGCGAGGGGCCCTTCCCCTACAAGATCAACAAGGGCACCTCCTTCGAGGCCACGCCCCTCGTCGTCGACGGGCGACTGCTCTTCACCACGCCCTACAACCGCGTGATCGCCCTCGACCCCGAGACGGGCCGGGAGCTCTGGACCTTCGATCCGGGCATCGACCTCTCGCGCTTCTACGCCAACATGATCATCAACCGTGGCGTGGCCTACTGGCGCGAGCCGGACCGGGAGGGCCGCTGCACGCGCCGCGTCTTCCTCGCCACCCTCGA
>JBFGJV010000338.1:0-2099 GCA_041577015.1 Myxococcota bacterium
CTCCTCCGCTTGCGAGTGGGTCTTGCGCGGTGGACGCGCGTGGCACGAGTGCGAGTTCCGTGCCACCGAGCCAGCCGCGAGCCGGCCGAAGGGCCGGAATCCGAACTCTACAGTGTGTAAGATCATTCCGCGCAATGGAAGCAGATTTCCCGCTAAGAAGGATTTTTCCTCAACAGGGAAAGTTGTTGCAGGGGGAGGCAAGTGGCAAGAACCGTGCGGGAAGGCATGATGGAGGCCCCGCGGGTCCGAGCATGCCCCCAGGGTGATCAGCGGCGGCCGAGAGGCCACCCTGGCACACTTCTGGCACCGAGGGCGTGTCCGAGGGAGGCCTGATGAGCATCGACAGGGGGCCGGTGCCGATCCTGCTGGTGGCGGGAGCGCGGCCGAACTTCATGAAGATCGCGCCCTTGCTCCGGGAGCTGCGAGGCCGCCCGGCCTTCGCGCCTCGGCTCGTCCACACCGGCCAGCACTACGACGCGGCCATGTCGGAGCGCTTCTTCGCAGATCTGGGCATCCCGGCGCCGGACATCCACCTGGAGGTGGGCTCGGGGCCCCACGGCTGGCAGACGGCGGAGGTGCTGCGGCGGCTGGAGGAGGTGCTGCTCGCGGACCCGCCGGCGGCCCTGATTGTCGTGGGGGACGTGAACTCGACGCTGGCCGGGGCCCTGGCCGCCGTGAAGCTCGGCATCCCGGTCGCCCACGTGGAGGCCGGCCTGCGCTCCTTCGACCCCTCCATGCCCGAGGAGACCAATCGGCGTCTCACCGACGCCGTCTCCCGCTGGCTCTTCGTGACCGAGCCCGCCGGGGAGGAGAACCTGCGAAGCGAGGGCGTGGCGAAGGACCGCATCCACCGCGTGGGCAACGTCATGATCGACTCGCTGCGCGCGCACTTGGAGCGCGCCCGGGGGCTGGATACCCTGGAACGCTTGGGCCTTTCTCCCCGGGAGTACGCCGTCCTGACCCTCCACAGGCCGAGCAACGTAGACGAGGCCGCGCACCTCGAGCGCCTGTTCGCGGTGCTCGAGGAGGTGCACCGAGAGATCCCGGTGCTCTTCCCGGTGCACCCGCGCACGCGCGCCTCGATCGGGGCGCTGCTGGGCGGACGCGAGCCCGCGCTGCGCCTCGTGGAGCCGCTCGGCTACCTCGAGTTCCTGGGAGCCATGGCCGAGGCCCGCCTCGTCCTCACCGACTCGGGCGGCATCCAAGAGGAGACGACCGTGCTCGGCGTACCGTGCCTGACCCTGCGCGAGAACACCGAGCGACCCATCACGGTGAGCGAGGGCACCAACACGCTGGTGGGATCGGACCCCGCCACGATCCGCGCGGAGGTGCGCAAGATCCTGGATCACGGCGGCAAGCGCGGGTGCATCCCCGAGGGCTGGGACGGCCAGGCCGCCCGGCGGATCGCCGACGTGCTGGAGCGGGACCTGGGGAGGGCATCGTGAGCGGGCTGCGGCGGCTCGGACGTCGCCTCTGGCACGGCTGGCTGGCGATCGCCGGCCACTTCGGCGAGATCCAGACGCTCGTGGTGCTCGGCATCGTGTACAGCTTCGTGATGGGACCGGTGGCGGTGACCACGCAGCTCGCCCGCCGCGACTTCCTCGAGAAGCGTCACATCGGTGAGCCGGGGTCGGCCTGGCGCGACGCCGAGTCCCACGAGACCGACCTGGAACGCGTGAAGCAACAATTCTGAGCCGGAGTCCACCAGCCATCATGAACATCTTGGGCCTGTCCTGCTTCTACCACGATTCCGCCGCGGCGCTGCTGCGCGACGGTCGCCTGGTGGCGGCCGCCCACGAGGAGCGCTTCACGCGCAAGAAGCACGACCCGGGCCTGCCCAAGAACGCGGTGGCCTACTGCCTGCGCGAGGCCGGCCTCGAGCCGAGCGACCTCGACTACGTGGCCTTCTACGACAAGCCCTTCGTCAAGTTCGAGCGCATCCTGCTGACCTACCTCGCGACCTTCCCGCGTTCGCTTCCGTCCTTCTCGAAGGCGATGCCGGTGTGGCTCAAGGAGAAGCTCTGGATTCCGAACCTGATTCGTCAGGAGCTCGGCTACGAGGGCGAGGTGCTGTTCGCCGAACACCACCAGTCGCACGC
>JBFGJV010000339.1:0-2046 GCA_041577015.1 Myxococcota bacterium
CCCGCCGCCGAGCGCCGGTACAAGGCCTGGCGGAACGCGGTCGACAAGTTGGTCGCCATGCCGCGCCGCACGCCGGCGCGCCGTCCGGAACCGACCCCGGAGAGCGACTGACGCGTCGCTCCTGCGCGCAGCATCGCAGGCCACACAGCGATCTCGCTTGCCGACCGGCCGCTGAAGCGGTTCGAAGTGGTCAGCAGGCCGGAACGGCCCCCTGCGATGCGAACCGCCCAGCAAATCGCGTGCGGAATCGCGAGGTTCTTCTCGGTCCGGCCCCCGCTTATCTTGCTGTCCGCCCGGACTGCCGTGGCAGGCGCTCTATCACACGGAGTTGTAGTCCTCCGCGTGCGAACGCGTTGCCGTGGAGGTGCACTCCAGGCTTCCGCGGCCGTGCAGACAGGTGTCCCGCGCACCGGCGGAGCGGCTGCGGACAAGGCGCGGGAACGCGAGCCAGCGCCGACGGTGGTTGGCGCGACGGCTGCAGCCAGAGCGGTGCAATCGGTGGCCCTGCAGCAGCTGGCGAGGCCCCAGACGGCTGCAAGGCGGCTCCTCGGACTATGGTCTCTTTCGGCACGGCGATTGCTCCTGCGGTATCGAGAACGCCCTCCCGGACCCGGTTCTCCGCGCCTCTCGCTGCGAGCGAGGGAGGTCCGATGGAACACCGGGGCCACTTCCCTTCCCAGGCTGTCGCCGCGCATGCTATGGCCTGGCTGGAGATGGGCGACTTCGGGGCGGTCAGGCGGCACAAGGACGGCCGCATCTACGTCGAGCTTCCCAAGGCGGGCGGTGGGGAGCGCCGCATCTGGTCGCAGCCCGTGCCCGGCGGCCGCATGCCCTGGAGCGAGGAGAGCGCAAGCCGCGCGCTCGAGCTGATCCGCTCGCGCATCGCCCAGGGCGCGACCGTCGACGAGGCGATGGCGATCTTCCTGCCCTCGGGCCACGCGATCAACCTGGTGCTCGCGCGCGCGGAGCACTGGCTCGCGGTGAAGAAGCGCGAGGCCGAGGCGGGCGATCGCAGCCCCACCTACGTCCGCGAACTGGAGCGCTACCTCGCGCCGGACGGGCACTTCTCCTGGTGGGCCGGGCGCAGCATCCATGAGGTGAGCTACGCGGCGCTGGAGGACTGGTCGCACTGGCTCGCCGACCGCGGGCTCTCGCCGAAGACGCGCTGGAACATCCTGGCGGCGTTCCGTTCGTTCCTCGGCTGGCTCTACCGGCGCGAGGAGATCCCCGAGCTGCCGCGGGAGTACCCGTGGCCGAAGCCGCCGGAGCGGACGCCGGCGCCGCTCTCGGCGCGGACCCAAGACGAGATCCTCGACGCGATCCCGGAGGAGCGGCGCGGGATCTACCTGGCCATGGCGCTGATGGGCCTGCGGCCGGGCGAGGCCGTGGCGCTCGACGTGGCCGACTACCACGACGGCTGGGTGACGGTGAGCAAGGCGCGCAAGGGCGATCGCCTGGACTCGCCGATCCGGTCGACGAAGACGGGCAAGGTGAAGCGGCTGCCGGTACCGCTTCCGCTCCAGGAGTGGATCGAGGAGCACATCGAGCGAGAGGGGCGCCTGCGGGCCGAGCCCCTCTTCACGGTCCCCTGGAGCGGCCGCGGGATCCGACCTCGCGGCCGCTGGTCCGGGACGAGCCTGCGGCGCACCTGGATCGAGGCCTGCGACCAGGTCGGCGTGAAGGTGAGCCTCTACGCGGGAACGAAGCACACGTTCGCCACGGACGCGGCGGCGCGCGGCGTCTCCGAGCGCGCCCTCCAGACCTTCCTCGGCCACGCCGACGTGCGCTCGACCCGGCGCTACGCGCGCATGGCCGACGTTGCTCTTCTCGAGGTGCTGCGCCCTCCGCGGGGCGCGGACGGGGCGCGGGGCGCGAAACGCCCGAAAAATCCCTCGCAAATCCGAGGGGTTGGTGGTGGAGGCGGCGGGAATCGAACCCGCGTCCGCATGGCGTCCAGCGCCCGCGTCTACGTGCGTAGCTTCCGCCCGATCTCGGTGGGGCCTGTCGCGGAAACGGGAGAAGCCACCACCCAGGCCGACGTGATTC
>JBFGJV010000340.1:0-2041 GCA_041577015.1 Myxococcota bacterium
GCGCAGCGGGCCCAGGCGCTGGCGCCAGCCGAGCAGGAGCCCCATGCCCAGCAGGGCGCCCGCCGTGCCGAGGCCCACCTTCACGCCGAAGAGCGGGATGCGCACCGCACCGAGCAGGAGACCGAGCACGAGCCCACCCGCGTAGGCGGCCAGATCGGTCTCCTGGAGCGAGGGCTCGAAGCGCCCGAGCGCGGCCGCGGCGGCGCGCACGTCGTCGCCGCGTCCCACCAGCTCCACGACGTCGCCCCGCGCCAGCACCACCGCCGCATCGGGCTCGATCCAGTGGCGTCCGCGCTCGATGCGCGTCACGACGCAGTGGAAGCGGCCGATGAAGCCCAGGTCCCGCAGGCTGGCGCCGGACATCTCGGGCCGCAGCACCTCCACGCGGCGTGCCACCAGGCCACTGCCCTCGAGAGCCGGGTTGAGCGTCTCGGGCCCCACGCGCTCCTCGAAGCTTCGCAGCTCGTCCAGTCGGCCCACGGCCGTCACCACGTCGCCCGCTGCCAGCTCGGTGTCTCCGCCCGGCACCAGGACGTTCGTACCGCGCCGCACGCGCGAGATGACGCAACCGGTGGCGTGGGTGAGGTCGAGCTCGTGGAGCGGCCTGCCGAGCACGCCCTCCTCGCGCACCTCGAAGCTGCGCGTCAGCTCGGGCCCCCCCTCCGAGGGGAGCGGAGGGCGGCCCGGCAGCGGGACGTGTGCCAGCTCGGCCTCCCGGCGAAGATCGCCGCCCAGCCATGGCGCCAGCTGCACCAGCAGCACCACCGCGAGCAGGCCGAAGGGGTAGGTGAGCGCAAAGGCCACGGAGAGGCGGGTGGGATCGGGCGCGATCTCCGAGGCGGCGGCGTAGGTCGCCGCGCTGGTGAGGGCGCCCGCCAGCAGCCCCGCGATGCTGGAGGCGTCGAGGGCCAGCAGACGACCGAGCGTGAGCGCGGCCAGCAGCGCGAGCACGTTCACCGAGACGCCCACCGCCACGAAGCCCCAGCCCCGTCGCTCGCGGAAGCTCGAGAAGAAGTGGGGGGCGGCGTCGAAGCCCACCGAGTAGATGAAGAGTGCGAAGCCGAGCGCGCCCAGCGTGACCCCACCCGCGGCGACCCCCGGCTCTCCACTCACGCGCACCCCGGCGTGGCCCAGAGCCAGCGCCACGAACAGGGTGGCGCCCGCGGGTCCGAGCGAGACGCCGCGCACGGTCAGGCGCGAGAGCCCGTAGCCCAGCGCCACCACCAGGAGCAGGCCCGCCAGGGGGACGGAGTTCACGAGCTCGGCGAGGTGCTCCACGGCGGGACGGTCGCGGCTCACCGTCCGTCCGGCAAGCCACCCTCAGGCCGTCGGGCCGGGGCTCCGATGGGGACGACATGCGATCGCTCGTGGCGACGGCGCTGCTCGCCGTCCTCCTGGCCGGCGTCGCCGGCGCCGATCTCGTGGTTCCCACCGAGCGCGTGCGGACGCGCGTCATGGTGCGGGAGCAGGCCACGCGCGAGAGCCGCGCGGTGGGGCACCTGCCGCGGGGGCAGAGCGACCGCTTCGTCACCTCCCAGCGCGGGTGGCACCGGGTGCGCCTGCGCGACGGGACGCCCGGCTGGGTGAGCGCCGCCTGGACCCGCGTGGTGCCGGAGACCCCGCCCGCCTCGATCGCTGCCACCTGGCCCGAGCCCTCGGCGCTCGGGTCGCTGGGCACCGCGATGCGGGAGCTGCTGCGCCCGGCGCCGCCGGTGGAGATCGTGCTGCGCAGCCCCCGCGTGGATCGGACCAGCCACGGGCACCTGGACCCGAGCCTCCCCGTGGCGGGCCTCGCCCGCGTGGTGGGGGCGACGGGCTACGACGTGGTGCTCGTGATCGACGCCTCGGCGTCCACCAACGAGTACGCCGGGACCGACGTGGACGGCGACGGTCGCCAGGAGGACGTGTGGAAGGGGGAGGACTCGATCTTCCGCGCCGAGCTCGCCGCGGCGCACGCCTTCCTCGACGCGCTGCGCGAGCTGCCCGGAAACCAGGACGGGAAGCGGGTGCGGGTGGGGATCGTCAGCGTGGCCGGACGGGA
>JBFGJV010000341.1:0-2028 GCA_041577015.1 Myxococcota bacterium
CGCGGCCAGCGCGAGCTGATCATCGGCGACCGCCAGACCGGGAAGACCGCCATCGCCATCGACACCATCATCAACCAGAAGAACACCGACGTGCACTGCATCTACGTGGCCATCGGCCAGAAGCAGAGCACGGTGGCCCAGGTGGTGGACAGGCTGACTCGGCACGACGCGATGGCCTACACCACGGTGGTGTGCGCGTCGGCGAGCTCGCCCGCGCCGTTGCAGTTCCTGGCGCCCTACGCCGGCGCCTCCATCGGCGAGTGGTTCCGCGACAACGGCAAGCACGCCGTGATCATCTACGACGACCTCTCGAAGCACGCCCAGGCCTATCGCCAGCTCTCGCTGCTGCTGCGCCGCCCGCCCGGCCGCGAGGCCTTCCCGGGCGACGTGTTCTACCTGCACTCGCGCCTGCTGGAGCGAGCCGCCAAGATGCACGAGCGCGTGGGAGGCGGGAGCCTCACCGCGCTGCCGGTGATCGAGACCCAGGCGGGCGACGTCTCGGCCTACATCCCGACCAACGTCATCTCGATCACGGACGGGCAGATCTACCTGGAGTCGGATCTGTTCAACTCGGGCATCCGGCCGGCCATCAACGTGGGCATCTCGGTGTCGCGCGTGGGTGGGAACGCCCAGATCAAGGCCATGCGCCGCGTGGCGGGCCAGCTGCGCCTGAACCTCGCCCAGTACTACGAGGTCGCCGCCTTCGCCCAGTTCGGGAGCGACCTGGACAAGGCCACCCAGGAGCTGCTCGAGAACGGGCGCCGCCTGGTGGAGGTGCTGAAGCAGCCCCAGTACGTGCCGATGCCCGTGGAGCGGCAGGTCGTCTCCATCTTCGCCGCGACGCCGCCCGAGGGCCGCGCCTCCTGGGTGCGCGACTACCCGCTCGAGGACATCGCGCGCTACCTGGAGGAGATGCTGGCATTCGTGGAGTCGCGCCACGACGCGCTGCTGGAAAAGATCCGGGAGACCCAGGATCTCGACGACGAGGTGCGCGGAAAGCTGGCGGCGGCGCTCGACGAGTTCGCCGGCATCTTCCAGGCGTCCGACCGGGCCGAGCGCGCCCAGGCCGCAGAGGGGGCCGAGGCGGCCTAGTGCCGAACCTGCGCGACATCAAGCGGCGCATCGGCAGCGTCAAGAAGACGCAGCAGATCACCCGCGCCATGCGCATGGTGGCGGCGGCCAAGCTGCGCCGCGCCCAGGATCGCATCCAGGCCGCGCGACCCTACGCCGAGCACATGCACGCCACGCTGGCCGAGGTGGCGCTGCGCCAGCGCGCGGAGCATCCGCTGCTGGTAGCCCGTGACCCGGTGCGCGCGCTCGAGCTGGTCCTGATCACCTCCGACCGCGGGCTGTGCGGGGCCTTCAACTCCAACGCGATCAAGCTCACCGAGCGCACGCTGCTCGAGCTCGAGCCCCGGGTGCGGTCGCTCTCGCTCACGCTGGTGGGTCGCAAGGGACGCGACTACTTCCGCCGCCACCGGCCGGATCAGATCCGCGACGCCCACGTGGGACTCGGCGAGGTGGACTACCGCCAGGCGGTGGAGCTCGCCTCCGGCCTGGCCGAGCGCTTCGAGAAGGGCGAGAGCGACCGGGCCTTGATCGTCTACAGCGAGTTCCGGTCCGCGCTCACCCAGGTGCCCGTCGTGAAGCAGCTGCTCCCCGTGGAGCCGGCGACGCCCCGGATCGGCGAGGGCGAGCCGGTGCCCTACTCCGTGGAGCCGGGCGAGGAGCAGCTGCTGCGCGTGCTGGTGCCCAAGGCCATCGAGGTGGCCATCTACCGCGCGTTCCTCGAGAACCAGGCGGGCGAGCACGCCGCCCGCATGACCGCCATGGAGTCGGCCACGCGCAACACCGAGGAGCTCGTGGACCGCCTGACGCTTCAGTACCACCGCGCCCGGCAGGCCGCCATCACCCGGGAGCTGGTGGAGATCATCAGCGGCGCCGAGGCGCTCTAGCTTCAAGCGAGGAGAACCAGAGCATGGCCGAAGCACAGGGTCACATCGTTCAGGTGCTCGGGCCGGTGGTGGA
>JBFGJV010000342.1:0-1982 GCA_041577015.1 Myxococcota bacterium
AGTCTCCCCAGCCGCGCAGCTCGATCGCGAGCACCTCGTGCCCGAGGCGGTGCATCACCATTCCAAGCAGGCGAGCGGTGGAATTGGCGTGTCCTCGAGGATCGGCGCCGTGGACGAGGACGGCACGGCCGCGCGGGTCGGCGTGCTCGTAGAGCCAGCCCGCCGCCTGGACACCGTCGACTGGGATCCAGACCCGGTGCGGCGTTGGCAGCAGGCGCCGGCACTCGACTCCCAGCTCGCCCGTCACGACCGAGCGCAACATCCACGGCTCGGCGCCTGTGGAACGAAGCCACAGAAGGCCCGCAACGGCCAGGACAGCCGCGCAGACTGCCAGGGCGGCGCTCGTCCCTCGCATCCATGAGGCCCCTACTTCACCCAAACGATGGCCACGATACCGTCCTTCGATGCGGATTCGCGGCGTATCCGTCCTTGTCCCGTACGCTCCAGGTCATCCTCTTACTGCGGCGCGGTCCAGCTCAGTCGCGGATCCGCGGCGCGCCCGTGTAGAGGTTGAAGCGGCCCGGGCGCAGGAAGCCCACCAGGGTCATCCCGGCTCGCCCCGCCAGGCGCAGGCTGAGGGTCGAGGGCGCGCCTACGGCCGCGAGCACGGGGATCCCCGCGCGCAGGGCCTTCTGGGCGATCTCGAAGCCCGCGCGTCCGCTCACGAGGAGGACGCTCTCGCTCGCGGGGAGACGCCCCTCGAGCAGAAGGGCGCCGATCACCTTGTCCACGGCGTTGTGGCGCCCCACGTCCTCGCGCAGCACGAGCAGCTCGCCGCTCGGGTCGAAGAGCGCCGCGGCGTGGAGCCCTCCCGTGCGCGCGAAGACGTCCTGCGCGGCCTCCATGCGCTGCGGGAGCTCCTCGAGGACGGAGCGGGCGATGCGGGGGGCATCCGGCGGAAGTGCCGGGAAGCCGGTCACGAAGATGGCGTCGATCGAGCTCTTCCCGCACACGCCGCAGGCGGCCGAGGCGACGAACGTGCGCCCTTGGGCCGGATCGGGCGCGAGGCCCTCGCGCAGGCGCACCTCGACCCGGCTCTCGAAGGGCCGGCCGGGAGGGGCAGCCTGCCGCACCTCCGCGAGGTCGTCGCGCTTCTCGACGATCCCCTCGGTGTAGAGCAGCCCGGCGGCCAGCTCCGCGTCGCAACCCGGCGTGCGCATGGTGACCGTCAGCGGGAACGTCTCGCTGCCGTTCGCGCCGGAGAGCCGGATCTCGAGCGGCTCCTCCACCACGACGGGATCGGGAAGCTCCTGACGCACGCCGCCGCTCACGTGACAGACCGGCCAGGACTCCGCCGGGGGCAGCCGCCCGCTCATCGCATCCCTCCCGCAGCGTCGGCCTCGGACGCCAGGGGCACGAGCTCCACCACGGCATTGTAGTCCGGCTCGCCGCTGGGCGGATCGACCCGCCCGCGCGCCAGCAGCACGTTCCCCTCCGGCCAGTGGACCTGGAGGTTGCGCGGGCGGATCGCTCCGAAGCGCACGCGCCCCTCGAAGCTGCCCACCTCGGAGCGCAGGCGCACGCGATCGCCCTCGCGGAGGCTCAGCTCGGTACCGTCCTCGCGGCTCATCAAGACGGCGTCGCGCCCCAGGCCTGTGAGCGGATCGCGCTCGCCCCAGAGCATGCTGTTGAACTGCTTGCCGCGCCGCGTGCTCAGGCGGAAGCGCCCGGGCGGAGGCTCCTCCTCGGCGAGCGGCACCTCGGAGAAGCGGGCGCGGCCGTCCGAGGTGGGGAAGACGCCGCCCTCGCACAGCCGCTCCCCACCCCACTGCACGGCGTCGCCCTTCTCGCGCAGGCGCTCGATGCCCGCGTAGGACGGCACCGCCCGCGCGATCTCGGCTCGGATGGCGGCGGCATCGGGGAAGCGAAGCCGGTCAACGCGCTCCGGGACGGCCCGGCGCGCCAGATCCAGCAGCACCTCCCACTCGCAGCGCGCCTGGCCGATGCGCCGCCCGGGGATCTCGGGGCTCAGCACGATGCGC
>JBFGJV010000343.1:0-1974 GCA_041577015.1 Myxococcota bacterium
GCCGGCCTCGAAGCCGGCCTGCACGTTGGCAAGCGCGCGACCGTAGGTGTCGTGCAGGTGCAGGGCCACGCGCTCGGGCGGGCAGACCTCCGCCACGGCGCCCACCAGCTCGCGCACCTGGCGCGGGTGGCCGACGCCGATGGTGTCGCCCAGGGAGATCTCCTCGACGCCGAGCTCCAGGAGCCGGCTCACCAGGTCCACGACCGCGCGCAGCGGAACCTCGCCCTCGTACGGGCAGCCGCAGACGGTCGAGACGTAGGCGCGCAGCAGCACGCCGTCCGCGCGCGCCCGCTGCGCCACCGGGCGAAATCGCTCCAGGTGCTCGGTCACGCCGCGGTTCACGTTCTTGCGATTGTGGGTCTCGCTGGCGGAGACGAAGAAGGCCGCCACCGGGAGGTCCGCGGCGCGGAAGCGCTCGTAGCCGGGCGCGTTCGGGACCAGGGCGCTGAAGACGACGCCCGCCGGCCGGGCCACCCGCCGCGCCAGCTCGTCGGCGTCCGCCAGCTGCGGAATCCAGCGGGGCGACACGAACGAGGTCAGCTCGATGCGCCGCAGGCCGGCGCCCGCCAGGCGCGCCACCAGCTCGGCCTTGGCGTCGGTGGCGATCGCCTGGGGCTCGTTCTGCAGGCCATCGCGCGGACCGACCTCGTAGACCACGACGCCGGCTCCGCCCGCGGCCATCGGGACGTCACTTCTCGTAGCTGTAGAAGCCGCGGCCGCTCTTGCGTCCCAGCCAGCCCGCCTCGACGCGCTTCTTGATCTCGAGGCAGGGCGCGTAGCGGGGCTCGCCGTACTCCCGGTACAGGCTCTCGAGGATGGCATGGACCACGTCCAGCCCCACCAGGTCCGCCAGCGCCAGCGGACCCATCGGGTGGTTGCAGCCGAGCTTCATGCACTCGTCGATGCCCTCGGGCTCGGCGACCCCCTCCTGGAGGGCGAAGGCCGCCTCGTTGATCATCGGGAACAGCACCCGGTTCACCACGAAGCCCGGCCGGTCGCGCACCTCGATGGGCACCTTGCCGAGCCGCTCGGCCAGCGTTCGCGCCGCCGCGGCGGTGGCGTCCGTGGTGCGCATGCCGCGCACCAGCTCCACCAGCTTCATCATGGGCACGGGATTGAAGAAGTGCATGCCCAGGAAGTGGCCCGGGCGGCTGGTGAAGGACGCCAGCTTGGTGATGGAGAGGCTCGACGTGTTGGTGGCGAGGATCGTCTCGTCGCCCAGGATCTCGTCCAGCTCGAGGAACAGGTTGCGCTTGGTGTCCTCCACCTCGGGCGCGGACTCGACGATCAGCTCGCAGGCCTTGAGCTCCGCCAGGGGCACGACGCCGCGGATCCGCTCCAGCGCCTGGCTCGACTGCGCCTCGGTGAGCTTCTCCTTCGCCACCAGCCGCTCGAGCGACTTGCGGATGCGGCCCAGCCCGCGCTTCACCGATTCCTCGCGCCGGTTCTGGAACACCACGTCCACGCCGGCCTGCGCCGCCACCTGCGCGATGCCGCAGCCCATGGTGCCGGTCCCGATCACGCCGAGGGTGCGGATCTCCATGGCCTAGAGCAGCTCCACGGCCAGGGCGACCGCCTCGCCGCCGCCGATGCACAGCGTCGCGATGCCGCGCTTCAGCTTGCGATCGCGCAGGGCGTGGATCAGCGTCACCAGGACGCGCGCGCCCGAGCACCCGATCGGGTGCCCCAGGGACACCGCGCCGCCGTTCACGTTCACGCGCTCGGCGTCGAGGCCGTGCTCCTTCATCGCCGCCATGGTCACGCCCGAGAAGGCCTCGTTGATCTCGTAGAGGTCCCAGTCGCCGGGCTTGCTGCCGGTCTTCTGGTACAGGCTGCGCAGCGCCTCCACCGGCGCGACCGTGAACCACTTGGGCTCCACCGCCGCGCTCGAGCCGAAGTGGTTCACGATCGCCCCGGTCGAGGCGCTGCGCCGCCTGTACCAGAAGACCGGCACGAAGCCGGGCGACTGGGACC
>JBFGJV010000344.1:0-1942 GCA_041577015.1 Myxococcota bacterium
CAGCTGGATCCGCACTTCGAGGGCTCGATTCCGGCCACGGTGGCGCGTCTGCTGCTGGAGGCGAGGGAGGAGGGGATCTCGCCCCTGGAGGCGGCGCACCGGCTGGCCGACCTGCGTGTGCGGGAGCCCCACCCGGTCTGGGGCGACCGCGCCCGGCAGATCCTGGACGGGCTGGTGGCCGAGGGCTGGGCGGGGCCCCGGGGGCGAGCCCGTGGCGGGGCGGGGTAGGTCCTGCCTCCGGCTGCGCCGCCACCAGGAGCGCCGCCGTCGCAAGCACGACGCCTCGTGCCCACCTTGGCGGGGCGGGGCGGGGTCGGTCCTGGCTCCGGCTGCGCCGCAACCAAGACTGGCGCCCTCGCAAGGACGAGCCGCCGTGCACACGTTGACCGGCGAGGCGACGCGCTCCTCGGCGTTGCGGTGCTCGCCTCCGCCAGGACCGACCCCGCCCCGCCCCGACGTAACGCGGTAGAGACGCGGTTGTACCACGTCACGCCCGGGGGTCGGGGGATTGCGACGGAGGCGCGCAACGCAATGCCGCGTGCCGTACCGCCGCGATCGCCAACGAGTGCACCGCGCTCCGCACAACCCCGGGGCCACGCATGGTTGCGGCGCAGCCGGAGTCGGAATCCCCCGACCCCCGGCTACCCCCGCCGCAGCCGGTTCACCTCTGCATGCGCCTCGCGAAGGATCTCCGGGAGCCGGTGGCGCGGCGCCAGACGCAGCACCCAGCGGCGCGCGCTGGGGAGACTCACGCGATGCCCGATGGAGACGAAGACCGGCTTCACGCCCTCCCGGGTGCGCAACGCCTCGCCGATCGTCTCGCCCCCGTCCCGCAGCCGGGCGTGGCAGCCGCGCCGGCGTCCGGGCTCCCGGTGCGTGCCCACCAGACGGCTCTTGGCCACACCGATCGTGGGCAGGTCCAGCAGCACCCCCAGGTGGCAGGCGAGGCCGAAGCGCCGGGGATGGGCGCGCCCCTGGCCGTCGGCGAGCAGCAGGTCCGGGCGCGTCGCCAGCCTCGCGAAGGCCTCCAGCAGCGGCGGAACCTCTCGGAAGGAGAGATAGCCCGGTACATACGGGAAGCGCACGCGACGCCGCATGCCCGCACGTTCGAGGGTCGCGCCGGTCCGCGCGTCCCCCACCACGACCGCCGCGTAGAGCACGGGACTGCCCCGGTCGTAGGAGACGTCCGCGGCGGCCACGCGACGCACCGGCCCGAAGCGGTCCTGCTCGACGACGCGGCGGCGCAGGCGCTCCTGGATGCGACGTGCCTCGGCGAAGTCCACGTCGAAGGCGTGGTCGAGCGAGGGGCGGGGTCGGATCACGCCCCGCGCGTCCGGATCAGTCCAGGCCTTCGAAGGCGTCGAAGATGAGCCGCGCCTGCTCCAGCTTGTGGACGCGCATGGATCCGGAGGCCGGGCTGGCGCTGGCGGGACGGCCCGCGTACGCGAAGGAGACTCGCTTGGGCAGCGCCTGCTCGATGCGATCGCGCACGAAGCTCCAGGCGCCCATGTTGCGCGGCTCCTCCTGCACCCAGAAAACCGACTGGGCTCGGCGGTACCGCTTCACGACGGCGGCGATCTCTTCGGCAGGCCAGGGATAGAGCTCCTCCACCCGCACCAGCGCCAGGTCCGGCTCCGTGGCGTCGGCCCCGCTCTCCTTCGCACGCTGGACGCGGGCCTCGAGCAGGTCGTAGTAGACCTTGCCGGTGCAGAACAGGATGCGCTGCACGCGATCCGGGCTCTGCGCCGCCTCGGCGTCGTCGATCGCGCGCTGGAAGCCACCCTTCGCGAACTCGGCCGGTCGCGACGTGGCCCGGGGCGAGCGCAGCAGGCTCTTCGGCGTGAAGATCACCAGCGGGAGGCGGTGGTTGCGGCGCATCTGCCGCCGCAGCAGGTGGAAGTACTGGGCCGGGGTGGTGCAGTTGGCCACCTGCATGTGGTCC
>JBFGJV010000345.1:0-1916 GCA_041577015.1 Myxococcota bacterium
CGCCAGCTTCCCGGGCAGGTCCCGCAGGGCATGGGTCGTCTGCTGGGTGAGGACGTAGGTGAGCGCCACGAGCGGCGCCCGGATCGTGGCGTGGACCACGCGCCGGGCCAGCCCTCGGGGCCTCACCTCGTCCGCCACGAGCAGCAGCCCGCCCGGCCTGAGAACGCGCGCCACCTGATCGAGGGTGTAGGCGAGCTCGTCCTCGCTCAGCTCCGAGAGGCAGAGGCCGCTCGTGACCGCTTCGTAGGACGCAGGCTTCTCGGCGTCGAGCTCCGCGACGCCCTGCTCGGCGAGCTCCACGCGCTGCTCCAGGTGTGCCTCCGTGACCCTGCTCCGCGCGATCTCCAGCATCTGCGCGTCGACGTCGATGCCCTTCACGCTGGCGCCGCGTCGCGCGGCGCGCAGGGCGAGGGCGCCCGTGCCGCAGCCGATGTCGAGCACCCGCTGGCCGGCCTCGATCCGGCGCACGAGCTCGTCGTAGGCTCGTCCGACGCTCCCGAACGTGAGCAGGCGGATGCCGAGCTCGTAGCGTCGCGGAGCCGACTCGAGCACCCGCATCAGGACGTAGGTGCTCATCTCCCGCTCACGCCGCGCGCACGTCGAATCGCCACAGGCCCGCCTGGCGCGCAGCCGCGTGGGCGTCCTCCAGCTCCCGCCGCGTGGGCCTGCGGTCGATCTCGGCGTGCTTGGGACGGCCGTCCCGCGCGAGCTGCCCGACCTCGTAGTCCGGACGGTACTGTCCCATGATGTTCACGTAGGTATCGGGCGAGATCTCCCGCGCCAGCCACTCCATGATGGCAGCGGCCTCGTCGGTCTGGCCCGGCATCACCAGGTGTCGCACCAGGAGCCCCCGGCGCGCCAGGCCGTCGGCGCCGAAGCGCAGGTCGCCCACCTGGCGGTGCATCTCCCGGATCGCGGCCCGCGCCACCTCCGGGTAGTTCTTGGCCCTGCACAGCCTTCGCGCGGTCTCCCGGTGCCAGAACTTGAAGTCGGGCATGTAGATATCCACGAGCCCGTCCATGAGCCGCAGCGAAGCGAGCGCGTCGAAGGCGCTGGTGTTGTAGACGATGGGCAGCCGCAGGCCGCGCGGGATCGCCACCGCCAGGGCCTCCACCACCTGCGGCGCCACGTGCTCCGGCGTCACGAAGTTCACGTTGTGGCAGCCTCGAGCCTGAAGCTCGAGGGCCAGCTCCGCGATGGCCTCCGCCGGGAGCTCGCGGCCCTGCTCGCGCTGGCTGATGTCCCAGTTCTGGCAGAAGACGCAGCGCAGGTTGCACATGCCGAAGAAGATCGTGCCGCTCCCGTTCCAGCCGCGCAGGCAGTCCTCCTCGCCGAAGTGCGGGAAGGCCGAGCTCACGATCGCGTGCCGCCCGGTGTGGCAGACGCGCCGCTCGTCGGCGAGGCGGTCGATGCGGCAGTTGCGGGGGCAGGCCTGGCAGCAGGCGAGCTCCGCGAGCCCCGCCTCGACCTTCCCGGGCAGCTCGCCGCGCCGCCACGTCTCGAGATAGACCGGCTCGAAGTCCTGGATCAGGAAGCGCGGCTTCGGCGACGTCGGAGGACGCCCGGGCGACGGCACGCTATGAGGATACCCCGGCGGCCCGGGGCGCGACGACGCACCTGCGGAGAGGAGAGCCTGGTGAGCCGGATCCTGCTGCTGACGGGTGTTCCCGGCGTGGGCAAGACCACGGTGGTCCGCCGCGTGACGGCCGACCTGGGCGACCTGCGGCTGGCGGGCTTCACCACCGAGGAGATCCGTGCGGGAGGCCGGCGCCTGGGCTTTCGGATCGTGGACTTCGAGGACCGTGGCCGGACCCTGGCGCACGTGGACTTCCCGGGGCCGGTGCGCGTCGGGCGCTACGGGGTCGACGTGAAGGCCATCGAGGCCATCGCCGCCACGAGCCTCGTCCCCGATCCCG
>JBFGJV010000346.1:0-1892 GCA_041577015.1 Myxococcota bacterium
AGGCGCAGACCCTTGCGCTTGTCGCGGGTCCAGACGTTGGCGTTGAGGCCGTACACGGAGTCGTTGGCCAGCCGCAGCGCCTCCTCCTCGTCCCGCACGCGCATCACCGGCATGATCGGACCGAAGCTCTCCTCGCGCATCACGAGCATGTCCTGGGTCACGTCGGCCAGCACCGTCGGCTCGAAGAACAGCCCGGGATAGTCGGGATTGCGGCGACCCCCCGTCAGCACGCGCGCCCCCTTGGAGCGGGCGTCGGCCAGGTGCCGCTCGATCACCTCGAGCTGGTGCGGCCAGGTGATCGGCCCCACGTCCACCTCGCCGCCCACGCCCTGGCGCAGCTCCGCGGTCTTCTCGACCACCTTGTCCAGGAAGGCGCCCGCCACCTCGTCCATCACGTAGACGCGCTCGGTGGAGACGCACACCTGCCCCGCGTTGGCGAAGGCGCCGTAGACGGCGCCGTTGGCCGCGCGCTCCAGGTCCGCGTCGGCGCACACCAGCATCGGGTCCTTGCCGCCGAGCTCGAGCGTGCACGGGACGAGCTGGCGTCCGCACGCCTCCGCCACCTTGCGTCCGGTGCGCACGCTGCCCGTGAAGGAGATCTTGTCGCAGCCGGCCTCCACCAGCGCGGCGCCCGTCTCGCCGTCTCCGAGCAGGCAGGTGAAGACCCCTTCGGGCAGGCCCGCGTCCTGGAACAGCTCCTCCACCAGTCGCCCCGAGAAGGGCGTCACCTCGGACGGCTTCAGGATCACGGCGTTGCCCGCCATCAGCGCCTGGGCGGTGGGATTGAGCGCCAACAGGAAGGGGAAGTTCCAGGGCGTGATGATCCCCACCACGCCGAGCGGGCGGTACACCAGGCGGAGCTTCTTGGTCTTGAGCAGGTGCAGGGGCACGGCGCGGTCCGCCAGCACGCGCCGGGCGCGCTTGGCGTAGAACTCGAGCGCGTCGCAGGCGGGCAGGATCTCGGCGCCGAGCGCCTCGATCTCGGGCTTGCCGGTGTCGCGCACGATCGTCGCGACGAAGGCGTCCTGCTGCTCCACCAGTCCGTGGGCGGCCCGGCGCAGCACGCGCGCACGCCCCTCGAAGCCGAGCGCCTCCCAAGCCGGCTGGACCTTGCGCGCCCGCTCGAGGGCCGCGCGCACGTCGTCCGCGCTCTGCACCTCGATCTCGCCGATCGGCTCCAGGGTGGCGGGGCTCTTGAGACGAAGCCGCCGCCGCGCACCCGGATCCGAAGGCAGGGGCTCGACGACCGCCATGCGCTCCTCCCGAGGGGTCCGAACGCCCGCGAGCGTACGCGACCCCCGCGGGACATGTCAATCGACTCCGACGGAGATCCGGGCGAATCCGGCGCCCCTTGCGGGGTGGGGCCGGAGCGTGCCAAGGATGGACCCGTGGGGTCCGACCTGGCGCTCTTCCGCCGCTTCCCCGGCCTGCGCGACCTGCCGCGCGTGCCCTTCGTCGAGGTGCCTACCCCGGTGGAGACACTCGGGCTCCGGGGCGTCGCGCCCGACGCGCTCTGGGTGAAGCGCGACGACCGCTCCTGCGCCCTCTACGGTGGCAACAAGCCGCGCAAGCTCGAGTTCGTGATCGGCGAGGCGCGGGCGCGCGGCGCGCGACGACTCGTCACCACCGGCGGCATCGGCACGCATCACGGCCTGGCCACGGCGATCCTGGGCGCCAAGGCCGGGCTCGCCGTGACCCTGGTGCTCGTCCACCAGCCGGTGACCGAGCACGTGCGCGAGCAGCTGCTCCTGATGGCCGCTCACGGCGCGGAGATCGTCTACGGCCGCAACGTGCCGGGGACCGCCTTCGAGGTGTCGCGCGTGCTGGCGCGCGCGCGGCTGCGGGGCGAACGACCGGTGCTGGTGCCCGTGGGAGGCTCGTCGGCGCTGGGC
>JBFGJV010000347.1:0-1885 GCA_041577015.1 Myxococcota bacterium
AGGCTCCGGGACTAGGCTACTCCGGCGAGGCCGGGGGGGCGTCCACGATCAGCTCGAAACGCTGCGTGGCCACGCCGCCGTGGCGGTCCCCCACGGCCACCTCCACCGGATGCCGACCGGACTGTCCGGAGCCGGGCTGCCAGGTGATCTCACCCGTGACCGGGTCGAGGCGCATGCCGCGCGGCCCTTCCACGAGCTCGTAGTGGAGCGGCCGATCCCCGTCGTGATCCTCGGCCTGGATCGCGTATCGGAACACCCCGTCCTCGTCCATGGCCTCGGGCTTCGAGCGGATCTCGGGGGAGGCATTGGACAGCCGGACGGGCGCGCTTTCGAGCTTGCGGCTCTCGTCCGTGTCGTCGTGTGCCACCACGGCGAGCTGGATCTCGTCACCCCGCTTGAACTCCGTGGTCGGGAGGTTCGGCTCTCCCCGCGCGGCGACCCGGCCGTTCACGCGCCAGACGTACTCGATCCGCAGCCGGTCCCCATCAGGGTCCTCGGCGTCCACGACCGCCGAGAGATTCATGCCTGCCTTCACGTCCCGCTCGGGCTGGATCTTCACCGAGCGCAGCAGGGGCGCCTGGTTGCCTACGCGCGCCTCCGCATGGCGCGCCTCGCCCGCCGCCTCTCCGTCGCTGGCGGTCACGGTGAGCTTCAGCACGTCGCCCTTGCGCGTGGCTCCCGCAGGGAGCTCCGCCCCGGCCTCGTACACCGCTCGGCCGTTGCGCTCCCAGTGATAGCCGAGCTGCACGCGATCCCCGTCGGGATCTCGCGCCTCCACCAGCGCGCGTACGGGCTCGCCCGCGCGTGGACGGCTCGGACGCAACGAGAGCCGTTCGATCTGCGGCGCCTGGTTGACGCGTCCGCTGCCGGCAGGCGGCTTCGCCGCCATGGACGGCCCGGACGGCTTCACCTCCGGCGGCTCGGCGCCGCAGGCCGAGAGCGCCGCCGCCAGTACGGCGACCGCGATCCCACGCAGGTCCCCTCCTCGCATCGTTCCTCCCGCCCGCGCCTAGCGCGGCTCCTCCTCCAGACGCAGGGTCTCGAGCTCGTTGCGCCCGCCACGCTTCACCGTCTGGAAGGCGTAGCGGAATTCCGCGCCCCAGGGATCCTGCACCCGCACCTCCTCCAGCGAGATGCGGGCGCCCTCCAGGTTGCTGATGCGCGTGCGCTCCGTCACCTGGTAGACCCGACCTTCGATGGTGACGGTGCGGGCGGTCAAGTTCTTGGCCGTGAGCATGCCGGCCCCTTCGGTGGGCTCCGCAGCTCCGGCCGCTCCCGCCAGCGTGAGCGCCCCGATCAGGAGCCACGCGGCCGTTCGCTTGCGCTGTCGCATGTCGATCTCCTCCCCCGGACCTAGCGATCGCGCCAGGTCTCGAGCTGGATCAGTCGGTTGCACAGGTCCTTGGCGCAGAGCTGCTCCATCTCGCCATCGCTCGTCACCACGATCACCTTGTTCTGGCACGAGCTCGGCCCGCCGCCGCAGCCGCCGCCGCCGCTGCCGCTGCTGCTGCTGCTACTGCTGCTGCTGCTGCTGGTCGAGCCGGAGCCGCTGGCCGTGCCCGACCCGGAGCTGCTGCCGTAGGTGCCTCCGAGCTGCCCCACGGAGACCCGCGGTGCGCTGGGCAGGCCCACGCCGATGGAGACCCGGCGGTCCTCTTCGGCATCCGTGGGCCCGCTGCCCGGCTCGAAGGCGCCCACGCCGCAGAAGAGATCGAAGGCGTAGGCGAAGGCATCCCCGCCCGTTACGCACGGGTCGCCGGACGAGTCCGGAACGTAGCTGGGTGCGATCACGTCTCCGTTGAAGATGGTGGCCTTCTGCACCAGCTTCTCACCGTCGCGCAGCCTCAGGTAGAAGCCGTGCGGCGAGCTCTGCGCGGCGCACGAG
>JBFGJV010000348.1:0-1869 GCA_041577015.1 Myxococcota bacterium
CTCCGTGATCCTCTCCGTCGCGATCGGGGGGCACGCCTATCTGCTGGTGCGACACGTTTTCGAGCCCGGCTGGCCCGACGTCCTGCGGCTCGGTCTGCTCGCGGCCTTCGGGAGCGCCTTCGCGGCGCTCTTCCTGTATCCCTTCGGACGCGCCCGCGTGCCCCGCAGGCTGGGACGGGCCTGGGCGTGGACCGCGGGCATCTGGCTCGGTGTCGCCTTCCTGCTGCTCACCACCACGGCGGCGACGGATGCCGCGCTCTGGCTGCTCGGCGCCGCCGCGCCGGCCGGGGACGTCGAGCCCCTCCTGCGGGCGCGCAGCATCGGCGTGGCGGGCCTGGTGGGGATCACGAGCGCCGTGGCACTGCGCAACGGCCTCGCGGCGCCGGCGCACCGGCGCGTGGAGATCGAGCTTCCCCGCTGGCCTGCCTCCCTGGACGGACTGCGTCTGGTCCAGCTGAGCGACCTGCACCTGGGGCCCCTGCTCGACCGCCGCTTTGCGGCGCAGCTCGTCCAACGCGTGAACGCCCTGGAGCCCGATCTCGTGGCGGTGACCGGCGACCTGGTGGATGGGAGCGTGCGTCGCGTGGGCGAGGAGGTGGCGCCCTTCGCCGGGCTGCGCGCGCGTCACGGCGTCTTCTTCGTGACCGGCAACCACGACTTCTACTCCGGAGCCGACTCCTGGACGGAGCGGATGCGCGGGCTCGGCTGGCATCCGCTCCGCAACGAGCGTGTCGCGATCCGGCACGGAGCGGGCGTCTTCGAGCTCGCGGGCGTGGACGATCATCACGGCTCCCTGGTGGAGCCCGGGGCAGGGGAGGATCTGGAGCGGGCGCTGGCCGGTCGCGACGCCCGTTCCCCCCTCGTCCTGCTGGCCCACGACCCGAGCACGTTCCGGAAGGCCGCGGCGTCGGGCGTCGATCTCCAGATCTCCGGCCACACCCACGGCGGGCAGATCTGGCCCTTCCACGGCGTGGTGCGGCTCGCGGTGCGCTGGGTGGCCGGGCTGCACCGGCTGGAGGGGAGCGCCCTCTACGTGAGCCGCGGCACCGGCTTCTGGGGGCCACCCATGCGCCTGCTGGCTCCGGCGGAGCTGACCGAGCTGGTGCTGCGAACGCCGCGGCGCGGCTCGAGCGGCCCGGAGGCCGCCTAGAAAACCGCACCCGTGGAGTTGGCGTCGCAGGGACCCACGGTCTCGAGCTGGTCGGCGGCCATGGAGACGGGATCCCAGACGCCGGTGGGCACGCAGGTGGAGCCGGGCATCATGCCGGCGATCCCCGACGCCGCAGCCCCGAAAGGCTTCACGTACGCCCAGTAGTTCACGAGCGCGTCGCCGTCGATGTCGGAGGCGGCCTCGGCCGTGAAGCGAACCAGGGCCATCGACCCGGTGCCCGCGTTGTCCGCGCTCACCAGATAGCTGAAGTAGACCTCGCCTTCGGGCGCCCAGCCCAGGGTGTCGAAGGGCGTTCCCGCCGGCCATGGCGTGCGTCCCGCCGCGGGGATGGGATTGGGCACCGCCGGCGCGATCGCCAGGTAGGTGTTGGTGGCGGCCAGGTAGCCCTCCTCCGCGCGCACCACCGAGACGAGGTTCACCTTGCCTTCCGCTGCCTTGGAGCGCAGCTGGAAGCGCAGTAAGCTCGGGATGGCGATGGTCGCCATCAGCCCGATGATCGACAGCACGATCATGAGCTCGATCAGGGTACAGCCCTGCCTTCGGCGCGGCGGGAGCACCATGCGGGTCTCATCGGCGCCCCGGGCCCTCCACCTGAGACCGCCCGGAGGCCGCCTAGAACACCGCACCCGTGGAGTTGGCGTCGCAGGGACCCACGGTCTCGAGCTGGTCGGCGGCCATGGAGACGGGATCCCAGACGC
>JBFGJV010000349.1:0-1827 GCA_041577015.1 Myxococcota bacterium
CCGCTCGAGCGCGTGGAAGACGCGCAGGTGGAGTTCGGGTCCCAGCGCCTCGTTCGTCGGCAGGGTGAGCAGGCGCGCCGCGAACTCCCGCGCCCCGGGGCACGCGCCCTCCCCGGCTCGGTGGCGCGCCAGCGGCTCGAGGACGTCGAGGGATCGGCCGTACATGGGGCTCCCGCCGGAGACGCGAAGGGCGCGCACGGCGTTCTCGCGAGCCGCGGCACTGGGAGCCCGGAGGCCCAGGCGCGCCGGGGAGACTTGCGCTCCGGGACCGGCCAGGAGCGGCGTGAAGCCGGCCCGATGCGCGAGCCTGGCCAGCTCGGCCGCGCGCTCGGCTCGCCGCGAGATCGCTTCGTCGAGGTGCTCCTCGGCAGCCGTCGCCAGCGCCAGTGCTGCCCCCGGGATCGGCCCGTGCGGAAACTCGGGCTCGAAGCGCGACTCGCCCACGTGGAGGCCCGGAAGGACGGCGACCCAGCGGAAGACCCAGGGCGAGAGCGCCGCATCGTGGGCGAGGGCGCGCAGCGCGGCCGCGAGGCGCTGCGGCTGCGGGGGGGCGGGAGGCGGCAGATCCGCCGGCGCCTTCGCCCAACCGAGCGCGCCCCCGCCGAGCGCCGCCAGGGGCTTGCCGCGCCCGAAGCTCAGGATCCCGGCGTCGCCCCGCCCTCCGGCGGGACCCTCCGGGCCCCGGGCGCCGAGCGCTTGAGCCGCATCGTCGATCACGGCCGCTCCGGCTGCTCGGGCGAGGTCGCGAACCCGCTTGATCGGCTCGGGGACGCCGAACAGGTTGCAGACGACGACCGCGGCGGCGCGCTCGAGCGGAAGCGCCGCGAGCGCGTCGGGATCGATCCATCCCTCGGGTGTCACGTCCACGAGCCGCACGCGCAGGCCCGCCGCCACCACCGCCGAGGGCACGGAGAAGCAGGTGTAGGCTGGAACGACCGCCTCTGCGCGCCCGCTCCTGGCCGCCAGATGGCGCAGCACGACGCGCAGGGCCTCGCGGCCCGACGCGAGGAGATCCACGCGCTCCGCTCCGAGCCGGCGCGCCAGCGCCCGGCTCAGGGTCGAGGCGGCATCCGGCCGCCGGGTGGTCCGCCCCAAGGTCAACCGCGCCAGGGACTCCCCGGCCGGGGGAAGCCGCCGCAGGCCCCCTGCCCTCATCGCGTGGTGGGCTGCCAGGTCACCGCCCGCTGGCCGCGCAGGTGGTGCACCCAGGCGGTCAGGATCGAGGCGTTCACCAGCAGGAAGAAGGCGGCGAGGCGGGCCACCAGGGCCCCTTGGAGGGGCCGCGCGACCAGGGCCAGGGCGCCGGTTGCGTAGAAGACGACCTGCCCTCCCAGGAGGACTGCAGCCACGGGGCTCGAGGGCGCCGCTGCGAGGCTCGCCACGAGGAGCACGATCAGGGCGAAGGGGGACGTGAAGCGCGCCACCTTGTGGCCCCAGAGGGTGAGGGCCACGCGCCCGTGCCGCGGGTGGAGGAGCGCCCGGTAGGCGGCCAGGACGGCGATGCCCCGGCGGACGGTCCGGACCTTGCGGGCCCACTCGGCGCGCGGGTCGTCCAGCACCCGGAAACGGGCCCGGGCGGAGGGCTCCGAGACGGCCCGCAGGCCTCGCCGCCCACACTCCAGGGCGCAGCGGAAGTCGCTGGCCAGGTCCGGGGGCCAGGGATCGGCGAGCTCCCGCCGCACGGCGAAGAAGGATCCCGAGAGGCCGATCAGGGTCGAGGCCTCGCTCTCCAGGCGCCGGAGGGCCATCTCGTAGCGCACGTAGGCGCCCTCCCCCTGCTCCGTGTCCACCACGTCCTCGCTGCTCACGGCGCCCACGCTCGGGTCC
>JBFGJV010000350.1:0-1816 GCA_041577015.1 Myxococcota bacterium
CTGCGCGCATTCCGCTGCTCTCCGCCGAGGAGGCCGGGAAGCGCGCCGCGGAGGTGGAGATCCTCCCGGCGTTCGCCGAGCTCAACATCTTCCGGGCGCTCCTGAGCCGCCCCCTCGCCGCCAAGGCGGTGCAGGATCTGCTCGTCGCGCTCCTCTTCAAGGGGAAGCTCGACGCGCGCCTGCGCGAGCTCGTGATCATGCGCCTGGGCTGGGCCACGGGCGCCGACTACGAGTGGACCCAGCACTGGCGCGTGGCCACCGAGCTGGGCATCGCGGAGGAGGACCTGCTGGCGGTGCGCGACTGGCGCGCCTCCGACCGGCTCTCGGAGGCGGACCGCGCCGTCCTCGCCGCGACGGACGAGACCCTCGAGGCGGGCGCGATCTCGCCGGAGACCTGGGCGGCCTGCGAGCGGCACGTGGGCGGCGCCGAGGTGCTGACGGAGCTGGTCTGCGCCATCGGGTTCTGGCGCATGGTCTCCTCCGTGCTGCGGAGCCTGGAGGTGCCCCTCGAGGCGGGCGTCGCCTCCTGGCCGCCGGACGGGAGGGCGCCGGAGCGCGCCTAGCCGACCGGGCGGCTCAGAACGGCAGGTCCTCCTGCGCGTCGTCCACGATGGTCGCGGGAGACGGTCGCCGCCTGCGACGCGCCTGCCGCTCCTCCTCGGGAGGCAGGATCCCGCGGGGCGGGCCCAGCGTCACCTTGCGGCCCCAGGGGCAATCGAAGCGGACCGGACACGTGAGCACCCAGAGTGTCGGCACCCGGGGATCGAGCTCCGGCCAGGGTCCGGCGCCGTCGGTGAAGTAGACGACCCCGTCCGGGCGGTGCTCGGCCAGGAACTCCGAGGCGAAGGGCGGGCGCAGGTCGGTGCCGCCGCGTCCCTCGATCTCCGGAAGCCGGCCCTCGAAGGGATGCACGCGCTGGATCTTCGTGTCGCAGTGCACGAGGGTCATCCGCGCCAGCGGCCCCATGCGCTGCAACTCGGCGCCCACCATCTCGAGCTCCTCCATGGTCATGCTCCCCGAGGTGTCGATGGCCACCAGCAGCGAGGGGGTCTGGGAGCGGTCGAGGGCGCGCGCCCGGCCGGGGACGATGCCGAGCGCGTGCGGGAAGCGGCGCGGCGGGCGCAGCCAGTTGGGCTGCGGCACGCGCAGGCTTCCCACGAAGCTCGCCAGCTCCGCCCGCCAGTCCACGCTCAGCGAGGGGAGACCGTCTCCGCTCAGGCGCTCGATCAGGTCGCCGGCCTGGCGACCCGGAACCCCGCCCAGGCCCCCCAGGACCGCCTTGCTCAGGGGACCGACCAGGGGAGCGTGGAACGAGCCCTGGAAGATGCGCGCCGGAAGGTTGAGCTCCTGCACGGCCCGCACCAGGGCGTGGTAGCGCTCCATCGTGCTCTGCCCGGGGCGGATCCCGTAGCGCTTCAGCCTCTCGCACGTGACGGGGTGGCCGGGCAGCGGCTCCACGATGTGCTCGTTGGCCGAGACCTCCATGGCGAGGTTCATCAACGAGGCGATGCGCGGCTCCCGGAACTTCGGATGCGTCACGTGCCCGAGCACCACGTGGTGGAGCTCATGGAGGAGCACGCCGGGAACGTACTGCGGCTGGCGTTCGAAGAAGCTGGGGTTCACGTGCAGGAGGAAGCGATCCCCCCACGCCGAGACCGCCATCACCTCCACCTGAGGGGCCGCGAGCACGTGCATGCGCCCGAGCACGTGGACGAAGAGCGGGTAGCGGCGCACGAACTCCGGCGCACGCACGATCGCCTCGAGGCCGTCGCGGATCTCGTGGTCCATGGAATCTCCTTCAGTCCCCGGTCACCGC
>JBFGJV010000351.1:0-1806 GCA_041577015.1 Myxococcota bacterium
CGCGCCGGGCCGCTTCCCAGGAGGCGGCGTTGGCGAAGCCCCCGACGATGAAGAAGAGCGGCATCACCTGGAACAGCCAGGTGAGCCACTGGGACCAGGGCGCAACGTGGAGCATGTCGCTCAGCGTGAGCGAGCCGCGGTCCACGGAGGGCGCGGCCATGAGCCAGTGGCCGAGCACCACGACCGTGATGGAGGCCGCGCGCAAGAAGTCCACGTAGCGGTTGCGGCGCGTGGGGGTTTGCGCCGCCAGCTCCTGCGCCCGCGTCCATGCCCCCGTCGCCGTCGTCACGTGCGCGTCCTCGTCGATGCGCGCAGGGCCCGCGGGCCATCATCGCATCGCGTGCACGGGGCGTCCAGCATGGCTCCCGGCCGTTCCGAGGGCATCCACCCACGCCTGCGGACTCTTGAAAAATCCGTGGGCGAGGGTTTGAATGGGTGCAACGTCAACCTGGATGGAGGATCCGGCGATGCGAAAGACGGTGACGAGCGTTGCTCTGGTGGCCTTCCTGTTCGCCTTCGTAGCATGCGCGTCGGGGCCGAGGCGCTTGAGCCGGGCATGGGACGATCACGTGAACCAGAAGTACACCGAGAATGCCTGGGTGCACGGAGCGCTGCTCCAGGACGTGCTTCCGGTGTACGGCCTGGTCGGCTTCGTGGCCGCGATCGGCGATGGCTTCGTCAACATGTACTACTTCTGGGGCGAAGACGCGTGGGACAACCGGGGTACCGGCTTCGAGCACGTGAATCCCCAGGGCGCGGCGAGGACCGTGCAGGGCTCGGGCCTCTAGCCCACCGCGAGACACCGGGGCGCCCGGAGCCGCCGGCTCCGGGCGCCTCTTCGGCCCCTGCCACGGAGCCGCCACGGCGGCGGGCACCCGGAACACCAGCACCAGGTAGAGGGCGTAGCCGGCCAGGGAGACCGCGACCAGGGCGAAGACGAGCTTGGTCCGGATGTCCATCTCAGGACCGGCGCGCCGCGAGCGGCCCCACCACGTCCTGCCCGAAGCGCTCCACGCGCTCGGCATCGCCGCCCTGGATCACCACGTAGGAGATCCCGGTCTCCTCGCGCTGCTTCTCGAGCCGGTCGCGGATCTCGGTGGCGGAGCCGGTCAGGAAGATCGGGCATGCCGCCACCTGCTCCACGGTCATGCCCGTCTGCCGGGCCAGGGCCTCGCGGATCCCGCGCGCGTCGTCGGTGAGGGCCACCACGAAGACGAGGGTGTTGAGCTCGATGGCGTCGGGGTCGCGCCCGGCGCGCGCGGCGCCCTCGCGCACCCAGGCGAGCTTCTCGCGCACCCGCTCCGGGGCCAGGTCCGCGGCGTGACCCGGCCCTCCACCATGGTGGCGTTGATGCCCACGATGTCGGCATGGCGGCCGGCCAGGCGCAGGATGCGCGGCCCGCCGCCGCCGATCAGCACCTTGGGGCAGGCGTCCGGCGCGAGCGGCGCCGCCCGGGGGATCTCGCGGATACGGTAGTGACGGCCCTCGAAGCTCGTCGTCTCCCGGGTCCACATCGAGCGGATGATCTGGAGCGCCTCGTCGAGCCGCTCGATGCGGACGCCCGGCCGGTCGTAGGCGAGGCCCGCCTGCTCGTAGTCCGTGCGCATCCAGCCCGCCCCGAGTCCGAACTCGTGCCGGCCGCCCGACAACAGCTGAAGCGTGGCCGCCGCCTTGGCGTGGATCACCGGATGGCGATAGTCGACGTCGTAGACGAGGGAGCGGACCGACAGCTCCTCGAGGTTGAGCTCGCCGGGCAGCTCGGCGTGGTGCGCGGTGGCGACGTCGCGGGCGTGGGGCGCGAGCGCC
>JBFGJV010000352.1:0-1788 GCA_041577015.1 Myxococcota bacterium
CCGCTTCGCCGACGTCTTCGCACAGCTCAAGCGCGCGCCCGAGACGCTGCGCGCACGGCTCCAGGAGGTCCCCGGTGTGGCCGAGGTGCGCACGCGCATCGTCGCGGAGGTGACGCTCGACGTGCCGGGCCTCTCGGAGCCGGCCACCGGGCGGCTGGTCTCGGTGCCGGAGCACCGCGTCCCCATCCTGAACGACGTGCACCTGCGGGCCGGGCGCTGGATCGAGCCCGGCCAGCGCGACGAGGTGATCGTGAGCGAGGCCTTCGCGGACGCCAACCGGCTGACGCCCGGCGACCGCATCGGCGCCGTCCTGAACGGACGCTGGGAGCGGCTGCGCATCGTCGGCGTGGGCCTCTCCCCCGAGTACGTGTTCGAGATCCACGGCACCGACATCTTCCCGGACAACCGCCGCTTCGGCGTCATCTGGATGAGCCGCGACGCCCTGGGGCCCGCCTTCGACATGGAGGGCGCCTTCAACGACGTCTCGATCCGGCTGGCCCCGGGCGCCAACGAGGCGGACGTGATCGCCCGCGTGGACGGTCTGCTGGAGCGCTGGGGCGGGCTCGGCGCCTTCGGGCGCGGCGATCAGGTCTCCCACCGCTTCCTCTCCGACGAGATCAAGCAGAACCGCGTGTTCGGCACCGTCCTGCCCGCGATCTTCCTGGGCGTGGCCGCGTTCCTGCTGAACGTGGTGCTCTCGCGCCTGGTGGCCACGCAGCGCGAGCAGATCGCGGTGCTGAAGGCCTTCGGCTACTCGGGGCTCCAGGTGGGGCTCCACTACCTCCAGTTCGCGCTGGTGGCGGTGGCGGCCGGATCGCTGCTCGGTGTGGTGATGGGCCTGTGGTGGGCGTCCGAGATCAACGAGATGTACGGCGACTTCTACCGCTTCCCGCTGCTTCGTTACGCGCCGAGCCCCACGGTGATCGCCATCGCCATCGGCGTCTCGGCCGCCTCCGCCTTCCTGGGCGCGGGGGCGGCCGTGCGCCGCGTGCTGCGCCTGCCGCCAGCCGAGGCCATGCGCCCCGAGCCACCGGCGAGCTTCCGCCCGGGCGTGCTGGAGCGGAGTGGGCTCGGAGGGCGGCTTCCCACCTCGGTGCGCATGATCTGGCGCAACCTCACCCGACGCCCGGCGCGCGCGGGCCTCTCGCTCCTGGGCCTGGGGCTGGCCGTGGCGATCCTGGTGGTCGGCTACTACTTCATCGACGCCATCGAGCACCTGGCCTTCGTGCAGTTCCGCACCGTCCAGCGCGAGGACCTGACCGTCGCCTTCCACGACCCGCTGCCTGCGCGAGCCCGCCACGAGATCGCGTCGCTGCCCGGCGTGATGCGCGCCGAGCCGTTCCGGGTCGTGCCGGCCCGTCTGCGTCACGAGCACGCCGTGCGCCGCGTGCCGCTCTTCGGGCTGGAGCCCGGAGGTGAGCTGCGGCGCATCGTGAACGCGGACCTCGAGGTGCTTCCGCTGCCCCGGGAGGGCGTCGTCCTCACCACCAAGCTGGCGGAGATCCTGAAGGTGGAGCCCGGCGACGTGCTCACGGTGGAGGTGCTGGAGGGTGCGCGTCCGATCCGCAGCGTGCGCGTGGCGGGCCTGGCCGACGAGCTGATCGGCCTCTCGGCCTACATGGACGCGCGCGCCCTGCACCGACTGATGCGCGAGGGCGGCACCATCTCTGGCGCCTTCCTGCAGGTGGACGCGGAGCAGGCGCCCAGGCTCCACGCGGAGCTCAAGCGCATGCCCGCGGTGGCGGGGTCCACCACGCGCATGGCGGCGCTGCGCGGCTACGAGGAGAC
>JBFGJV010000353.1:0-1737 GCA_041577015.1 Myxococcota bacterium
ACTCGCCGTCTTCCGGAGGGCATCACGCCGCGGAGAGCCTTCGTGAAGGCCTCTCCCGACCTCGATCCCGTGTGCGGGATGAGCGTCTCCACGGACACGCCTCATCGGCTGGAGCACGCGGGCGTCGTCCGACACTTCTGTAGCGCGCACTGTCTGGCGAGGTTCCGCGAGGATCCCGAGCGCTACCTCGAGGCGGCTCCGACGCCCCAGGCAGCGCCGCCCCGCTCCGGCGCCACCGCGGCCACCTACACCTGCCCCATGCACCCGGAGATCGTCCGGGACGCGCCGGGCAGCTGCCCCATCTGCGGCATGGCGCTCGAGCCGGTGATCCCCACCGACGAGGAGGGGCTCGCCGAGCTGCGGGACATGACGCGGCGCTTCTGGATCTCGCTCGTCCTGACCCTGCCCCTGCTGGCGGTCGTGATGGGGGAGATGCTGTCCCTGCGTCCGCCCGAAGGCGTTCTGCCCTCGCGCGCCATGGCGTGGGGCCAGCTCGCCCTCGCCACGCCCGTGGTGCTCTGGGGCGGCTGGCCCTTCTTCCAGCGCGGCTGGGCGTCGGTGGTGTCCCGCAACCTCAACATGTTCACGCTGATCGCGCTGGGAACCGGAGCGGCGTGGAGCTACAGCGTCGTGGCCACCGTGGCGCCGGGCATCTTCCCCGCCTCCTTCCACGTTCACGAGGGTGAGGTCGGGGTCTACTTCGAGGCGGCCGCCGTGATCGTTACCCTCGTGCTCCTCGGGCAGGTCCTCGAGCTCCGCGCCCGCCACCGCACGGGCGCCGCGATCCGGGCTCTCCTGGGCCTCGCGCCCAAGACCGCGCGGCGCGTCGGCCCGGACGGAGGGGAAGCAGACGTCCCCCTCGACCAGGTGCAGCCCGGCGATCGGCTACGCGTGCGCCCCGGCGAGAAGGTGCCCGTGGACGGCGCCGTGGTGGAGGGCACCAGCGCCGTGGACGAGTCCATGGTGACGGGCGAGCCGATTCCGGTGACGAAGCGCCCGGGCGATCCCGTGGTGGGCGGAACCGTGAACGGCACCGGCACGCTCGTCATGGAGGCCGAGCGGGTGGGCGCGGAGACGCTGCTGGCGCAGATCGTGCGCATGGTGGCCGAGGCGCAGCGCAGCCGCGCGCCCATCCAGCGTCTGGCCGACGTGGTGGCGGCCTGGTTCGTCCCGGCGGTCGTGGTCGTCGCCGCGACGACCTTCGTGGTCTGGGGCTGGCTCGGCCCGGAGCCGCGCATGGCCCATGCCCTGGTGAACGCGGTGGCCGTGCTCATCATCGCCTGCCCGTGCGCCCTCGGCCTGGCGACCCCCATGTCGATCATGGTGGCCACGGGAAAGGGGGCGACGGCCGGCGTCCTCTTCAAGAACGCCGAGGCCATCGAGTCGATGCGCAAGGTGGACACGCTGGTGGTGGACAAGACCGGGACGCTCACCGAGGGGCGGCCGAAGCTCGTGACCGTCGAGCCCGCCGAGGGCGACGAGGCCTCGTTCCTGCGCCTGCTCGGGAGCCTCGAGCGCGGGAGCGAGCACCCGCTGGCGGCGGCCGTCGTAGAGGGCGCCGAGGAGCGGGGCGCATCGCTCGTCTCGGTGGAGGACTTCGAATCCCTGACCGGGCGTGGCGTGCGCGGCCGGGTGGAAGGACGCAGCGTCGCCCTCGGCAACCCCAAGCTGCTGCGGGAGCTCGGCCTGGATCCCGAGCCGGTCCTCTCCCGGGCCGAAGCGCTCCGTGCCGAAGGG
>JBFGJV010000354.1:0-1732 GCA_041577015.1 Myxococcota bacterium
GCCGCATCGTGATGGCCACCGTGAAGGGCGACGTCCACGACATCGGCAAGAACATCGTGGGCGTGGTGCTCGGCTGCAACAACTACGAGGTGATCGACCTCGGCGTGATGGTGCCGTGCGAGCAGATCCTCGACACCGCGCTGGAGCGGGAGGCGCACCTGATCGGGCTCTCGGGCCTGATCACGCCGTCGCTCGACGAGATGGTGCACGTGGCGCGCGAGATGAAGCGGCGCGGCCTCGAGCTCCCGCTCCTGATCGGCGGCGCCACCACGAGCCGTCAGCACACCGCCGTCAAGATCGCGCCGGAGTACGAGCCTCCCACCGTGCACGTCCTCGACGCCTCGCGGGCGGTGGGCGTGGTGTCGGATCTCCTGGACGCCGGGCGCCGCGGCCCCTTCGCCGCGCAGAACCGGGCGGATCAGGAGCAGCTTCGCGAGACCTACGGCGGGCGTCGCGAGCGGGCGCTCCTCCCCTACCCCGTCGCTCGCGAGCGTCGCCTGGCGCTGGACTGGCGCGCCGAGGACCTGCCGGAGCCCGCCTTCCTGGGCCGCCGCCTCCTGGCCGAGGCGCCGCTGGCGGAGATCGCCCGCTACATCGACTGGACCTTCTTCTTCCTGGCCTGGGAGCTGAAGGGCAAGTTCCCGAAGATCCTGGAGCATCCCCGGTACGGCGCCGCCGCGCGCGAGCTCTACGAGAACGGGCGGGCGCTCCTGGAGGAGATCCTCGGGACGCGCACGATCCGAGGCGCCGGCGTCTACGGCTTCTGGCCCGCCAACCGCCAGGGCGACGACGTCGTGCTCTGGGCCGACCCGCGTCGCAGCGCCGAGGTGGCGCGCTTCCCGATGCTGCGCCAGCAGCGCGATCCCGGCGCGGGCAAGCCCACGCTCTCGCTCGCGGACTTCGTGGCGCCGGTGGAGAGCGGGCTGGTGGACCACGTGGGCGCCTTTGCCGTCACCGCGGGAATCGGCGCCGACGAGCTCGCCGCGCGCTACGAGCGCGATCACGACGACTACCACGCCATCATGGTGAAGGCGCTGGCGGACCGCCTGGCGGAGGCCTTCGCGGAGTGGCTGCACGAGCGGGTGCGCCGCGAGTGGGGCTACGGCGGCGACGAGGCGCTCGGTCTGGAGGACCTGCTGCGGGAGCGCTATCGGGGCATCCGTCCCGCCTACGGCTACCCCGCCTGCCCCGACCACACCGAGAAGTGGCGCCTCTTCGAGCTCCTGGAGGCCCCCGAGGCCGGCGTCACGCTCACCGAGCACTGCGCCATGGTGCCGGCGGCGAGCGTCTCCGGGCTCTACTTCGCCCACCCGCAGGCGCGCTACTTCACCGTGGGCAAGATCGACCGCGACCAGGTGGCGGACTACGCGGCCCGCAAGGGCATGTCCGTCGCCGAGGTGGAGCGCTGGCTGCGCCCCAACCTCGGCTACGAGCCGGAGGCCCCGGGCGCTTGAGCGCGCTCGCCTTCGTCTCCGGCGCCTCCAGCGGGATCGGGCGCGCGCTGGTGGACGCGGCGCCGCAGGGATCGCGCGTCGTGGGCCTGTGCCGCCGGGCCGGGCCGGGCTACGTGCACGTGCCCGCCGACCTGGCCGAGCCCGAGGGGTGGCAGGCGGCCGCCGAGAGCTTCGCCAGCGAGATCGCGAAGTTCGCCGGGGAGCGGCTGGTCTTCTTCCACGCGGCGGGGACCCTCACGCCCATCGGCTTCGCCGGGGAGGTGGAGCCCGGGGCCTAC
>JBFGJV010000355.1:0-1724 GCA_041577015.1 Myxococcota bacterium
AAGATCGGCATGCTCGAGCCGCACGTGCGCGAGCTCACGCGCGCCATCGTGGACCGCGTGGCCCAGAAGGGCGAGTGCGACTTCGTGACGGACGTGGCGGCGGAGCTGCCGCTCCAGGTGATCCTGGAGATGATGGGCGTTCCGGTGGAGGACCGGCACCTGGTCTTCGACCTCAGCAACCGGCTCATCGGCTTCGACGATCCGGAGTTCCAGAACACCCTCGAGGACGGCCGCAAGGCCGCCGCCGAGATGTGGGGCTACGCCCATCAGATGGCCCAGCAGCGCCGGGGCTGCCCGCGCGACGACCTCGTCACCGCCATGCTCGACGGCGACGTGGACGGCGAGAAGCTCAGCGACGTGGAGTTCAACAACTTCTTCCTGCTGCTGGCGGTGGCCGGGAACGAGACCACGCGCAACGCCATCTCGGGCGGCATACTGGCGCTGATCCAGCACCCGGAGCAGCGCGAGCGCCTGCTGCGCAATCCGGCGCTCCTGCCGTCGGCGGTGGAGGAGGTGCTGCGCTGGGTGACACCGGTGATCCACTTCCGGCGCACCGTGACCCGTGACCTCGAGCTGGACGGCCACCCGCTCCGCGAGGGCCAGAAGCTGGTGATGTTCTACCCGTCGGCGAACCGGGACGAGGAGGTCTTCCGCGAACCCGACAGCTTCGACATCACCCGCAAGCCGAACCCCCACCTCTCCTTCGGGGTGGGCGAGCACTTCTGCCTGGGCGCGCACCTGGCCCGGCTCGAGATCCGCGTCATGTTCGAGGAGCTGCTGCGGCGGCTCCCGGACATGGAGCTGGCCGCGCCGCCGCGCCGGCTGCGCTCCAACTTCATCAACGGCATCAAGGAGATGCGGGTCCGCTACACGCCCGAGGCGGGCTGAGGCGGCGGCGGGCGCCCGGCGTCCGTCAGCTCTCCTGGATCGAGATCGCCTGGCGCGGGCAGATGGCCTCCGCCTCCTTCAGCTTGGCGCGCAGGCTCTCGGGCGGCTCGTCCATCAGGATGTGGAGGTTGTCGTCGTCGTCCACCTTGAACACCTCCGGGCACACCTCCATGCACAGGGCGTTCGCCTCGCAGAGGTCGAAATCGACCACGACCTTGAGCGCCATCGGTCCTCCCTCCCGCCGGAGCGAGCCCGGAAGTTACCACGCCTCAGGCGTCCCCGCGCAAGTAGCTGGTGGCCAGAGCGTCGGCGTACTCGTTCCAGCGCGAGCCGTCGTGAGCGGCGATCCAGCGCAGCTCCACCTTGGGATGGGCCAGGGCCAGGGCGTAGAGCCGCTTCACCAGCTCGACGTTCGCGATCGGGCCGCTCTTGCGCCGCCAGCCGCGCCGCTCCCAGCCCTCGGCCCACTCGTTCACGGTCTTGACGCAGAGCTGGCTGTCCGAGAAGACGGTGATCTCGGCGTCCTCGGGGAGCATGCGGTAGGCCTCGATCAGCGCCGTCAGCTCCATGCGGTTGTTCGTGGTGTCGGGGTCGGCGCCGTGGCGCTCGGCCACGATCTCGCCGTCCTCCACCCAGACGACGCCCCAGCCTCCCGGTCCGGGGTTCCCCTCGCAGGAGCCGTCGGTGAAGACGCCCGTGCGGGGCCCGGCCTGGTAGCGCTCCAGCACCTCCTCGGGCGCGAGCAGCTCCACCGTGCGCCGCGCCATCAGGCGCTCACGCGGAAGTAGATCACGTCGCCGTCCTGCACCACGTAGTCCTTGCCCTCGACCCGCATC
>JBFGJV010000356.1:0-1696 GCA_041577015.1 Myxococcota bacterium
CAGCCGCTCTTCCCGCCAATGCTCGAACCAGCGCTCGCGTTCGCTGGGGTGCACGAAGAACTCGAGCTCGGCCTGCTCGAACTCGCGGGAACGGAACGTGAAGTTGCGCGGGTTGATCTCGTTGCGAAAGGCCTTGCCGACCTGGGCGATGCCGAAGGGGACCTTCTGCCGCGCGCTCTCGCGCACGCGCTTGGCGTCCAGGAAGATGCTCTGACAGGTCTCGGCGCGCAGGTAGGCGGTGGAGGCCGTGTCCTCCTCGGCCCCGATGAAGGTCTTGAGCATCAGGTTGAACTGCCGGGCGGGCGTGAAGTCGTGCTCGGAGGAGCCCTGGCGCGAAGGGCACGGTCCCGCGTCCTCGAGCTGGTCGGCGCGGAAGCGCTTCTTGCAGGCGCGACAGTCCACCAGCGGGTCGCTGAAGTGCTCCAGGTGCCCCGAGGCCTCCCAGGTGCGGGAGTGGGCCAGGATGGAGCTGTCGAGCCCCTCGACGTCCTCGCGCTCGCGCACCACGCGCCGCCACCAGAGCTCCTTCACGTTGTTCTTGAGCTCGACGCCGAGCGGGCCGTAGTCCCAGAAGCCGTTGATGCCGCCGTAGATCTCGCTGGAGGGCCAGATGAAGCCGCGGCGCGCGGCCAGGGAGACGAGGTCCTCCATCCGCACGGACGTCTCGGGCTCGGAGCGGGTTTCCGGCGGGGCGGTCACGTGGGGCTCCTCGAGGGCCTAGAGCCGGCGCGCCCCCCGCGGTCGCGGCGCGCGCGAGACCGCGGATGATCCCCTCCGGTCGGGGGGGTGTCAAGCCGCGTGGCCGCTCGCCCCCGAGAGGATTTCTTCGAGGAATCGCTCACTTCGGAGCGTGAGGCCCACGTGGAAGCGCTGGAAGCGTCCCAGCAGGCGACGCGCCTCGGCGAGCGTCGTGGCCGGGAGCCCCAGCCGGTCCAGGTGCTCCACGGGAAGCTTCGTGCTCTGCGCCAGGGCGCGCAGCGTGCCGCGGTGGACGGTGAGCAGCCCGTCCCCTGGGCGCCCGCAGGCGCGACACACGGCGCCCCCTTCCGCCACGTGGAAGCCCACCAGGGGGTCGGTGCCAAGCGAGCCACCGCAGCGCACGCAGCGGGCGAGCTCCGGCCGCAGCCCCAGGGCGTCGAGGGCCCGCACCTCCAGCAGCGTGCGAAGACGGGCGTCGGGCGTGCGGGCGTTCACGGCCTCGAGCGCCGTGCGCGCGAAGTGGAACAGCCGTGCCCCCTCCTCCGGCGCGGCGCCCTCGGGCGCCAGGCGGTCCAGCAGCTCGACCAGGTAGCAGGCCAGGGCGAAGCGCCTGGGATTCGAGCGCAGGCCGGGAAACGAATCGAGCAGACGCGCCTGATCGATGCGCGCCATGGAGCCGGGGCGCCGCCGCTCCACCTGCACGACGAGCCGGTTGAAGAGGTCCAGCGTGCCCGCGAAGCGCCGCCGGCTGCGCCTCGCCCCCTTGGCGATGGCGGTGAGGCGGGCCGTGCGCGGCGTCAGCAGGTGGACCACGCGGTCCGACTCTCCGAAGTCGACCGTGCGCAGCACCAGCGCCTCGCCCTGGAACGCGAACACGGCCCACCTATGGCGCGTCGCGGGACGGCTCCGCGGGCGCCTCCGCCGGAGGCGCCAGGGCGCCCACGGACTCGGCCAGCTCGCGCACGGCGTCCCGGCGGTGGATCCGCGTCGTGTCGTC
>JBFGJV010000357.1:0-1687 GCA_041577015.1 Myxococcota bacterium
ACCGACCGGCCGCGCGCGGCGGCCCGGAGGCTCTCGGCGCAGAAGGAGCCGGCGGCCTCGAGCTTCTGGGCCACGCAGCGGTCCGTGGGATACGGCTCCGCCTGGGCGAGGCCGGCGGTGGAGGCGAGGAGCAGGGCAAGGACGGGGAGAAGCAGGGGGGAGTGGCGCACGATGGGGTCTCCCGAAGCAGCGGGTCGGCGGTAGCCGAACACGGAAGAGTGCCGATCCCGAGGTCGGTGTCAAGGAAGCGCGGGCTTCGGGGCCCCGGGGGCTAGACGGGGGTCACGCTGCGGCGCTTGCGACCGCTCCGGTCGCGCGGGCGGTTTCGCACGGCGCGCAGGCGCGCCGCCACCGCCTCACGCAGGCGCGCCGGCTCCACCACGTCGTCGATCACGAGCTCGCTGGCCAGGCGCTCCACGTCCACGTCGGCGCGGAACTCGGCACGCAGCTTCTCCACGTAGGCGTCGCGCTCGCTCTCCGGGAGCGCCTGGATCTTGTTGTAGTAGACCGCGTTCACCGCCGCCTCGGGCCCCATCACCGCGATCATGGCGCTCGGGAGCGCGATGCAGGCGTCGGGCTCGAAGCCCGGGCCGCTCATGGCGTAGAGGCCGGCCCCGTAGGCCTTGCGCAGGATCACGGAGAGCCGCGGCACCGTCGCCTCGGAGACGGCCATGATCATCTTGGCGCCGGCCCGGATGATGCCCTGGCGCTCCACCTGCTTGCCGATCATGAAGCCCGGCACGTCCGCCAGGTAGACGAGCGGCACGCCGAAGGCGTCGCACAGCCAGATGAAGCGCGCCGCCTTGTCGGCAGAGTCCACGAACAGGACGCCGCCCTTCACCTTGGGCTGGTTGGCGAGCACGCCCACGGGTTGGCCCTCGATGCGCGCGAAGCCGGTGAGGATCTCGCCGGCCCAGAGCTTCTTCAGCTCGAAGAAGGAGTCGGAATCCACCAGCCGCTCGATCACCTCGCGCACGTCGAAGGGCTTGTTCTCGTCGCGGGGGATCACCTGCTCCAGGTCGGCGCAACCGCGGGCGGGCGGGCGCGCCTCCCCGTGCGGGAGCGGCGCCTCGGCGTGGTCGGGCAGGTACGCCAGGTAGCGCCGGGCGGCGGCCAGCGCCTCCTCCTCGTCCTTCGCCAGCCAGTCGCCGCAGCCGGAGACCGAGCAATGCATGCGCGCGCCGCCCATCTCCTCGAGCGTCGTGGTCTGGCCGATCACCATCTCGGCCATGCGCGGCGAGCCCAGGTACATGCTGGCGTTGCCCTCGACCATGAAGACCACGTCGCAGAAGGCCGGGATGTAGGCGCCTCCCGCTGCGGAGGGCCCGAACAGCAGGCACACCTGCGGGATCTGCCCCGAGAGCCGGCACTGATTGAAGAAGATGCGCCCGGCCCCGCGCCGACCGGGAAACATCTCCACCTGGTCGGTGATGCGCGCGCCCGCCGAGTCGACCAGATAAAGCAGCGGCACGCGCAGGCGCTCGGCGCGCTCCTGGATGCGCAGGATCTTCTCCACCGTGCGCTTGCCCCAGGAGCCGGCCTTCACGGTGGAGTCGTTGGCCATGACGCAGACGGGCCGCCCCTCCACCGTGCCGGTGCCCGTCACCACGCCGTCGGCCGGAAACTCCGGGTCGAGACTGTGGGCGAAGGCGGCATCCTCCACGAAGGAGTCCGGGTCCAGCAGACG
>JBFGJV010000358.1:0-1684 GCA_041577015.1 Myxococcota bacterium
TCGGGCCGCATCGCAACCGCACCGGGCCGGGGGCCTACAACTCGTACTGGGAGAACGGGCTCTCGGCGATCCGGGACCGCGACGAGGCCTACCTGCGCATCCGCTACACGTTCTAGGACGCGCCTAGCGGCCCTGGAGCAGGGAGTCGGTGGAGACCAGGCGTCGCATCTTGCCCCGCTCCGGCGGTACCGACACCACGTCGTAGGACTCGCGGCGCCAGCCGCTTCCGCCCTCGGGCACGGTGTAGAAGGCCGCCGCCACCGGGTCGAAGACGTTGGCCTTCTCGCCTCCGGGCCAGGCGGGATAGCTGGGCCAGTCGCCGCTGAAGCGGTGCACGAGGATCCCCACCTCGAGCAGCAGGCCGTTCTCCCGGCGCGTGATCACGTAGAGCGGCTGCAGCGTCTGCATGTCCACGTAGAGCATCATGCGCCCGACGTCCTCCACGACGCGGCGCGCGCGCCCCTGGATCACGACGGCGCGGCGCACCTCCCAGCGATCGCTGGCCACGGAGAGCCCGCTCGGTCCGAAGTTGCGCTCCTCGCTCTCGGGCCAGCCGGAGTTGGTGCCGTTCAGGGGCGCGAGCACGTCGCGCTCCCCCACGAGCTTCCAGACGTACGCGTTGGGACGGAGCGTCAGGCCCACGAAGCCCTTGCGCACGTTCTCCGTCGCGGCGATGGAGAGACCGGCCGTGGGCTGGATCGCCCCCTCGGGCCCGTAGGCGCCGGCCCCGAACGGCACGCCGCCGCCGGCGCCCTCCACGCCGCCCACGGCGAAGCGAGGCGTGTAGAGCCCGTCGATCCACGGGGTCGCAGCCCGACGGGCCTTCCGCATCGTGGGCACGTAGACGAAGGTGTCGTCCGGCTCGGCGAAGCGCCGCTCCGCCTGCAGCGGGCGCAGCTGGCGCCAGGCCAGGTGACGCGCGTTGAAGGGCTCCACGAAGCGGCCGCCCGCCACCCAGAGCCGCTGGCTGGCCTCCGGCACCGCCCACTCGCTCTGTTCGAGATCCGCCCGATGCCCGGTCTGGACCTGCCAGAAGTCGCCCTTGTAGACCTCGACCGAGCCCAGGCGCGCCGGGAGGTCGGTCAGGCGGAAGCGCCCGCGTGGCCCGGCGCCCCGGTAGCGCTGTTCCAGGTTCCAGGCCCAGCGGGCCCCGGCATCCCTGGCCTCGGGGTCGATCGTCTCCGCCGGGAAGGGCAGGCCCGCCACGTGATCGCGCAGGTTGCCGTCGTCGTCGAGCCGGGCCCGGCCCGCGAAGCGCGCGGTGGCCTCGGCGTAGCCGGGACCCACCGGATAGCGCCGGTGGCACGGGCCGATCTCCATGCGCATGCCCTCGAAGAAGAAGGCCTCGCGGAAGCGCCAGACTTCGCGGGGAAGGAGATCGCGCAGCGCCAGCAGGTGCTCGGCGCCGAGCGCCATGCCCTCTCGCAGCAGCGTGGGGCCGGTGTCCTCGGCGCCTTCTGCCGCGGGCCCGCCCGAGAGCGCGGGGCAGCGGTTCTCGGGCGGGAGCTCGGCCCTCGCCGGCGCGGCCAGACCGAGAGCGGCCGCGAGCCCGAGCGCCAGGCGCCTCATGCGGGCTCCGCGAGCTCGATCGACTCCTCGACCAGCATCACCGGGATGCCGTCGTCCACCGGGTAGAGCACGCGCCCGTCCTCGCGGACCAGCGCCTCGGTGAGCTCGCTCTCCA
>JBFGJV010000359.1:0-1656 GCA_041577015.1 Myxococcota bacterium
CGGCTCGCCGCGAGCCAGGCGCGGCGTATGCGCCGCATCGTGGACGCGGCGGTGCAGCTCGCCGCCGAGGGCGGCTTCGAGGCCGTGCGACTGCGCGACCTGGCCGAGCGCTCCGTCGTGGCCCTCGGCACGCTCTACAAGTACTTCCACAACAAGGAGGACATCCTCCTCTTCGCGCTGAACGAGGCCCTGGAGGGCGTCGAGGGGGCGCTCGCCGACGACCCCGCAGCCGGCCGCACGCCGCTCGCGCGGGTCACCGAGTTCTTCCGCCGCGCCACCGACGCCATCCTGGCCAACCCGCACCTGGCCCGTGCGATCGTGCGCTCCATGGCGGGCGGCGACCCGGAGACGGCGGGCCGGATCGCCGGCGCGCAGCTGCGCGTGACGCGCCTGCTCGTAGCGTCCCTGCGCGGCGAGGCCCCGGACCTGGAGGCCCCCCTCGAGGCGACGAGCGGCGACGCACACGAGCACGCCATCGCGCTGACGCTCCAGAACGTCTGGTTCGCCGCCCTCGTGGGCTGGTCGGTGGGGATTCATCCCGAGCAGGCGGTGACGGAGCAGGTGGGCACGGCGGCCGAGCTCATCCTGAAGCGCTGAGGAGAGCAGGGTGGTGGAGATCCGGGACGACGACGGCTTCCTCTCGGCCCCGCACGTTCTCGAGTATCGCTACCGACGCTCGGTGGGCCCGCTGCTGGGCGGCTTCTTCACGGCGCTGCGCGAGCGGCGCCTGCTGGGCGCGCGCACGCCCTCGGGCCGGGTGCTGGCGCCGCCCGCGGAGGCGGACCCGGAGACGGGCGAGACGACCCAGGAGCTGGTGCCCGTCGGCCCCGGCGGCGTGGTCACGACCTGGACCTGGGTGGCGCGCCCGCGCCCCAAGCAGCCCCTCGCCCATCCCTTCGCCTGGGCGCTGATCCGCCTCGACGGCGCCGACACCGCCCTGCTCCACGCCGTGGACGCCGGCGGCGAGTCCCGCATGGCCACCGGCCTGCGCGTGCGCCCGCGCTGGCGCGAGGAGACCGTGGGCGAGATGCGCGACCTGGTCTGCTTCGAGCCCGAGGAGGGCGCGTGAGCGAGCCGGTGAAGAGCATCCAGACCCCGATCCGGCTCGAGTACGGCTACGACGCCGGGCGCGCCGCGTCGCGCTTCCTGCACGGGCTCGCGGAGGGGCGCATCCTCGGCCAGCGCTGCCCGGGATGCCGCAAGGTCTACGTGCCCCCGCGCGGAGCCTGCCCGCGCTGCGCGATCCCCACGGAAGACGAGGTGCAGGTCCGCGACACCGGCACCGTAACCACCTTCAGCATCGTGCGCGTCCCCTCGGAGAACCTCTCCGTGCCGCTCCCCTTCGCGTGCGCCCACGTGCTCCTGGACGGCGCCGACATCCCCTTCTACCACGTGATCCAGGAGTGCCCGCTGGAGGAGATCCGGATGGGCATGCGCGTGCGCGCGGTCTGGGCCCCGCGCGACGAGCTCCGCCCCACCCTCGAGAGCATCCGCCACTTCGCCCCCCTCGACGAGCCCGACGCGCCCTTCGAGTCGTTCCAGGAGCACCTCTGATGCGGGAGGTCGGGATCGTCTCCTTCGCCCAGTCGCGCGCCACGCGGCGCGAGGCGCATCGCAACGAGGTGGAGATCCTCCAGCCGGTGGTGCACGAGGCGA
>JBFGJV010000360.1:0-1648 GCA_041577015.1 Myxococcota bacterium
GCGAGCCGACGACGCAGCATGGTGTGCCCCGATCCCACGATTCCCAGCCTGGAGCTGCGCGGTGTCGGCAAGCGCTACGACGGCGTGGCGGCGGTGCGCGAGCTCTCGTTCTCGGTGGCGCCGGGAACGGTTTTCGGCCTGCTGGGTCCCAACGGCGCCGGCAAGACCACGACCCTGCGCATGATCATGAACATCGTGGCGCCGGACCGAGGCGACGTCCTGCTCTTCGGACGCCCGCGCGACTCCGACTCGTTCCGCCGGATCGGCTACCTGCCCGAGGAGCGCGGCCTCTACAAGAAGATGACGGTGCGCGAGCAGCTGGTGTTCCTGGGCGAGATCCAGGGGCTGGCCCGACAAGAGGCGCTGGACGCCACCACCACGTGGCTCGGGCGCCTGGGTCTGGGGGATCGTGCCACGAGCCGGGTGGAGACGCTCTCCAAGGGCATGCAGCAGAAGATCCAGCTCGCCGCCATCCTGCTGCACGACCCGGAGCTGCTGATCCTGGACGAGCCCTTCACCGGGCTCGACCCCATCAACCAGGTGCTGTTCCAGGAGCTCTTCCAGGAGTTCAAGCGACGGCGGCGGACCATCCTGCTCTCCACCCACGTGATGGACCACGCCGAGAAGCTCTGCGACGCCATCTGTCTGCTCTCCCGAGGCGAGCGGGTGCTGCTGGGAGGGCTCGCCGAGCTCAAGCGCGCCCACGGCGGGCACCGCTACCGCCTGGTGGCGCGGGGCGACCTGTCGCGGATCGAGAGCCTCGCGCAGGTGGACGCGGCGGTGCAGGCCGACGGGGGTGTGGACCTGCTGTTGCGGCCGGAGGCGTCGGGTCCCGACGTGCTGCGGGAGCTGGTGACGTTCCTGGACGTGCTCGAGTTCCGGGCCCGGGAGCCCCGGCTCGAGGACATCTTCGTGGACGTGGTGCGTCGTGCTTCGTAGGAACGCCTTCGTGGTGGCGAGGCGCGAGTACCGCATCCGGGTGCGGAGCCGTGCCTTCTGGCTCAGCACCTTCGCCTTCCCGCTGCTGCTGGTGGCGATCCTGGTGCTGCCGGTGCTGGCCTTCTCGCGCTCCGCCGACGGCCATCGGGTGGTGGTGCTGGACGAGACGGGGCGCGTGGCGCCGCTCCTGGCCGCGCGCCTGGCCGCGGCCCGGGAGGCCGGGAGCCCGCGCGGCGACCGCTTCGTGCTCTTCGTGGAGGAGCCGGGCTCCGACCCGGCGGGCAGGCGCCGCGAGCTGGACGCGCGCGTCCTGGCCCAGGACGTGGACGCGTGGCTCTGGATCGACGCCGAGGGTCTCGCCTCCAACCGCATCGAATACCGGGCCGACGCCGTCTCGAACATCCTCACCCAGCAGCGTCTCGAGACGGAGGTGGCCGCGGCCGTGCGCCAGGCCCGGCTCCAGGACGCCGGCTACGACCAGGCGGAGGTGGCCGAGCTGGTGCGGCCGGTGAAGCTCGTGAGCGTGCGGATCTCGCCCGCCGGGAGCCGCGAGCAGGGCGGGCAGGCCCAGTTCCTGCTGGCCTACATGCTCTCGTTCCTGCTCTACGCGATCCTCGCCATCTACGGCGTGCAGGTGATGCAGGGCGTGCTCGAGGAGAAGGGCTCCCACGTGGTGGAGCTGATCCTCTCCAGCGTGCGCCCCTTCGAC
>JBFGJV010000361.1:0-1643 GCA_041577015.1 Myxococcota bacterium
CCCGATCGCCCGGTCGCGCTGCTGGGAGGCGCCGGCCTCGAGGGCGCCGTCGAGCCCGGCCCAGAGCGCGGCCCGGTTGCGCTCGAGGGAGTCGAAGGCCCCGCACTTCACGAGGCTCTCCACCACCCGCCGGTTCACGCGCCGGGCGTCCACCCGGGCGCAGAAGTCGAACACGTGACGGAACGGCCCCTCTCCATGCCGAGCCTCCCGGATGGCCTCGATGGCGCCCTCCCCCACGTTCTTGACGCCGGCGAGCCCGAAGCGGATGCCCTCCTCCACCACCGTGAAGTCGCGCGCGGACTCGTTCACGTCGGGCGGGAGGATCTCGAGACCGCGCTCCCGGGCGTGGGCGATGTAGCGGCCCAGCTTGTCGTGGTTGCCCGTCTCCGCGGTCATCACGGCGGCCCAGAACTCGCGCGGATGATTGGCCTTCAGATAGCCGGTCTGGTAGGTGAGCAGCGCGTAGGCGGTGGAGTGGGCCTTCGGGAAGCCGTAGCCCGCGAACTCGGCCATCAGCCGGAAGATCTGCTCCGCCTTCGCCTTGTCGATGTCCCGCGCGAGGCAGCCCGTGACGAAGCGGTCGCGCTGCTTCTCCATCTCCTCGGGATTCTTCTTGCCCATGGCGCGGCGCAGCAGGTCGGCTTCGCCGAGGCTGTAGCCCGCCAGGCGGTTGGCGATCTGGAGCACCTGGTCCTGGTACACGATCACGCCCAGCGTCTCCGCCAGGATCTCCTCCAGCTCCGGCAGGGGGTACTCGACCTTGGTGAGGCCGTGCTTGCGGCTGATGTAGTCGTCCACCATGCCCGAGCCCAGCGGGCCGGGCCGGTACAGCGCCACGATCGGGATCAGCTCCTTGAAGGCGCGCGGCTTGAGCTTCACCACCAGGTCGGTCATGCCCGGGGACTCCACCTGGAACACCCCGTCGGTGTCGCCGCGGGAGAGCAGGTCGTAGGTGGCGGCGTCGTCCAGGGGGATCGTCTCGGCGCTGAAGTCGGCCCCGCCCCGGGCGCGGATGCGGCCCTCGGCGTCCGCCAGCACGGTGAGCGTCTTGAGGCCCAGGAAGTCGAACTTGATCAGGCCCACCTTCTCGATGCACTTCCAGTCGAACTGCGTCACCACGTCGCCCGACCGGGCGTCGCGGTAGAGCGGCACCAGGTCGATCAGCGGATCGCTCCCGATCACGACGCCCGCGGCGTGGGTGGAGGCGTGCCGGGTCAGGCCCTCCAGCCGCCGGGCGGTCTCGAGCAGGCGCGCCACCTGACCGTCCGACTCGGCGCGCGCGCGCAGCTCCGGCGACTGGGTGAGCGCCTGCTCCAGGGTGATCTTGAGCGTCTCGGGCACGAGCTTGGCGATGCGGTCCACGTCGCCGTAGGGCATGCCCATGACCCGGCCCACGTCCCGGATCACCGCACGCGCCTGGAGCTTGCCGAAGGTGATGATCTGGGCGACGCGCCGCTGGTCGTCCCCTTCCCCGTCGTACTTCTCGGCCACGTAGCGGATCACCCGGTCGCGGCCGCGCATGCAGAAGTCCACGTCGATGTCCGGCATGGACACCCGCTCGGGGTTGAGAAACCGCTCGAAGATGATGTCGTACTCGATGGGATCCACACCGGTAATGCCCAGGCTGTAGGCGGCGAGGCTGC
>JBFGJV010000362.1:0-1636 GCA_041577015.1 Myxococcota bacterium
CCGGAGTCCTGAGCGGTCCGCGCAAGCGCCCGAAGGGCGCGCGCAGCGAGCTAGCGAGGCCGGAGGCCGAGCGGCCAGCGAGCGGAGTTCAGCGGGCTATCCCGGGGGCCAGGAGAGGGGGCGGCCGCCGAGGACGTGCAGGTGGACGTGGAAGACGCTCTGGCCGGCGCCGGCGCCGTTGTTCACCACCACGCGGTAGTCCGAGAGCCCCGCGTCGCCCGCCACGCGATTCGCCACCAGCAGCAGGTGCCCGAGCAGCGCCTCGTCCTCGGGGGTGGCGTCCGCCAGCTTCGGAATCGGCTTGCGCGGGATCACCAGCACGTGGGTGGGCGCCTGGGGGCTGATGTCCTGGAAGGCCACCGCGCGGTCGTCCTGGTAGACGAGCTTCGCCTCCATCTCCCCGCGCGCGATCCGTCCGAAGATGGTGTCGGCCATGCGGCGCTCAGGCCCCTCCCGGGACGACCGGCGCGAAGGGCACGGCCGCCATCTTCTGCATGGCGGCGTGGGCCACCTCGATGCAGATCTGCATGTTGCGGTCCAGATCCAGGGCCGACGGGCCGGGCCACGGCGTGCGGTCCGAGACCACGCAGATGCACCCGGCGCGCAGGCCGAAGAGCCCGGCGAGGGTGAGGATCACGCCCGCCTCCATCTCGCAGTTGAGCACGCCCGCGGCCTGCATGTCGCGGATGCGCTCCTCCAGGTCGCGGGTCCAGTAGCTCCCGAAGACCATGGAGCCGAAGCCGCCGTCCTCCTGGAGCACGGCGTTGCGGGCATAGAAGGCGTCCAGGGACCAGGTGACCCCGGCGTGCCAGCGCGCGCCGTGCGCCTGCGCGGACTCCACGAGGGCTGCCACCAGACGCCAGTCCGCCACGGCCGGGTACTCGGGGATCACGTAGCTCCGGGAGGTGCCGTCGTCCCGCACCGCCGCGGTGGTGATCGCCAGGTCGCCCACCTCGACCCGCGGGGCGAGACCTCCGCTGTTGCCCACGCGCAGGAAGGTGTGGGCACCCAGCTTGGCGAGCTCCTCCAGGAGGATGGCGGTTCCCGGCGCCCCGATTCCCGTGGAGGCGGCCGTGACCGGCAGGCCGTCGTGCTCGCCGGTGAACACGTGATACTCCCGGACCCGGCACACCTCCCGACGGCGCTTCCAGCCGCCGGCGATCCGCTCGACCCGGGCGGGGTCGCCGCACAGGAAGACGTGGGGAGCCAGGTCCCCGGGGCGCAGGCCGGTGATGGGCTGGGCGTCGCTCATCCCGGGCCCCGTCTCCTCCCACGGCGCGGCGGCGGCAGCGTGCCCGACCGGCAGGAGGGGTGCAAGGAGCCGTCCGCCGCCCGGCGCCATCTCAAGTTTCCCGTGCGCCGCCCGACCCGGAGGGGCCCGGGCTTCGGGGGCGCGGCTTGTCAGCCCCAAGGCCTCAAGCTAAGGATGGCGGCTTGCCACTCCGGTCCTGCGGGTGGGAGGGCGATCCCCAAGGGGGGGAGAGGGTCCGTGTCGAAGGCGCTCGTCATCACCGAGAAGCCCAGCGTCGCGCGCGACATCGCCGCGGCCCTGGGCGGCTTCCAGGAGCACGACGGCTGGCTGGAGAGCGACCGCTGGGTGGTGACCTGGGCCGTGGGCCACCTGCTCGAGCTGCTC
>JBFGJV010000363.1:0-1575 GCA_041577015.1 Myxococcota bacterium
CCGCCTCGAGCCCGGGCGCCTCGGCGTCGTCGACCTCGGGCACCGTCTGCTCGGCCACGTCCTCGAGCAGGAGCTCGGCCGGCACCGGGGCATCCGCGTCCCGCGCCGTGGGGGGCTCGTCCGGCGCCAGCCCGGAATCCGTGTCCTCGAGCTCCACGCGCGCCGCCGCCGACCCCATGATCTCGCGCCAGCGCCGCAGGGCCTGGGCGGCGTCACCGCCGCGCGCCACCTCGTCGTCATCGAAGAGGAAGCCCATGGTCTCGGCGAACGAGAGCGCCGCATCCATGGCCACCGAGAAGTCCAGCGTGGCGTCGAGGTCCATGCCCTCGAGCTCGTAGAGCACCGTGGCTCCGTTGCGAAGCGAGCGCACCGCCACCGTGATGCAGCGGAGGCCCGCCTCCGCGTGCGACACCAGCGCGGCGCGGGCGGGTCCGGCCGGGAGCTCCGGTGTCGCCACCACGGGGGTGTTGAGCGACAGCCGCAGCCCCAGCAACCGCTCCGCGTCCAGGGCGAGCGGGCGCGTGCGCGGACTGAACATGGGGGTCCCTTCGGCCTCCCGAGTCGATTCCTTGAGGCTCGCGGGCGCGCAGAAGGGCCCGGAACGTACCGGGCCGCCGGGACGAATCCCGGGGGTGCGTGCGCGCGCGTCCGGACGCTCGCCGGGCCCCTTTCGCTTGCCGGGCCGGCAGATACAATCGAACTCGGGGTCGGCGCCAGCCGACGCGTGGAGTGTGGACCGTGCCCATCAAGCAGGTCGAGGAGCTCGACCGCGTCGCCATCCGCTTTGCGGGCGACTCTGGCGACGGCATGCAGCTCACGGGGACCAAGTTCACCGAGGCCACCGCGATCGCGGGCAACGACCTGGCCACCCTGCCCGACTACCCGGCCGAGATTCGTGCCCCCGCGGGGACGCTGGCCGGCGTCTCCGGGTTCCAGATCCACTTCGCGGCGGAGGACGTGCGCACGCCCGCCGACCAGCCGGACGTGCTGGTGGCCTTCAATCCCGCCGCCCTGCGGGCCAACGTGGAGGATCTTCGATCCGGCGGGATGCTCGTGCTGAACGCCGACGCCTTCACCGAGAAGAACCTGGACAAGGCCGGCTACGAGGAGGACCCGCGCCCCGCCCTGCGCGAGCGCTTCCGCGTGTCGGAGGTGCCGTTGACGCGCCTGAACCGCAACGCCCTGGCGGACCTCGGCCTGAGCCAGCGGGAGGCGGATCGCTGCAAGAACTTCTTTGCGCTCGGTCTCATGTACTGGCTCTACGGTCGGCCCATGGAGCCCACGCTGCGCTGGATCGACCAGCGCTTCCGCGACCGGCTCCGCGAGGCGAACCGACGCGTGCTGCTGGCCGGGCACGCCTTCGGCGAGACGAGCGAGCTGTTCCCGGTCTCCTTCGTGGTGCCGCGCGCCAAGATCGAGCCCGGGCACTACCGCAACATGACCGGCAATACGGCGCTGGCGTGGGGCATCCTGGCCGCCAGCCAGCGCATGGAGCGCCCCGTCCTGCTCGGCGCCTACCCGATCACGCCCGCGAGCGACGTCCTCCACGAGGTGTCGCGCCACCGGAACTTCGGC
>JBFGJV010000364.1:0-1568 GCA_041577015.1 Myxococcota bacterium
CGAGATCATGGGCCCGGCGGCCGCGCGCGTGCAGCTCGAGGACACGGGTGCGCAGGTAGCCGAGGAGGCGCCCGCCCCGCCCGTTGCATCACGCGCGGAGCAGGCAGCGAGGGCTGGGCGGGAGATCGCCGAGCTCCTGCTCGAGGACGTGGCCGAGGAGACGGTTCCCGAGTTCGAGGTTCCGGGTGACGCCGTCCGGGCGCCCGAGCTGGAGGCCGACGAGGCGCCGGGTCTCGAAGCGGCCGCAGACCCCGCTGGCCCTGACGCCGGATCCACGCTGACGAAGTTTCGCCCTCCCGAGCCGGAGAAGAAGACCCGGCGGGGGGCGAGGGCCCAGGGCCGCGAGCGGGCCGGTGCGACGGCGCTCGGGCGGGTGCAGCTGGTGCGTCGGCGCGCCCCGGCGGCACCGGAGCGGGCGAGTCCGATGCTGCGGCTGTTGGCGTGCTTCTAGGGGCGGCGCAGCCCACTCTGCGCCTGGAAGGAGGGTCGGGATGAGGATCGGGAGCATCCTGCACGGTTTGGGGACCGGCGCGCGCGCCGTCCTGCTGGGCGCCGTCGCCCTGGGCTGCGCCACGACGAGTGGGAAGGACGAGCGCCAGGTGGAGCTGCACCGGGCCAAGGTGCACTACGACGTGGGCGTGGAGCGCATGGCCCAGGGCCGCACCGCGCTGGCGCTTCGCGAGCTCAAGCGGGCCCAGGAGCTGGACCCGAGCGACGCCTGGATCCCGCTGGCCCTGGCCGAGGGCTATCGGCGCAAGGGCCGGCTCGAGCAGGCCGAGCAGCACCTGATGCGGGCCCTCGAGCTCCGCCCCGACTTCCAGTCGGCGCGTCTGAACCTGGCCGCCCTCTACGTCCAGCTGAAGCGCTACGAGGATGCGATTCCCCATGCCTCGGCCCTGACCGAGGACCCCACCTTCCCGGCCCCCTGGCGCGCGCTCACGAATCTGGGCTGGGCGCAGCTCCAGCTCGGACGGCGCAAAGAGGCCCGCCGGCACCTGGAGCTGGCGGTGGAATATCACGATGGCTACTGGCCGGCGCTGCTGGATCTCGGCATCCTCGAAGCCGAGGAAGGCAACCGGCTGGCGGCGCTACAGCTGTTCGAGCGCGTGCTCGAGCGCGAGCCCGGCCCGCTTGCCGAGGCGGAGGTGCACTTCCGCATGGCGGAGATCTTCGTCTCGCTGGGCCAGCGTGATCGCGCCATCCAGCACCTGACCGCCGTGCGCGAGCGGCGGCCGAGCGGCACGTGGGGCAAGCGAAGCGCAGACTACCTGAAGCTCTTGCGCTGACCGACGGCAGGCCGGAGGCCATCGGCGCGTACCTGGCGCGCCAGCGTCGGCTGCGGGGCATCACCCTCGATGCGCTGGCCGCGGACACCCGCCTGCCGCGTCGGTCCCTGGAGCGCCTGGAGGCGGGGGCGTACGACGGCACGCCCGACGGGTTCGTGCGCGGTTTCGTGCGCACCGTGGCCGCGGCGCTGGGGCTCGATCCCGACGAGACCATCGCGCGCATGCTGCCCGAGCCCGCGCTCGATGCGCGGGGCGCCCACGCGCGCTGGATCCAGCTGCTGA
>JBFGJV010000365.1:0-1544 GCA_041577015.1 Myxococcota bacterium
CAGAGCCGCGGGTACATGGAGACCTCGGTGAAGCCGGGGAGGCTGTTCAGCTCGCTCACGTAGAGCGACTCGGAGCCGCGGTCGAGCAGGAAGTCCACGCGCGCCAGCCCTTCGCCCTCCAGGGCGGCGTAGGCGGCGAGGGCGAGCTCGCGGGCGCGCTCCGTGAGCCCCTCCGAGAGGGGGGCGGGCACCAGCAGCTCCGTGGCCTCGTCCACGTACTTGGCCTCGTAGTCGTAGAACTCCCGCCGAGGACGGATCTCGCCGGGCAGCGAGGCCTCGGCGCTCTCGTTCCCGAGCACCGCCACCTCGATCTCCCGCGCGTCCACCGCGCGTTCCACGACCACCTTGGTGTCGTACCGGGCCGCCTCCGCCAACGCGCGGCCGAGCGACTCCGGGCGCTCGATCCGCTGTGTCCCCACCGAGGAGCCCCCGTTGGCCGGCTTGGTGAAGAGCGGAACCCCGAGCGCCTCCACCACGCGGGTCACGGCCGCGCGGGGATCGCTCGCGATCTCGCTCCGGCGCACCAGCTGCCACGGCACCACCGGGACACCGGCCGCTTGCAGCAGGCGCTTGGAGATCTCCTTGTCCATCTGGAGCGCCGAGCCGAGCACGCGTGCCCCCACGTACGGGACGCCCGCCAGCTCGAGGAGGCCCTGCAGCGTGCCGTCCTCGCCACCGGCTCCGTGCACGATGGGAAACACCACGTCCACCCGGGTTGGCGCACCCTCTGCGCCCGACAACGGCACGATCTGGCCCTGGGATCCGGCGACCGGCGGGCGCACCTCGGGACCGCGCTCGAGCACGGATTCGAGCTCGGAGCCCGGCGCGCCCAGCCGCCAGCGCCCGGCGCGGTCCACGCCCAGCAGCCAGACCCGGTAGCGCGACGGATCGAGCGCGCGCAGGATCGAGCGCGCCGAGGCGATCGACACCTCGTGCTCCACGGACCGTCCGCCGTACAGGAGCGCGACCTCGAGCTTGGCCATCTCGTCCTTCCCCCCTTGGCATTCCCAGCATAATGCCCGGACGGACGCCCCGCCGCGTTGACCCGCCCCGGAGGGCCTCGTACCCTCGCAGCGTGTCGTCCTCCCCGCCCTTCGGCGAGCTCGCCCGCAAGCAGGAGGCCCTGCTCGCGGCTCTGCGCGAGACCCGGCGCCTGCTCGTGGCCTTCTCCGGGGGCGTCGATTCGAGCTACCTGGCCTGGGCCTCCCACCAGGCCCTGGGCGCCGACGCGCTGGCGGTGACCGCCGTGAGTCCTTCCTACCCGGAGCACCACCGCGCCATGGCCGAGGAGCTGGTGCGCAAGTTCGGCATCCCGCACCGGTTCGTGGACACGCGGGAGCTGCAGAGCGCGGCCTACCGCGCCAACGCGCCCGATCGCTGCTACCACTGCAAGAGCGAGCTCTTCGACGTGCTCGCCCGCATCCGGGACGAGCTCGGCTTCGAGGCGGTGGCCTACGGCGTCAACACGGACGACACCGGCGACTTCCGTCCGGGCCACCGCGCGGCGCACGAGCGCGGCGTCCTCTCGCCGCTGCTGGATGCCG
>JBFGJV010000366.1:0-1532 GCA_041577015.1 Myxococcota bacterium
CCCGAGGTGGAGCCGCGCGAGCTGGGCGTCCGCCACCGCCGCCCGGACCACGATCGGATCGAGGTCGGTCAGCACCAGCACCGGCCGCTCGGCCGAGACCCGCTCGTGCGCCTCCACCAGGCGGCGCTCCACCCACCCCGCGATGGGCGCTCGCAGCTGTGCCTTGGCCAGCCGGTCCTGCGCCGTCTCGAGCGCCACGCGCGCCTCGCGCACCTGACTGCGCGCCGCCTGGTGCTCGGCCCGGGCGCGCTCGTGCCGTTCCTTGGAGGTGCTGTTCGCGGCGAGCAGTGCCTCCTGCCGCTCGAACTGCTGGCGGGCGACGGTCGCGCCGGCCAGGGCCCGGTTCAGGCTGGCCTGGGCGGTCCGCACCGCGCGACGCAGGTCGTCCACGTCCAGCTCGGCGAGCAGGTCGCCGGCCTCCACACGCTGGCCCTCCTCGGCCGCGAAGCTGGCCAGGAAGCCCGGAACCCGGAACGAGAGCTCGATGCGCGCCTTGGCCTCGGCCAGACCCGGCACCACGATCGCGTTGGCGAGCCGTCGCTCCTCCACCTGCTCCAAATGGACCGGCACCTCGCTGCGCAGCGGAGGAGGCGCGGCCACCGAGGCCTCGTCGCGACAGCCCGCCGAGGCGAGCGCGAGGCCGAGGGCGATGGAGAAGAGGGCTCGCATCAGTGCAGGTGTTCGTCCTCGCGGCGCTGCTCGGTCTCCGGACGCGGGGTGACCCGCACCAGCACCACCCGGCTGCCGGAGACGTCCACCACCGTCAGCTCGTAGCCCGGGACCTCCACCGACTCGCCGCGGCGGGGGGGGTGGCCCAGGGCGTTGAAGGCGATGCCGCCCAGGGTGTCGCCGGGCTCGCCGGGCACGGCGAGGCCCGTCTCGCGCTGGAAGTCCAGGATCTTGACCCGACCCAGCACATCGTAGCTCCCGTCGTCCCGCCTGCGGATCGCCGAGAGCTCCTCGCGGTCGAACTCGTCGCGGATCTCGCCCACCAGCTCCTCGATTACGTCTTCCATCGTGACCAGGCCCTCCGTCACGCCGAACTCGTCCTTCACCGCGGCCATGTGGATGAAGCCACGCTGCATGTCGGCCAGCAGGTCCAGGATCGGCTTGTTCTCGGGCACGCGCAGGATCGGCTTCACGATCGGCATCAGGTCGGTCTTCCCGGCCCGGACGTGGGCCATGAGGTCCTTCAGGTGCACCAGCCCCACCAGGCGGTCGATGGATCCGTCGTGGATGGGGACGCGCGTGTAGCGCTCCTCCAGGACCTGCTCGAGGCACTGGTCGGCGGGCGTCTCCTTGGCGAACGACACGATCTCGGTGCGCGGCACCATGACGTCCGAGACGCTGAGCTCCGCCGCACGCGACACTCCGCCGATGATCGCGAGCGGCGTCCCGCGCGGGGCGCGTCCACGCAGGGAGCGCGCCAAGCGGAGCAGCTCCTCGGCGGAGGTGGGGCCTTCGTCCGCGCCGCCGCCGATCCGTCGCACGAGCGGCTCGATGAAGCGGTCGAAGAAGAGGTGCGCCGGGCG
>JBFGJV010000367.1:0-1516 GCA_041577015.1 Myxococcota bacterium
GGAGTTCCCCGCCGTGTGGATGCCCTCCTCCACCACGGGCTTGAGCTGGGCCAGGCCCTCGAGCGTGGACTCGCGGATGCCCTGGTCGTGCTCGACGGCGCGCGTCTCGCCGGTGGGGGCACCGTCGTCGCCCAGGACCGGCGCGTCGATCGGCAGGATCTCGCGCTCGAAGCGTCCCTCGTCGCGCGCCCGCTTCGCCTTCTGCTGGGAGGCCAGTCCGAAGCGGTCCACGTCCTCGCGCTTGATGCCGCGGTTCTTGGCGATGCGCTCGGCGGCGCGGAACTGGTCGGGGGAGGAGTCCCAGGGCCAGTCCGGCGGCTGGAAGTAGCCCGGCCCGTTCAGCACGTTGGCGCCGAGCCCCACGTGGCTCATCACCTCGACGCCGCACGCGATACCGCAGTCGATGCTCCCGGCCTTGACCAGCGCGTTCACCAGGTGGTTGGCCTGCTGGCCGGAGCCGCATTGCGTATCCACGGTGGTGCCGCCCGTGTGCCAGCCCTTCCCCGCCGAGAGCCAGGCGTGGCGGGCGATGTTGTTGGACTGCTCCCCCGCCTGGGTCACGCAGCCGCCCACCACCTGCTCGACCTCCTTCGGGTCGAGGCCCGCCCGCTCGCACAGGCCGTATTGTACGCGCGCCAGCAGATGGGCGGGGTGCAGCCCCGAGAGCTCCCCGCGCCCCATCTTGCCCCGGGCGATGGGGGTCCGCAGGGCCTCGACGATCACCGACTCGCGCATCGTGTCCTCCGTCTCAGTCGAGCTTCCCGAGGATCATGCCGCTGGTGGGGACGCCCACGCCACCCGTCACCAGCACGTGGTCCGTCTTCTCGGGCTGGTTGCACGACGTGCCCCGGATCAGCCGCACGCCCTCGTTGACGCCGTTCATGCCGTGGATGTAGGCCTCGGAGAGCTGGCCGCCGTTGGTGTTGGTGGGAAGGCGACCGCCCAGCTCGAGGTTCCCGTTCTTGACGAACTCCTTCGCCTCCCCGCGCGGGCAGAAGCCGAAGCTCTCCAGCTGCCAGAGCACGATGGGCGTGAAGGCGTCGTAGATGATGGCGGCGTCCACGTCGTCGGGTCGGAGCTCCGACATGCGGGTGACCTGCTCGGCGACGAGGTCCATCTCCGGAAGGTGTGAGATGGACGGCCGGTAGAAGCTCGTCATGTTCTCCTGGTCGGCGCCCGCGGCCTGGGCCACGCCGCGGATCACCGCGCCCCCGGCGCCGAGATCCCGCGCCCGCTCCACGCTGGTGACGATGCACGCCGCGCCGCCGTCGCTCTCCTGGCAGCAGTCGAAGAGCCGCAGCGGGTCGACGATCAGACGCGAGCTCTGGTGCTCCTCCAGGGTGAGCTCACGCCCGTAGAAGAAGGCGGCGGGGTTGTGGACCGCGTGCTTGCGCGTGGAGACCGCCACCTGGGCCAGGTCGAGCCCCGTGGCGCCGTACTCGTGCATGTAGCGCTGGGCGAACATGGCCACCCAGCTGGCCGGGGTCAGCAGACCGAAGGGGAGGTACCAGCTCCA
>JBFGJV010000368.1:0-1509 GCA_041577015.1 Myxococcota bacterium
CCCAGGCTCAGAGCGGGAAGCTCTGGCCTACCATCTCCTCCGAGGCCGACCAGAGCCGCTTCGCCGCGTCCGGGTCGAGCGCGTAGGAGCGAACGCCGGTCGAGGCTCCCTCCGTGTCGTCCACCTTCGAGATGCGGCAGTCCTCCAGGTAGAGTCCGCCACGCCCCTCGAGCTCCGGCGCCGTGGCGGCGTATACGGCGGTGGCGGCCCCGGCCTCCACCGACTTGAGCTGCAGCTTCCCACCCGGCGCGCGCTTCTGCAGCCGCTCGTAGTCCTCCGGCTCCATGTGGCGCGAGAGCTCGGTGGGGATGACCCCGGGGTGGACGGCGTTGGCGTGGACGCCGCGCGCGCCCAGCCGCCGCTCCAGCTCCACGGCCAGCAGGATGTTGGCCGTCTTGGACTGCCCGTACGCCGACCACTTCTCGTAGGGCCGCCGCTCGAAGTGGATGTCCTCGAAGACCACGGGAGACATCTGGTGCCCGCGTGAGCTCACCGAGACGACGCGCGCGGGAGCGCCGCGCAGGAGCGCGGGCGCCATCAGGCCCGTCATCAGGAAGTGGCCCAGGTGGTTGGTGCCGAACTGGAGCTCGAACCCGTCGGCCGTCTTCTCGAACGGGCAGGCCATCACGCCCGCGTTGTTCACCAGAATCTGCAGGGCGTCGTGGCGTGCCAGGAAGCGGTCCGCGAAGGCCCGAACGCTCGCCAGCGAGCCGAGCTCGAGCTCCTCCACCTCGACGTCCTCGTTCCCCGTGGACGCCCGGACGCGCTCCGCGATGTGCTTGCCCTTCCCGACGTCGCGGGCAGTGATCACGACCCGTGCGCCCTTCGAGGCCAGGGCCCGCGCCGTCTCCGCCCCGAGGCCCCCGGAGCTGCCGGTCACGAGCGCCAGCTTCCCGTCGAGGTCGATGCCGTCCAGCACCTCGTCCGTGGTCGTGTCGGGCCCGAACCCGTCGCGTGAAGGAACAGTCACGGTCGCTGCCACCTCGCGTGCAAGAGAGAATCCGGAGCGTAGCCCGGATTCGGCTCTAGGCGAGCGACTCGGCCCTGCGCGGGGCTTCGATGCGGATCAAGCGATGACCGTCTCGTTGGCGGATGATCGTGTCGCACCAGCTGCGACCGTCGTACTCGTAGAGCACCTGGGCGCCGCGGATGCGGCCCGCCAGCAGAAGCCCGAGCGCCTCACCCAGCTCCACCGGGCGATCCTGTGCACGCCGGCCGGCCGCTCCCTTGACGTGCACCGCGTGGATCTGGGCCAGGGCGTCCAGGTCCTCGAAGAGGCGCCGCAGGATGCCGGCGTCGATCGTCTCGTCCTGGAGCTCCGCGAGCTCCAGGCGTTCCGGCTCCGACGCGTCACCCGTCATCATCATCGCCTCCGGCGAGCTCCGCGAGGCGGGGCCTCCGCGTGCTGGGCAGCATCAAGATCGCGTTCTGCGGCGCGGGGCAGGCGTGCTGACACTGCCCGCACCCGGTGCACAGGGATTCCTCCACCTCCGGGACGTCTCCCGCGAA